>JBBSOB010000036.1:0-23536 GCA_038260205.1 Phormidesmidales cyanobacterium
AGCAAGCGTAAGGACGTTTCTACCTCTGCTGGCGGAGCGCCAAAAACGAAGGCTGAGCGCAGTCGAAGCCTGGCCAGCGAAGGGGAAAAGGACGAGGGAGAAAGGGTTTCTTCTCAGGCAGAGGCAGATCGGTTAGTGGCGATCGCTCAATCCAATCCACACAAAGTCATTGCGGTTGAAGGCAAAACCAAAGAACAGAACCCGCCACCGCCCCTTATTACCTCTTCTTTGCAGCAGGCAGCGGGCGCGAAGCTAAAGTTTTCGCCGGATAAAACGATGAAGGTGGCGCAGTCGCTGTACGAGGCAGGCCATATTACCTACATGCGGACAGATTCTGTTGTGTTGGCTGCACCCTTCAAACAATCAGTGAGGGATTATTTAACCCAGCACGATCCAACGAATTTGCCGAAGCAGGCGGCTTTGCATCGTTTGGCCAAAGGAGCGCAGGCGGCGCATGAGGCAATTCGCCCAACGGATGTGACCTTTACACCGGCGATCGCTCAAAATAGTTTGGTGGGAGATGCGGCGAAGCTATACGCGCTGATTTGGAATCGGGCGGTAGCTGCGTTGTGCTGCGCGGTACGGCTGCAGAAAACTCGAATTGTCTCGCAGTCGGGAGAGGTGCCTAATGAGGCCTATTGGGAGGCTCGAGGGCAGGTTGTTGAGTTTGCGGGGTACACGCGCTACTGGAATAATTTGAGCGCGGATTCGCAGTTGCCGACGGTGCGAGAGGGGCAGGCGCTGACACTGAAAAGGGCACAGGCGGATCAAAAGCAAACTCAGCCGCCGCCAAGGTATACGGAGCCGAAACTGGTGCAGCTAATGGAGAAAAAAGGAATTGGTCGGCCCAGTACCTATGCGCCAACGATTAAGGTGCTGCGATCGCGCAATTATGTTCATTCACTCAAAGACAAGCTTCAGCCAACGGCGCTAGGATTGTCTTTAGATGCGGCTTTGGGCGAGCTGCTGCCGGATTTGATTCAGCCGGAGTTTACGGCGAAAATGGAAGGAGATTTGGATGCGATCGCCGCTGGAAAGCAGGAGTGGCAAGCATATTTAACCGGCTGGCATCGAGAGTATTTTGCGCCCGCACTGACAGCGGCTAGGCAGAAGCTGTCGGCAGGAACGATGAAAACGTTAGTAGCGCAGAGCGAGCAGTTTAAGCTGTCAGATGCGAAGCAGACGGTTTTAAGGCAAACAGTTCCAAAGCAGACGGTCTCAAGGCAAACAGTTTCAAAGCAGAGAGACTGTGAGGGTGCTAAAAGTAAACCTGTAAAGGTACGTAAGGAACCTATTAGAAAGGCGGCGGCTGCGAATATTCAAACAGAAAAAAAAGAACAAAAAAGTAAAGTAAATTGCCCAAAGTGTTCTAAAACTCTTAACAAGATTCCTTCTCGCTCTAAAAAGCTGAAGGCCAACCACTTTCTAAGGTGCGGCGATCCGCTGTGCGATACGGTGATGTTTTGGAATCCGGGTAAAAAGGGCTACGAGCTACCATCCGCTCAGCGGGAGAGCGATCCGAAGGCATTTACAAACTATCCTTGCCCAATCTGTGGTGCGTTGTTAATTCGCCATCACTATCAAAAAGAAGGAAAGGACAAGATAATGTTGCGCTGCTCTCTGCTAGAAAATCGCCAGGGAAAATGTAAAGAAGTGGCTTTTTTTCAGAGCTATGAGGGCGGGTTTTGGTCTCCCAAATACGGCAATCTTGCAGGGTCTGATCAATAGCGCCTTTGCAGAACTTTTAAAGAAATGAGAGTTCTGTAGGCTACTGATAGGCTATTGATAAATAATTGTAAGGAGATCGTAAAAAAATCGTCCCAAGCTATGCGCTCAAGACGATTTCTCTTGTTCAAAACAGTTGTAGCGCCAATCTTGTTACTTCTGATAATCTTACCTGGCCGAGCTAGTTAAAATGTAGCAGACATCAGGATATTTACTAAAACTATTTGATTAACTAAATCTCAGATTAATTAGATCTCAGATTAATTAGATCTCAGATTAATTAGATTACTGAACTTGTCGGTCTAGTCAATTGCTCTTTTGACGTTGTCCTTAACACTCTCTCCAGCTTTACGAGCGTCAGCTTCTGCCTGCTTAGCTTTACCTTTGGCTTCAGCTTCTTTATTATCGGTAACTTTACCAGCGGCTTCTTGAACCTTACCTTCGACATCTTTAGCGGCGTTCTTAATCTTATCGTCAAGACCCATGATGAGTATTCTCCAATTGTTTATTATGATTTGAACATTACCAGCATATCTAAACGGCCTTATAAGTGAATCTATCCAAAGATGCTTTTCTCAAAATCAAAAGATAGATTTGCATAGGTTCATGCGCAAACAGAATGCGTACGATCAGAATGCGCACGACCAGAACACACGCAAACAGAATTAAGTGTTGTTCTCAGATTTTTCACCTTCTACCTTCTCTGGCTTGAGTAGGGGAAAGGCGATCACATCTCTGATACTTGCCGCATCCGTCAATACCATCACCAGTCGGTCAATCCCAATGCCTAGGCCTACGGTCGGCGGCATTCCGTACTCTAGCGCGGTAATAAAGTCCTCATCTACGCTGTGGGCTTCTAAATCACCTGCTGCCTTTTTTGCGGCCTGAAGTTCTAGGCGATCGCGCTGATCTACCGGGTCAGTCAACTCCGAAAACCCATTGGCCGTCTCTCGACCCACTATAAACAGCTCAAAGCGCTCAACCAATCCAGGCTTACTGCGGTGAGGCTTGGCTAAAGGCGAAATTTCTACGGGATAATCCATTACAAACGTAGGCTGAATCAAAGTCTCTTCTACTTTTTGTTCAAACGCTTCGTTCAGGATATGGCCAACGCTTTCGCAACCGTCTACATCACCGATGCCAGCGTCTTTTGCTGCCTTCTTCGCAGCTTCAACATCTGTAAACTGACTAAAGTCAATGCCCGTTTTTTCTTTTACGGCTTCATGCATTGTTATGCGCTTCCAGGGCGTTGCGAAGCTAATTTCCGCTCCCTGATAAGTCACAGTTTTACTGCCAGCCACTTCTTCTGTAATCTGTTCTATCATGCCTTCGGTGAGCGCCATCATGTCCTGATAGTCGCCGTAGGCCTGATACATTTCAATGGTCGTAAACTCGGGGTTGTGCCGGGTGGAAGTGCCTTCATTCCGAAATACTCTGCCGAGTTCGAAGACTTTTTCGAAGCCGCCTACGACCATTCGCTTCAGGTGTAGCTCGGTGGCAATCCGCAGGTACAGTTCCATGTCTAGCGTGTTGTGATAGGTGACGAAAGGACGCGCTTCTGCGCCGCCAGGCTCTGATTGCAGAACGGGCGTTTCGACTTCTAAGTAGCCGAGTTCGTCTAAGTAGCGACGGATGCCAGCAGTAATTCGCGCTCTTTTGCGGAAGGTTTCGCGCACCTCCGGATTCACAATTAAATCTACGTAGCGCTGGCGGTAGCGCTTGGCAACGTCAGTGAGTCCATGGAACTTATCGGGCAGTGGCAGAAGCGACTTGGTGAGCATGGCGTATTGCTTTACTTTTACCGATAGCTCGCCTTTGTCGGTGCGCTTGATGGTGCCGCTTGCGCCGATGATGTCGCCTACGTCTGTGAGCTGCTTAAGATGGTTAAACGCCTGCTCGTCGGCTGCTCCCATTTCGGCTTGAATAGTCTTTTTTTCTAGATAGAGCTGGATCGTGCCAGTTTCGTCTTGTAGCGTAAAAAAGGCCAGCTTGCCAAAGACTCGGCGTGCCATAATGCGTCCGGCCACGGAGACGGCAAAGTCTTCTTCTGCGCCCGCTTCTAACTCGGCAAATTTTTCTTGTAGCACCGCAACAGAATGCGTAATCTCCCAGCGATAGGCATAGGGAATCATGCCTGCTTGTTTGAGGTCTTCTACCTTTTGCAGTCTGGCCGCCCGAATGCCTTCTAGTCCGGAGTCGCTGTTATCGGGATTAGGTGAAACTGATTTGTCTGGGGCCATGTGCTAGAACGATTCGTTTGTCAGCCCTATTGTATCGGCAGGCGGGTTGTTTGTGACGCCAGCTGATGGTTCTTGAATTTAGAGGTTTAGGTCGAAACGTCGTTTAATATGTCATTTAATAAAGATGTTGGCTAGGGATTTGATCATTTTTCGGTGATGCCTGTTTGAATGCGATCGCGCTACTCCGAATAAAACTAAGCTCCCATAAAACAAACCCGCAAAAGTAACCCGCAGCATGTCCGAATGAGTTCGTAAGTTTAGTCGTGGCTGCACCGTAGCCTTTTTTTGAAAACAGGTTAAAAAACGGCTTTTGCGCCACTTTTAGAACTTTCGCCTGCATCTCTTCCGCTTTGGAGATGACTTTTTGCCTGTAAAGCCGCATGTTAGGGAAGTCAGTCAAAATCGCCTCTACATCCTGCCGCTGTCTTTCGCTATTCAAAAAAAAGTGTGGCGCTCGGTTACAAATGGACAATCGCTGAAACGAACCTCTGCGGCCCGAACCTCCGCGGCCCAAATTTCTGAAAAGTCTGAAAAGATAGAGAAAGCCAAAAGCGCCGACACCAAATTATGAGTTATCCACCATGGGTATGTTTGTTTTACTAACGGCTATCTGGATTGCTTTCGTCATGTCTAACATTGCAGACGCTTTCCCCCCTTTGGACTGGATTCGGTTACCCCGCTGGGCTTTCTGGGGAGGCGCAATTATGCTGATCGCTTGGTGCCTAGACGATGGCGAATCTCCAGCCGATTGATAGCCCAAAGCGATATTTGCGTGAGCAAAATCACCGTTAATATGTGATCTGAGTCGTAAAAATGGGCCTTAAAGATAGCTCGCCTTTAAAAGCGCATAAGTAACTAGAGAGCTAGGAACCCTGAGGATTAGGGCGATCGCATGAGCCTTTTGATGACTGTTCTTGTTATAGGTCTAGGTTTTCGCTTCTCTTCTCAGTCGTTTTTTTAGTCGTTTTTTTCTAAGTGTATCGGCCATGTTAAAAGGTCTTCCCTCTGTACAGCCAGACTTTGATTGGCAGCGACTGGATCAGCTAGCTGACGAAGATCCTGACTTTGCGGCTGAATTGCTGGCTATGTTTTTGCAGGACGCTGAAGAGAGTCTGACCAATTTAGACCAGGCAGTTGAGCGGCGATCGCTTCAAACGATAGGGGATATTGCCCATGCGTTGAGAGGGGCGAGTGCTAACGTTGGCGCGGGTGCGATATCAGCGATCGCTATGTAATTAGAAAGCATCGCCTGTCGTGGAGAGATCGCTCAGGCTCGGGAGCTTTTGCCGCTACTTTACGACCACTGCAAAATTCTGCGCGCTGAGCTAACGGCTAGGCCATAACGTCTGAATTTTGAAAACTGTCCAAAAAACTACAAACTATTGTATTGACCCCTTCTTTGAGTCGTTTTGGTAGCGGTTTTATCTGATAGTGTGGCTAAAAAAGGAGTAAGCTCTCTGCAAATGTTTTGTCAGCTTTAAAGCCAGATGGTTAGATGAAATCGGCTGACTAGCTCACTGGCGGTTAAATAGCACTTTTTATTATTGAAGGATCGTTAGCGTGAAGAGAATTGAAGCAATTGTTAGACCTGAAAAGCTCCAAGACGTAAAGATGGCCTTAGTAGAGGCTGGGGTAACTGGCATGACGCTAGAGGAGGTACGCGGGTTTGGTCGGCAAAAAGGACAAACCAGCACCTACAGAGGAATTTCGTATACCGTTGAGTTTTTAACTAAAAAGCGGTTGATTTTGGTCGTAGCAGATGCCCAGCTAGAAACTGTGCTGCAAACGATTGCCAAATCTGCGGCGACTGGGACTATCGGAGATGGCAAAATTTTTGTATCTCCGGTTGAAGAAGCCATTCGTATTCGAACGGGCGAAACCGGTGAGATTGCGCTATAGGACGCATTTATTCTTAGCGTTTGAGGCTTTAACGCTAAAACTTGAGTCCTACAATATTTGGGCTAACCAGTAGCAGATGGCGGCTGACCCTAGCGGTACGCTGAGATTGTCGATGCCGTACTTTGAGACTGATTCTAGCAGAGTGGCGAGGGCGGCGCTGGCTCCGGCGATCGCCCAGATTTCAAGGGTCAGTCCATCCACCCCCAGCAAGACGGCAGCGCATACGACGTAGCTGACGCACAGCATCGCCAAACTCCCTTCCCAGCTCTTTTTTTCGCCCCAAATTTGATAGGGATGCCGCCCAAAACGCTGACCAACTAGAGCGGCCAAGCCATCCCCCCAGGTCATCGTTAAAATACCTATCGCGGCGTACTGAGGCTGCTGTAGCGGCCAAAACCAGAAAATTAATAAGCCAATGCTAAGGGCATAAAAGAAGGTGCCCAAGCTTTTTCTGCCAACGCTGTTGATGCCTGGGAGTAGTGGAAATCTGTAAGACAAAAGAGCAATACTGCTGAACACTCCGGAGGCGACCATGCCCGCCCAGGCCGGAACGCTCATCCACCAGGCGATGAGAATGACGTGCCCCGCTCCGATATGGACAACTTTGCGGGTAGTTTCGGGTTGCGCACCTGTTCGCCGCAGCACTTCGGACAGTCCGCCGACGATGGCTAGCCAGGTGAGAACAACTGCAGATTGAATCAGTAAGGAGGGCAAGGAAAAACCGCTTAAAAACTGTGTCAAGAAACGGAGAGGGTATCGCCCCCGACGCTTTGACTGCTATCTTGATGTAGAAATTACTGACTTAACTATAGATCACGCATGGGTACACCCTATCAGCGAGTATTGCTAAAACTAAGTGGTGAAGCCCTAATGGGTGAGCTAGCTTACGGCATCGATCCGACGGTGGTAGATGCGATCGCCCAAGAAATTGCCGATGTCTCCCGGCAGGGCATTGAGCTAGCCGTTGTCGTTGGCGCAGGCAATATTTTTAGAGGCGTCAAAGGTGCGTCGGCGGGCATGGACAGAGCCACGGCTGACTACATCGGCATGATCGCCACGGTTATGAATGCCATGACCTTGCAAGATGCCCTAGAGCGGCTTGACGTGCCGACTAGAGTGCAGACAGCGATCACGATGCAGGAGCTAGCAGAGCCTTATATTCGCCGTCGGGCTATTCGCCATTTGGAAAAAGGTCGGGTGGTCATTTTTGGCGGCGGCTCGGGCAATCCGTTTTTTACAACCGATACGACGGCAGCTTTGCGAGCGGCAGAAATTAACGCCGAAGTGCTCTTTAAGGCCACCAAAGTCGATGGCGTTTACGACAGCGATCCGGCGAAAAATCCAGCAGCCAAGCGCTATCAAACGCTGACTTATACCCATGTGCTGCAAAAAGATCTTAAGGTGATGGATGGCACAGCGATCGCACTGTGCAAAGATAACAACATTCCGATTGTGGTGTTTGACCTTTCAGTTAGAGGAAATATCAACCGCGCCATAAACGGTGAAAATATTGGAACTATTGTGGGAGAGTCCTGTGAAGTTAGCTGATTTGGGTGAAGCTGAAGACGCGATGAAAAAGGCCGTTGAGTCTACTCAGCGAGCATTTAATACCATTCGTACGGGCCGAGCGAGTGCGTCTTTGCTCGACAAAATTATGGTGGACTATTACGGCAGTCCGACGAGTCTGAAATCACTGGCGAATATTTCGACGCCGGATGCGAGCACGCTGATGATTCAGTCGTTTGATCCAAGCGCGATCAAGCTGATTGAAAAGGCAATTTCGATGTCGGACGTGGGCCTAGTGCCCAATAGCGACGGCTCGTTGATTCGGCTGAATATTCCACCGCTGACGACAGAGCGGCGTCAGGAATTCGTCAAGATTGCGGGTAAGTACGCCGAGGAAGGCCGGGTTTCGGTGCGAAATGTTCGCCGAGATGGAATTGATTTGGCGAAGCAGCAGGAAAAAGCGGGCGATATCTCTGAAGATGAGTCTAGAGACATGCAGGACGAGGTGCAAAAGCTAACGGACAAGTACATCAAGCAGATTGATGAGGCTTTGGCAGATAAAGAGAAAACGATCCAGACAGTTTAAGCTCGAATGGGGATAGGCTAGCGCTTCATCCTACAAAAAAGGAACGCTCCCTCGATTTTTCTTGCTTAAAGAGCATCTACTGTAAACATGTTTGATTGCATTATTGTCGGTGGCGGGCCTGCCGGTAGCTCAGCGGCCTATCATTTGGCAAAAGCAGGCCGTAACGTCCTAATTTTGGAGAAAGCCGCGCTGCCTCGATATAGACCTTGCAGCGGTGCGGTGTCTCCGAGCGTGGCGGACTGGTTCGGCTTTGACTTTTCGCCTGCGATTGACGGTAAGGTTCGTCGGGTTCGCTACACCTGGAAACTGGGTGACGCGATTGATGCGGAGCTGGAAACTGACCCGATTTGGACTGTCCGGCGCGATGTGTTTGACCAGTTTTTGCTGGAGCAGGCGGTGGCTGAGGGCGCTCAGCTCAAAGATCGGATGGGGGTGACGGGCATTGAGTTTTTGGGCGACCATTGGCGAATCAATGTCGCTGACGAGGTATTTACCGCGCGCTATTTAGTAGCTGCGGATGGGCCAAAGGGGCCAATGGCAGACTGGCTGGGATTTCGGCCTCACCGAACGCGCGAGGCGGGAGTGTTGGAAGTGCCGGTGGCCTCGCCGATTACCGACGGCGCGTTTAGCTTTGAGTTTGGCCTCGCAAAAAATGGTTGCGTTTGGAGCTTTCCAAAGCAGCAGGGTTATTCGATGGGCATTAGTAGCTTTATTGGTGGCTCGCTGAAAGATTTGGAGACGCCGCTGCGGCAGTACGTATCGGATTTTGATGTGACGTTTGAGCAGGGCAAGCTGTACAGCCAACCGCTAAAGCTATGGGATGGTAATCACAATTTGCATTTCCAGCAGGCGCTGATTGTGGGTGAAGCGGCAGCGATTGTCGATCCGCTAACGGCGGAGGGAATTCGTCCGGCGCTATATAGCGGCATGAAGGCGGGTGAGGCCATTTCTCAAGCTTTAGACGGCGTACCCGACGCGCTAGCAGGCTATACGCAGACAATTCATGAGAGTTGGGGGGCGGATATGCAGTGGGCGCAGCGGATTGCTGGAGTGTTTTTTCGCGTGCCTAAAATTGGCTACCGGGTGGGCATTAAGCGACCTACGGCGACGAAGCGATTGGGACAAATTTTGGCGGGCGAAGTGAGCTATGCCGATATTGCGAATCGGGTGATTAAACGAATTAGTACGAGCTTTATTCCGGGAGTGGGCGGGTAGGACTTTTAGAGGTGAGAGATGTTGTCGTCCTCTACAGGGCCAACATCCATTACGGAAGTTCGCTTAGCAATGGACTGGTCGGTGATCAGGTCGTTAAGTTCGTTGAGTTGGACACCCATGTCTTCTCCCGCTTTTTTTAGGGCTGACTGAAAGTCACTGATATGATCGCCGTAGCCGCAGAGTTTGGCAGCTTCTTGTACACCTTGCGGGGCGTTGGCTTTAGCACAGTCAACGAGTTCGATGCCGGTGAGGGGTTGCTTGGCGGCCATGAGTAATCCTGGTAATGGGGATAGTGCCATCTTGCTGGCAATTGCCGCTTACTTTAGCGTTTGGTAGGGCTGATTTCAATATCTCTGGAGACTGAAAATTCGTTAGTGGATATTTGCTATTGGATAGCTGTGAGCGCCGCTGTTAAAAACTACGAATTTATTTCAACTTTTGTTGATATTAGATTGAAAGTGGGTAGCCTAAGTCGGGCTGCGGATGTCTGATCTTCGATATTCATTTTGCGATCTGCCTATGCCTGTTTGAGTTGACAGCTAATAAATTAGAAGCTAAGTAATTGATACGTATGAAAGCCGGGCTGGCGCAAGGCATTGTCTTCATCGGTATCTTGGGCGGCGGTGCGATTTTGTCCCGATCGGCGATCGCATCTGAGCGCCTAGCCTCTGAGTCTCGTATTTCTGAGTCTCGTAAGGTGGTCGTGAATGAGGATGAGCTGGCTGTTCAGCAACTAGCGCGCAATCTTCCCCAACCGAAGGTCGCGCTTTTAGACTGGTGGCCACAGAAAAATTCGTCTACGCGTAGGACAGCTTTACCCAGCTCTAAAACGGCTGGCTTTATAGATACAGACATTGTAAAAACGAGTCCTTTACTGAGTCAAAACACGCCTGCTAGCGAACTCTCGAAGCCAGAGGAGATTCTGGAGCCTCTAGCTGAGCCAGCACCCGTTTTACCTGAGCCAGCTGTTTTAGAACCTGATCCGAATGTACCGACGAATACGACGAAAGTTCTTATTAGTGACATTCGAGTGGTGGGCAGTACGGTGTTTTCGGCTCAGGATTTGGAGCCGATTGTTTTGCCGTACGAGGGTCAGAAGCTGGGCCTGCGCGAGCTGCGTCAAGTCGCTAAGGATGTCACTCGACTTTATTTAGAGAATGGCTACATTACGTCTAGAGCGGTGCTGAGCGAGCAGTCTATTGTGAACGGCGTGGTGCAGATTCGCGCGGTGGAAGGCAGCTTGGAAGAGATTCGCGTGGAAGGGACGCGGCGGCTGGCAAACTATGTGCGCGATCGCGTTAACCTTGCCAATAAAATCCCGCTCAACCAGTTCGAGTTGGAGTCTCAGCTTCAGCTATTGCGGGCCGATCCGCTGGTAGATCGCATTGAGGCGAGCTTGAGGGCAGGGACAGAAGAAGGCCAAAGTTTGCTGATTGTGCGGGTGCTGGAGTCGCCCTGGTTTTCGGGCCGCGCTGTTTTTGATACAAATTCGCCGCCGAGTGTGGGTGTGGCTCGAATGGGCGTAGAGGCGACGTTTAATAATCCGTTGGGCTGGGGCGATCGCCTCTCGGCCTCGGCTTTTCGCAGTACGGCCGGTGGGTTTAATGCTTACAGCTTTGACTATAGTTTGCCGCTCAATGCGCTAGACGGCACTTTGCAGGCTCGCTATTTGCCTGGCAGCTTTGTGCTAATCGATCCAGCGTTGCAGGCGCTGGGCGTGAGAGGCGCTTCGGATACTTACGAGCTAACCTACCGTCAGCCTATTATTCGCCAGCCGAATGAGGCGTTGGCGCTATCGCTGGGGTTTCGTCATCGCACGGGCGAAACGTTGGTAAGTGATGTGGTGATTGATGCAACGCGGACGAGTGTGTTTCAGTTTAGTCAGGACTATTGGAAGCGCGATCGCCAGGGCGCTTGGGGATTGCGATCGCAGTTTAACCTGGGCACCGGTTTATGGGCTGCCACGAATCGATCTGATGGCGAAGCCGACGGGCAGTTCTTTAGCTGGATAGGGCAGGTGCAGCGGACGCAGGTGATTGACCGGGATAATTTGCTGTTGTTACAGGCGAGCTTGCAAGCCTCTCCCGATAGTTTGCTAGGCGCGGATCAGTTCATTATTGGTGGGGCCACTTCTGTGCGGGGCTATAGTCAGAATGCTCGCTTTGGCGATAATGGTTTTCGGGCTTCTGTCGAAAATCGGACGACGGTTTTGCGAAATGAGGATGGCTCGCCCGCAACTCAGATTGCGCCCTTTCTCGACATGGCGGCGGTATGGAACAACCAGGGCAATACGAGCGAGCAGCGGCAGCTATTGGGCACGGGCGTGGGCGTGATTACGAATCTGGTGAAAAATGTGCAGGCGCGTTTGGATGTGGGGATTCCGCTAATGAAAGTAGATGAGCTAGGTGATAGCAACCAGTCGGCATTTATTTACTTCAGCATGGACTACCGTTTTTATTAGGCGTTGGAGGGCTGCGCTAAAAGCGGTTCTTTGACAGGATTTTGACAGGATTATTCCTACCCGGCTAGAATGCGCCAGACAATAACGCCTAGCCCAATGATGGAGCCGATGTACGCGAGCGATCGCACCGAGCCAATGCCCGCAATATAAGCGACGCCGTGGAGGATCCGAAACGCGAGAATAGCGATCGCAGCGTTGGCGGTAATGCCATCGTTTTGCCCGGTGATGTGCGCAATTAGAATGACGGCGGCAATCATCGCTAGGTTGTCGTGATGGTTGCGCTGCGCCCGGTCGGCTCTACCTACCCAGGGCGGGCCTTCTACCGATGTTTCTCGATTGCTAGCCGCCCAAGCAACGCCCGCTTTGGTCGCTCGACCCAGGGCCGGAATATGGTTGAGTGGAATAGACCAGAGGGCGAGCGCAAGTAGGCAAATGAGGTCGGTTGTCATGGTGAAGTATGGGCGAGATATTTTAATTAAATGAGCTTGTGAGGCGTGCTATTAGTTCTTAGTTCTCAGCAGTTTTCATCAGTTTATCTTGAACGTGCAAAGTGCTAGGTGCCAGAGTTTAGGGCTTATGGTTTAGGGCTTATGGTTTAGGGTCTAGGGTAAGAAGGTGAAGCGATCGCTCTTGTTCAACAGTTCGCAGACGGCTAAGGCAGTGGCTGGCGCTAGCAAGACCCCATTGCGATAGTGGCCGGTTGCTAGGGTTACGTTTTCTATGTCGCCCAACGGCTTGATGACGGGAGCCGGCTGACCGACGGGGCGAGGGCGTAAGCCGCTCCAGGTTTTGATGACTTTGGCCTGGGCGATCGCACTACAAAACCGCTCCACGCCTTTTAGCAACCTTTCAACTCCGTCTGTTTGGGCTTCAAGAATTTGATCTTCCGAGGGAAACTCTACCGTTGCGCCTAGCCAGTAGCGACCTTCTCCTAGCGGCACAAATTGAATGTCGTCGCCATTGATAACGGGTTGAAAATCCCTTAGTCCCAGCGTTTCGGGAAGCTGAATGGCGGCGGCCTGTCCGAGAACGGGAATGAGCGTTAACGGTTCGCTAGCAAACTGAGTGAGAACGTCAGAACCTAGCCCTGCGGCCAGAATGACCCAATCTGCTTCAAGCCGAGTTTGAGCGGTTTGAACCGCTACGCAGCGCTGATGTTCGATCTCAAGCTGAGTGACTGCTGCATCCCAGTGAAAGTGAACGCCGCCGCCTTCAGCCGCCGCGATCAGTGCGTGGGTTAGCGCGATCGGATCTACCTGGCCGTCCGCAGGGGAATAGATGGCTGCTTTAACCCGTCTAGTTGCGGTAGCCGGATCTGCTTCTGTGCTAGCTAACGTTATTTGTGGACAGCGTTCTTTGAGTTCTGCCGGGGGCCAAATTTCTAGCGGCCAGCCTTGCGTTTCTCTTTTTTCTTTTAAAGCTGCCCATCGAGGTAATTTATCTTCGTCAAAGCAAAGACTAACAATCCCTGACGTATTCGGAATGCTATAACCCTGCTCGGTGAGTTCGGCTAGCAGGGTTTTATGTCGGCGGAGGCTGGCTTCTCGGAGTCTCCACGTACGGCCTTTGACTTTGCCGCTAATTGCTCCCATAAGTACGCCTAAAGCTGCGCCTGTAGATCCTTGGGCGGGCGGCTGTCGGTCTAATACTTGGATGTCTGCGGCGATTTTTTGGCTGAGTTCGTAGGCGATCGCTGCACCGACGATGCCACAGCCAACAATTACTATTTTCGGTTGCTTAGCCATCTTTAAAATAAAAAATGGCAAAGAATGCGCGAGCACGTCTCTAGCGTATAGATGTCCTCTGGTTCCTTGATTAAAAAAACGAGAAGCTCAGCGCTAAATCTGTTCGAGTATTCTTTGCCTGAAGTAGAACAAAAACAAAAGATCGCTAGTTTATTTCTAGTCTATCTCGTTTATTTTTTGTCTTTGCCTTCTGCTTTTTGCAGGCTATCTATGGCGTTACCCGCATTGTTACCCTCTGTCAGCGTCTGGGGAGTGCTTTTAATATTGTCAGCTTTCTCCTGTATCTTTCTAGAGCCACCGTCTTGCAAAATGGAGCCGCGCACCATGTTTTCAGGATCTGCGCGACCTTCTTCTTCTTCGGGGAACTGAGTTGTCATTTCGTAAACGCTAGGCTTTTCTGCCCTCTCCGCTTTGAGGCGAGTTTCTGCGGGCACGATGTCTAGCAAAGCGTCAAAATCCGTTTTAAGCTCTTCGAACTGAAAAATAGCGTCCTGATAGTTTCTAGCTAAAGAAGCTTCGTCGAGACTTTGTAGGTGGCCTGTAATTTCTTCGGCCAAAACTCTCGCCTTTTTTTGATCGTCTGGTAGTAGCTGACCGTTGAGTCGGACAATCTGAGCTTTGATGTCACCGAGTGGCCCGTGGGTGAAGTTGTCTACGTTTACCCAATTGTCTTTTTGAATGTAGCGCTCTAGCTCATTGAACCGGCCGCGCGCTTGCTCAACTCGGCCCACGTAGTTTTGGAGCTGTGAGATTTTCTCAGGTGTATAGGTGGGGGCTACAGCCTTGGGGCCACCGCTACAGCTCACCAAAAAGGTAGCGACCATTGCGAGTAAGACGCCAACAACTGCTCTATATTGCTTCATGAACCTGAACCCTCTTGTTCGATAAAAGATTGCGCCTTTCAGTGTAGAACAGTCTGGATACCGGGCTATAGATACTAACGATAGATAAAGCTGTGTTACGGCGATTTTCGCCATAGAGCATCGGCCATGCGGCAAACATCGCGCATTTGAGGGGCATCATGGACTCTGAGAATGTCTGCGCCGTGAGCGATCGCACAATCACAAGTCGCCGCCGTTCCCCACAGGCGCTCTTTGGCCTCAGGCTGATTTAGCAGCTTGCCAATAAAGCTTTTACGCGAAGTGCCCACCAGAATTGGACAGCCTAGCCTCTGCATTTTTTCTAGCTCGCGCAGAATGGTCAGATTTTGCGCCACCGTTTTGGCAAAGCCAATGCCGGGATCGACGGCTAGCTTTTGAGGACTCACCCCGGCGGCAACGGCCAAATCGAGCTGCGCTGCTAAGCAGGTGACTATTTCACCCATCAGGTCTTCGTAGTCGGTCATTTGCTGCATGGTTTCGGGGGTGCCGCGCAGGTGCATAAGGATGAGGGGCGCGTCAAATTCGGCGGCAACAGCAAAAATCTCTGGCTCGTAAGTGCCGCCGGAGATGTCGTTGATGATGTCTGCGCCTGCGGCGATCGCTTGGCGGGCGACTTCGGCGCGGGTGGTGTCTATAGAGAGGGGAATATTTCTGAGCCAGTCGTGAGAGGAGCTGCGGATGGCTTGGATGATGGGAAGAACGCGATCGCACTCTTCGGCTAGCGAGATGGGCCGGGAGCCGGGGCGAGAGGATTGGCCGCCGATATCGAGGATGTCCATGTTGGATTCGACTAGGTGCTTTGAATGGGCGATCGCATCCTCAACAGAATTAAACTCGCCGCCGTCGCTAAAACTATCCGGCGTAACGTTGAGCACGCCCATCAAATAAGTGCGGCTACCCCAATCAAACGGGTGATCTCGAATCTGCCAGGGCGATACTTTATGGGTAGTTTGCTCTTCTATAAACAATCGAGCGAGCCGGTCGTAGGTGCCAGGGCCTAAGTATTCAGGATGCTTTCGGCCTCGGCCAAACGTCCACACCGGTTTGCCATCTTCTAAAATACGAATGTCCTTAAACCAGCTCTTGAGCGAAGGGCGCAGCGAGTTTGCCCGCTCTAGCGCATCTGTCCATCGTTCATATTCCTGCTCAAATCCAGGGGTCACAATCTTAAAAGTCATGAATTCAGTTCGTGTTGCTCGCACAGAAGCCTTTATTAAAACACCTATTTACACCCCGCCTGAAGCGGCTAAAGCTGCCCAACGCATTTTAGTCAAGCCAAATTTGGGCTATCCGGTCGGGCCGCCTGTCACGGTGAGCATAGCGGTCTTAGATAACGTAATTAAGGGTTTGCGAGCGGCCAGTCCTCATGCCGAAATATTAGTGGTAGAAGGCGTTTGCTCTAAAATGTCTTTGGCAGATATCGCTGAAAAGAACGGGTTGACGCCGCTGCTGACAGCCGGAGTGCGGCTGCTTAATGCGGATGAGCTGGAATGCATAGCGTATCCGAATCTATCGGCTGCACCGGTGCGATTTAAAACGATGATGGCCCCCAAGCTGCTGCAAGAAGTAGACTGCCGGATTTCAGTGAGTGCGTTCAAAAAGACTCATCTAAAAGGTAAGCCGCTGATTTCGGCCTCGCTAAAAAATCTCTATGGCCTGTTTCCTCGGGAAAAATATAAAGCGCGTAGCCCCAACTCCCGTGGTCAGTTGCACAGACCGTCGGTGCCTTTAGTGTTACAGGATGTCTATTTCACCATCGGGCATTTATTTGAAGGTGGCGTGGTGGATGCGACCAATAAGTTTGTGAGCGCAGACTGGAAGCCGGATCGGGGGAAAAGCGTAGAGATCGGCCAGGTAATCTGGGGAGAGAATCTGCTATTAGTAGATCGAAAGGCTTGTGAGGTGGGCGAGGAAGCGGCGGCGGACTATTTAGCGCCGATTGAGCGACTTTGCAGTTCAATCGGTTAGATGGCTTCGGCTTTGTTTGTTTTTCTCTCGTTTATTTTTCTCTATCATATATTCTCTATCATAGAGAGAAAGCCTTCGTTCTCCTATCCCACCGCGACTCCCTCTTTACCATGCTAGAACTCCATAGCCACACCACCTGTTCCGATGGCAGCCTGACGCCTGCTGAGCTAGTCGAGTTTGCGGTGGCCCGAGGCGTTAAAGCTTTGGCAATTACTGATCATGACACTATGGCGGGATGGGATGAGGCGATCGCCCAAGCCACTCCGCTAGATCTCGAAATCGTCCCTGGTCTGGAGCTAAGCACCGTTTACAATGGGCGCTCTATGCATATTTTGGGATTTTACCCAGATGCGGAGAAGCTGCGATCGCCCCTACAAGAGCGAGTCGAAGGCCGTAAACGCCGCGCAGTAAAAATGGCGGAAAAGCTAGCAGCGCTGGGCTACCCGATTGATCTGCCCGATATGAGTGGCTCAATGGCTCCGGGCAGACCGCATATTGCCACTGCGCTGAAAAAAGCAGGACATGTCAACTCTAGCAATGAGGCGTTTGACCGCTTTTTGAAAGACGACGGGCCTGCCTATGTGCCTTACGAGAAGTTTACGGCGCAAGAAGGGATTGAGCTACTGCTGAGCTGTGGGGCGGTGCCTGTTTGGGCGCATCCTTATATTTTTTCGGGGCGGCACGGTAGAAACTATTCTGCCCGTGCTGATTGAGGCGGGATTGATGGGACTGGAAGTTTATCATCCGACGCACAGCGTTAGCCAAACTCGCAAGCTAGAAGAATATTGCTCGGAATACGGATTGGTGATGACAGGCGGGAGCGATTATCACGGCCCTAAAAAAGAGAAACACCCAGACTTCAAAGATTTGAACGCGCTGGCGGTGTCCCTAGAATTATTGCCCCCGTTAAAGCAGGCAGCGGCCACATTAAAAGAGCAGATGACTCGGTTGAATTAGGCGCAAAATTCAAAGCCCATAAATGATGACGCGGTACAGCCTCGATAGTGCTCGATAGTGAAATCTAAAGTGAAGCTTAAAGTAAAATCTAATTCCTAAGAAAAAACGCCTGATAGATACTCCATCAGGCGTTCCTTCCTTAACGCTTCTTTCTAGCTTTAGAAAAGAACGTCTCGACTAAATGTCTCAGCTAAATGCTTAACCAAATGTCTTAACTCAAGACTAGCTAGCGGCCAAGTAGCCGTTAATAGTCGCTTTGCGGCGACGCAGATGCTTGAGCGCCTGCTGCTCTAGCTGACGAACACGCTCGCGGCTGATGCCCATGCGCTGCCCAACTTTGGCTAAAGACAGCGGATTACCGTCGGCAAGGCCAAATCTTAAGTTGATGACTTCCTGCTGCTGAGTTGTCAGCTCAGAGAGCATTCTCAACAAGTCCTGCTTAAGCGACTGCTGTACGGTGTAGTCTTCGGGCGACGCCCCGTCGTCTTCTAAAAGGTCTTGCAGTTCGGTGTCCTGATTGTCGCCAATGCGCACATCTAGAGAGATGGGCTGACGGGCAATAGAGAGATACTCGCGTACCTGCTTTGGCTCTATATCTAGCTCTGCGCCAATTTCGGCGGCGTTAGGGCTGCGACCTAGCTTTTGAGAAAGCTCGCGCTGAACTCGCTTGATTTTGTTGAGCTTTTCGGTGATGTGAATGGGAAGACGAATAGTGCGAGCCTGCTGAGCGATCGCCCGCGTAATTGCCTGGCGAATCCACCAGTAGGCATAAGTCGAGAACTTATAACCCTTCATCGGGTCAAATTTCTCCACACCGCGCTCTAGCCCAAGGGTGCCTTCTTGAATCAAATCGAGAAATTCTAGATTGCGTTTCTGGTACTTTTTCGCCACAGCGACCACTAAGCGCAAGTTGGCTTCAATCATTTTGTGCTTAGAGCGCTTGCCCCGACGCAGATGATTGTTCAGTTCGGCTTCGGTCATATCAGCGGCTTTTGCCCAGTCTGCGATTGAGATTTCTGTCTCAGCGTCAGCCCCTTCTGGCAGCTTCTCAACCAGCTCATCTCGAATGGCAAGCAACGCCATCAGCTTTTGAACCTGCTTGCCTAAAACGATTTCGTCTTCATGGCTCAATAAAGGCACACGCCCAATTTCGTGCAGATAGGCGCGAACAGCATCAGTTGTGTAGAGCGGCTTTGCGGCTTTGCGCTTGGTAGTCTTCTTTTTAGCGGCTGGCGTTTCAGTGGCTTGGGCCTTGGTTGCTTGAGCGCTTGCTTTAGTGCTGGCAGGCGCTGTTTTTGCGGTGGTTTCTGCGGTGGCTTTTGCGGTGGTTTTTGCGGTGGTCGTTTTGTTCACGAATTCCTTATTTTCTACGACTTTCTTTTCGGAAGCAGGTTGCTTGCTGCCAAGCTGCTTGCTATTAGGCACTGCTGTTCTAGCTGCCTCTACGCTGCGGGTTGTTTGAACTTTTGTTGTTTCCATATTGCTGGGCCTCCGCCGAGAAAGAAATCACTGCTGCTTTTCGAGACTGATTTTTGGGGTAGGACATTTAAATGAGTCGTAGATAACTCGGAATCATTATGAGTTTATTTTAGCATGAGAAGAATAACCTTGAATGGAGGGTCTTTGGGGTAGACAGAAGTACCGTTGGGTCTTACTTGACGCGCTTCTATCTACTTTTTTAGCCGCTGATTGAGCGATCGCTTAGACGGCCTTTGAGACTGAACTGAACGCGTATTAGGACCTGCTAGTCGGGCACCCACGTAAACTGCTAATGTGCTGGGCGACTTAGAAACAAAGCCGGTCTTACGGGTTCTGTCTTGCCGGTCTTATTTTGCTGTTTTGTCTCGCCATAAAGGAACTGTGCGAGATAATCCTTGGATAACAGGTTTATAATGACAAAGGGCGACTGGGAGAGCAGCCGTATTTACCGGCTGTGATGACCGTACCTTTGCTGAGACCGTATTTTTGCTAAGACCGTATCTCTACCGATAGGTGCGCCAATGCGCTTTGCAAGAACTACACATTAAGCCCGTTTTTGAGACAAGTCATCTGTCGCCGGGACTATCTACGCTTTAGCGATGGATGAGCCGCTAGTAACAGATAACGTAAAGCGTTTTTTGCTGTGTTTTTTTGGACTACAACGCTCTCTTCTTGCGTGGTTTTACTGAATTTGAAGCTATTACTGCAGTATCTCTTAAGAGATATCACTAGTTATATGGCAGATTTAAGCGGATTAAGAGAAATTTTAGGAAAAAAAGAGACACTTTAAAGAGAGTCACAGTCTGCTAGTTGAATTTGTGGGTGCGCCGTAGCAAATACGTTGTTTTTGAGACTGCTGCCTGTGAGAATTTATTTGATTGTTGCTGTGGAGGTGGGTCTTTCCCAGCGTTTCCGTAACGCTGGCTACGGGAGTTTGGAGAAGGTTGGGTTTAGCGTTTTGCTGATGCGATGGCCCATTCGACGGCAGCTCTGGTGTGGATAACGGTGGTATCGAACAGCGGGACGGTGCTGTCTTCGGGGCGAACGAGCAGGCCAATTTCGGTGCAGCCTAGAATGATGGCTTCAGCGCCAGCGTTAATGAGATCGGCGATGATGAGTTGGAAGCGATCGCGCGATTCTTCTCGAATTTTTCCCAGACATAGCTCGTCGTAAATCACGTCATGTACCCAATCTCGCGATTCACTGTTGGGCACCTGTACGGCTAGGCCATGCTGATGAATGAGTCTGTCTTTGTAAAAAGATTCTTCCATGGTGAACCGGGTGCCCAGCAGCCCGACTCGCTGAATGCCTTGCTGCTTAACGGCATCAGCAGTGGCGTCGGCAATGTGAATGAGCGGAATTTTAGCAGACATGGAGATATTATCTGCGACTTTGTGCATGGTGTTAGTCGCGAGCACAATGCAGTCTGCACCGCCGGTTTCGAGGCGGGCAGCGGCTTCGGCTAGGATGCGGCCAATTTTGCCCCAGTCGTCTTTGTGCTTAAGCTCGACAAGCTCTTCAAAATCGACAGAGTACATCAGAATCTTGGCGGAGTGCAGCCCCCCTAGCTCAGCTTTGACCGTTTCATTGAGCAATCGGTAGTATTCGATGGTCGATTCCCAGCTCATACCGCCGAGGAGGCCGATGGTTTTCATGGTGTCGGTTTCTAGGATGCTAGTTTTAGGGCTGGTTGCTTTAGGGCTGTCTGTCAAGGCCATTGTCTAGACCTTTCCTTCAAACTTTTGATGCCAAATCCAGTTGCCCAGTACGGTCACAACCAAGGCGGTGCCGCCGCCGCCAATCGCTAGCATTGGATTGTAGCCGCTGCGAGAGAGGGTAGACATCCAGGTGCCGGTGAGTTCGGAGGGGCGAAAGAGATTAAGAGCGTAGGGCACTAGATAGATGAGCGCAGCACCGACAATGAGCCAGCCCACTGCGGAAGAGAGCAGAAAGGCTGTTTTGGCGGTGGACTGGCCTTGGTAGGGGGAGGGCATAGAAGTGGTAAGTGATAGATGGGGATGCTTTAAACCCTAACATTTGGGCTGGGCGTCTTCAGTGCGTTGTCTGCTGAGTTGTTGTCTGCTGAGTTTATGGAGACACAAAGCACTGAGGCGACAGCGTACTGAAAATTTTGTTTAGTCTGGGATGATTGAGTGGTCGGCTCGCAATGCTTGAATGATGGCTTTTAGCGCATCGGCCTGTTGCTCAATGCTTTCTGTGAGCTTGAATTGGACTAGTGATCGCGTCAAATTATGGCGGCGATGCTTCACTTTGAAATAAACATTTTGGTCTAAGTAATCTGTAAAAAATCTCAGTCCTAGCTCAAAGGCCAGCAGTCGAATGGCGTCGTACAAATAGTCGTAGTCTTGCTCAGTGAGAAAGTCCGAGGCTAGCGATAGGTAGCCGCGTAGGATGGCCTTGGCTAGATCTAGATCGAAGACGACGTTTTGCCAGTCTTCGGTTTCTTCGCCGAGTCGGTTGCATCCAGAGCGCAGGCAGTCGCCGATATCGTAGTGAATGAGTCCTGGCTTTAGCGTGTCTAAATCAATGAGGCTCACGGCCTGACCCTCTTGGTCAATCAAGATATTGTTGACTTTGGGATCGCCGTGGATAGGCCGCAGCTTGAGCTGACCTGAGGCTTTCGCGTTTTCTAAAACATGCGCCCATTCCTGTCGCTGAGCGATGAAGTCTAAGCAGTATTGGCGCTGCTCAATTTCTGTGTCTAAGTCTGGATAGTTTGCTTGGGTGAGGTCTTCGGCTTGGAGGCGCGATCGCTCAAAATCTGCCAGATAATTTGGCGTAATGTGAAAGCCCTCTAGCGTATCGACCAAACTGCCCGGATCGAGTGTGCTGATGAGGCAATGAAACCTGGCCAGACCATAGCCAATCTCTTCCGCATGAGCTGCGTTTTGCACCGTTTCTAGCGACTCGGCATCTTCAATAAAGCTGATGGCCCGCCAGTATTCGCCCGCGCTATCTCGCCAGTAATTCTCGCCCGATTGAGTTGGCAAAATCGTCGGCGTCTCCCACCGTCTATCCGAAGCCGCCCCTTGCTTTTTAAGATGTTCGCTCAGAACGACCATGTTTTGAATGACAAGTTCGGGCTGACGAAAAACCTGAGCGTTGATCCGCTGGAGAACAAACTTAGCAGGAGGCGTGGAGCTAGCTAGGCCAATGGCGGCGGGCCTCACCTTAACCAAAAACGTGCTGTTGATGTTGCCGTTGCCAAGTGGATTAACGGCTATGACAATGCCGTAATGGGCAAATTGCTGGGCGATATTGATGAGTGGAAAGGGGGTGGCAATATCGACAGACATAAGCGCCGTATGAATGAGGTTGGCCTGCTAGATGATACAGCCCAACGATGTAGCTCAATGATATAGCTCAACGATATAGATAGCTATAAAGAGCTGGAGTTGAGGCTTTCGGCCTCTTCGGGGGTTTGAGGGATGTGCAAGCCGCATTCTTGCTTAAGGCCGTTGAACCGGGTTGCCCGCCCGTTGGCATCATCGGCGGTCATCGGTCGGCTAGAGTGCCAGTCGCCGACGCTGACGTACCCCTGATCGAAGAAGGGATGATAGGGCAAGTTGTGGTCGTTGAGGTAGTCGTAAACGTCCTTGGCGCTCCAGTGGAGGATGGGGAGAACTTTGTAGCGAGTGGTGGCCAAAGCGCCTTGGCCGACGGCCTGCTTGCCAATTCTATCGAGCGTTTTTCTAAAGTCGGTTTGCTTGGCTCGAAGTCCGGTTAGCCAAGCCGTTGCGTTTAGCTCTTTGAGTGCTCGCTGCATTGGCTCTACTTTGCGAAGCTGGTCGTAGCGGTTAAAGGCCTCTACCGAGCCTTCCCACAGTCGTCCGTGCAGCGCTTCCATTCGAGCTGGGCTAACTGGCGACTGATAGACCTTGAGATTGAGCGATAGCCGCTGGGTGAGCTGCTCGGCAAAACGATAGGTTTCGGGGGGCAGATAGCCGGTATCGACCCAGATAACGGGGATATTGGGAATAACGTGGGTTACTAGACCTAGCATGACGGCGGCCTGGATGCCAAAGCTGGTACTCATTACGAGCTGCGATCCGAAGGTTTCTGCGGCCCATTCGATTAGGTCGGTTGCAGGTGCTTGGTCGAATGTTTGATTGAGGGCGCTGAGATCGAGATCTTCGCTCTTGGAATGGATTTCAAGGTTTTTCAGACTGGCCTGGGGGTTCGCTAAACTCATCGGCGTGAGGGGGGATAATGCACGGGTCAGAGGATTTTTGTCTAGATGGATCAGATACAGCTTCCCACGTTCGGCTAAGTAAGTGAAGTCGTTGGCTTTAGTTCTGGGGCGCTGAGCGAGCAATTGGGTGAGCTGATTATTCTAGATCTACCTTTTTGCGTGAGGATTTCAGCTGCGATCGCTTCGTTTTTCCATCTAGCCTTCTGCGCTTGGAAGCCTTGGTGGGCTGAGTGGTTCGTCTTTTTTTAGGTAAAACAGCAGCGGCTTTGATCATCTGCTTAAGGCGATCTTGGGCCGCTTCTCGATTGCGCTCTTGCGACCGATGCTGCTGCGATTTGATGACAATGATGCCGTCCTTGGTGAGCCGCTTGTCGGAAAGGGACAGGAGCCGTCGTTTGTAAAAGTCGGGTAGAGAAGAGGCTCCGACATCGAAGCGGAGATGGACGGCGGTGGCGACTTTGTTGACGTTTTGGCCACCGGCTCCCTGCGAGCGAATGGCGCTCATCTCAATTTCGCTGTCTGGAATGGAGACGGTGTTAGAAATTTTTATGGGCATGGTTTTGGCGGCGGCATCTGCTCGAACTGCTGCCAACACAGGTACATCGCTCTAGGAACGTGGAAGCAGCCTTTCCATTTTCCGCCTTTGAGCGGCAGCAGCACA
>JBBSOB010000037.1:0-22890 GCA_038260205.1 Phormidesmidales cyanobacterium
ATGCCCGACCCGCCTGTTTTCAGGTTGAGTCCGCCGGAGTCGAAGGTAAGACCTTTGCCGATGATGGCTAGCTTGCGCTTGGCCGAACCGGATGAACTGCCGGATGAACTGCCGGATGGACGGTAGGTGAGATGAATGAATTTTGGGGGCAGATCGGAGGCTTGAGCCACGCCTAAATAAGCGCCCATACCCAGCGCTTCGCACTGTTCGCGCTCTAAAATCTCTAGGGTGAGTCCGTGGGCGCTGGCAATTTCGGCGGCGGTCTCTGCTAATTTTTCTGGGGTGACCACGTTAGGCGGAGCAGCAACGAGTTCGCGAGCTAGTATCACCCCCTCGCAGATCAGCTTGGCTTTTTTAATCGCGTCGTCTTCGCCCGCAAACGAAAGTAGAGACACTTGCTCTAATTCAGCTGTGCTTTTGTCGGGTTCAGACTTAAAGCGGCGATCCTGACTGAGCGCTAAGATAGCGCCTTCTGTAAGTGCTTGTGCGGTCAGCGCCTGACTGTTATTCCAGACGGGGAAGCTGATAGCTAATGATTTGCATCTGGCCTTTTGGGCGGTGCGAGCGGCGGCGGCGGCTCCTTTGCGTAGACCTTCTAGATCCATGCCTGCTGAGCTTCCTAACCCGATGACGCCAATTTTTTTGACGGGTGAGTCGGAGCTGAGTCGCGCGATCGCGATCGCGCCTAATTTGCCTTCGAAGGCTTCTTCTTCGATTAGCGTTTGCAGCATACCGGAGACCTGATCGTTAAGGTCTGACAAGATACCCGTTAGCGGCAGTGATTCCTCTGAGAGGCCAATGAGCAGGCAATCTCCTGTCCAATCTAAGCAAGATTGATCCGATGCTATAAAATCCATTCCCTAAATTTCGTAATGCTAAATTCCCGTTCTATAGTATCTACTGATTCTGCGTGTTTTGAACGCTTGTGAACTTTTAACCGGTAGATTGTCTGAATTAATAGCCTG
Organism: Phormidesmidales cyanobacterium; assembly: GCA_038260205.1. Lineage (GTDB taxonomy): Bacteria > Cyanobacteriota > Cyanobacteriia > Phormidesmidales > Phormidesmidaceae > Phormidesmis. Next base: position 966 of record JBBSOB010000037.1, read on the forward strand.
AATTGATAGCCTGAATTGGTGGTCTAAATTTAGTGGTCTAAATTGGTTGTCTAAATCGGCTCTGGGCAAAATCTTATGCCTCTGCCAGCCAAATTCGCTGCGAACGGCTGGTTTTTCTGCTAAAACTTCAGAGAAAGCCCCAGCAAAAGCCCTTGATCGAAGCGATCTGGATAGGGCACTGATTGGTTTTTATACGGGCTTTTCATTTTTTATCCCTCTAGACATTGTTTCGGGGGTCACCCAAGTTAAAGAAGCCTCACCGTAAAACTTCCAGAAGCAAAACTTCTAAAAATTCTAAAAAGATATTTCAAATATTTCAGTATTGTTCAAAAGATTGTTCAAAAGACGTTTCTAGGGAAGCTCCCCAGAAAAATAGTTAAGCGCAAAACAGTTAAAAATAGCGGTAGGGAATGGAGAAAAGCTATTGAGGCGGTTCGGCTCGGCCATTAATTAAAACGACAGTAGAACGACGATAGAACGACAGAAATATGCTTAAAACAATAAAAGATAAGTGGCCATTACTGATGCTAGTTGGCGCGAGTATGTTTTCTGTTGGCGTGGTGGTTGCCCTGCTAAAGTCAACGGATGCGTTTAGCCCCAATAGTGCTGTCATTACGTCGCAGTCAGAGCGGGCCGTAGAATCGTCGCCAGTGCTAGGACTGTTGCAGCAATCGCCTGAGGCTCGGCAGGTGGCACTCCAGGCGATCGCACAGCAAAATCGAAAGACGGAGAGCGATCGCGCCCGTTATTTGCTAGGGCTTGATCTCATGGCACAGGGAAATAATGAGCAGGCGATCGCGACTTTAGCGGCAATAGACGATGATTATCCGCTAGCTGCCTACGCTAGCGTTAAGCAGGCCCAGGCTCAGGCGGCGGCAGGTCAAATGGATGCGGCGATCGCCACTTGGAAGGCAATTGTGCAGGCGCATCCTGAAAGTACTGCCGCTGCCGAATCGCTTTACCAGCTAGGCGAGCGAGCAGGCGGATTAGGATCGTCAGAGTGGAATCAGCTTTTACAGACCTTTCCCAGCCATCCCCGCAGCGTTCAGATTGCGCACAAACAGCTCGGCCAAACAGCGGCCACCGATATCGCTACGATTCCGGTTACGCCAGCGCCAGCCCCAGCGCCTTCAGCTTTGGATGAGCTGTCTCTGCTTAAATTGGTGGCCCGCTATGGCATGAATCAGCCCAATTATCTACCTACGCTCAACCGCTTAGTGGGTAAATATAGCAGTGTACTAACGCCCGAAGATTGGAGTGCAGTCGGCTTTGGCTACTGGGAGGATCAGAGCTATGAACAAGCGGGAGATGCCTACGCCAAGGCGACGCCAACTGCGGTAGGGATGTATCGGGCCGCAAGAGGAAAGGAAACGGCTGGGAAAACGAAGGAGGCGATCGCAACTTACGGATTGCTCAACCAAACATTTCCCGATGCGCCCGAAACAGCCACAGGACTACTCAACCTATCTCGATTGCAGGATAGCGCGGCGGCGATGAACACCCTAGATGTCGTCATAGCCCGTTTTCCAGATCGAGCAGCAGAAGCTTTGGCGGATCGAGCAGAAGCGCTAGATGCGCTGAAAAGTACTGGGTCGGCCATGCAGGCTCGAGCCTCTATTTTATCTCAGTATCCAGACTCCGAAGCCGCAGCTGCCATTAGGTTTAAAAATGCTAGAGCGAACGCCAAAGCTGGCAACATTGCTAATGCGGCAGCCTGGGTGCAGCAGATAGTCGCGGATTCTCCTCATTCAGAATTAGCGCCGGAAGCTGGCTTTTGGCTGGGTCAATGGTCGCTGCGGCTCAATCAACCGGAAGTGGCTCGCCGCGCTTTTGAGCAGGTGATTCGCCAGCATCCAGAGTCTTACTTTGCCTGGCGTTCGGCGGTTCATCTCGATTGGAATGTGGGTGATTTTGACTCGGTGCGCAGCTTTATGCCGCAGATTTCATTGCCACATCGGCGATCGCCCCTTCCGGCTGGCTCGCCGACCTTGCAAGAGCTGTATCTCCTCGGACAGGACGCGACTGCCTGGGCGCAATGGCAGTTCGAGTTTGACCATCCCCAGACGCCTAGCGTGAGCGAGCAGTTTGCCGATGGCCTGTTGCGATTAGGGGTGGGTGATAACCTAGAGGGCATTTTTATGGTGTCGAGCCTGGCTTGGCGCGAATCGCCCGCAGAGAAGCAGGAATATGCGCAGTTAAAAAAGACGTCGGATTACTGGGAGGCAATTTATCCGTTTCCGTTTGCGTCGCTGATTATTGGCTGGGCGCAGGCGCGATCGCTCAATCCTCTGCTAGTGACGGCCCTAGTGCGCCAAGAATCTCGATTTCAGGCAGATATCAAGTCCTATGTAGGGGCGGTAGGGCTAATGCAGGTAATGCCCGAAACCGCCGCCTGGATCAGTGACCAGACTGGGGAGAGCGGCTACAAACTCAGCGCGCCCGAAGACAACGTCAAGCTGGGCACCTGGTATTTGGACTATACGCATCGGGAGTTCGCCAATAACTCTTTGTTTGCGGTGGCCAGCTATAATGCGGGGCCTGGTAGCGTGGATGGCTGGATTAAAGAAGGCGGGTTTCAAAACGCAGATGACTTTGTTGAAAAGATTCCGTATCCAGAAACCAAAGGCTATATCTCTTCTGTATTTGGCGGCTATTGGAACTATTTGCGACTTTACGATCCTGAAATTGCAACGAAGGTTGCGGATTTATAAAGGCGCGATCGCTGGATTTTTATCTGGTTTGCCAGCTGGCTTCCACTTGGTTTTCTGGCCGGTTTTTTAGAGGCGCTGTCCAATCGTTGCTAGGATAGGATCTAAGTATGCACATAGTTTTGCTTACGCGAGCTAAAGCGGCTCAAGGATGACTCAAGAGTGACTTGGTGCAGATTTCCTGCTCACCGAACGGGTCAAGATCTAGAGGTCGTAAGCGTCCGTAGTAGTTTTCGATTTGATGGAGTATCGTGACTAAATTTAGCGCTCAACAGCAAAGCCAACTGGCCCAAATTGGCGTCTTCCTGCGCGAAAACAGGGAAAATCAGGGTAAGTCGCTAGAAGATATCGCTATTCGGACTTACATTCGGCCACAGTTGCTGAACGGAATTGAGTTGGGCGACCCTGATTTGCTTCCCGAACCAATTTTCGTGCAGGGATTTATTCGCCGCTATGCTGAAAATTTGGGGCTTGACGGCAAAGAGCTTTCAACCCAGTTCTCGGTCGATTCTATTCCGTCTACGCCCCGCCCAGTCCGTCAGGCCGAGCCAGAAGATAGTCCGACAACTCGTCTGACTCGCGCCTCTACTGATATGAGTGCAGCTAAGGCGGCGTCAACTGACTCATCGGCTGTCAGCGCGTCGATGTTTAGCGCGGGCAGTGTCGATCCGTTAGAAGACTCGCTAGTATCCGCTCAGGAGACAGCTTCAGATCGATCTTCGTTTGCGGCTGAAGCACCGCCGGTTGTCGATAACGCGGTTTTGACTATGCCCTCAGAGACACTGCCAGAGGGGACAGCAGCAGACCCCACCGACAGTCCTTTCGAGACCTCAACCTTTAGCTTTTCCCAGCCAGATTTCTTAGAATCAGATTTCTCAGAGCCAGATTTCTCAGGGTCAGATTTCTCAGAACCAGATTTCTTAGAGCCAGCTGTAAAAGAAAATTCGGGCAGCGGATTACAGCGACCGGTAGATGAAGCGTCCGCAAACCATGCCGAGGCGGCTAGCCCAGATAGGTTCGTTGGTCTCGGGGCAGATACAAAACTACCGACGATTGATTCGCCAACCGCAGATTTGCCAACTTCTGAAGATAACTTCGCCAGTGAAGCTGCTGAGTTTGATCGACAGAACCTGACACCTGCTATCGAGCCGGAGTTCGCTGTTGAGCCTGCGGCTGTATTAGTGAGCAATAACCGCTTCGACGATGACTTGCCCGCTGAGCTTACGATAGCTTCGGACGCTTCAGAACCGCCTGTCTACGCCGACCCAGATCCAGTTGAAGATCAGTATAATCGCCCAGAAGGGCCAAATCTGAAGCCATTTGTGATTGGTGGGTTTGTGGCGGTTTTGTTAACGGCGGCGGTGGTGGCTTTGTCTAGTTTGTTTGGAGGCGATCGCACTCCAGCAGTGGCCAATAATCCAGCCCTCATCGAACAGACAGGCGGTGACCTAAAAGCCGCAGGCAAAGAAACGCTGCCCCCTACCTCAACGAAGACAGCTAGCTCTCCAGCAAGCACGGCTCCAGTTTATGTAGAAGCCAAAGCGACGGCCGAGGCCTGGGTGAGCGTAATCGCCGATGGTACAACCTTATTTGAAGGAACGCTTCAGCCCGGTGATACTGCCGTTTGGGAAGCTCAAGAAAATATCAATGTTTATTCTGGCGATGCCGGCGCGTTAGAACTCGCTCAAAACGGCAAACCTGCTGCGGTTATGGGCGAGCGAGGTCAGCCAGAAGAGAAGGATTTTACGCTAAATTAAACTAAGTTAGATTAGCGTTTCGTTTTCTAAAAGACCTCTACCCCAAGCCTTGCTATGACGCCTCCTGCTGATATTGAGACGGCTTCTGCCAAACTCTACACGCCAGGCAAGCGGCCGGATGAGGATGCCCGCTCCACTTACTTAGATGAGCTGCCCGATGATGTTGAGATGTCGCTATTCGACCATCTTGACGAGCTAAGAATGCGAATCTTTTATGCGCTCATTGCGGTGGTAGTGGGCGTTGTGGTCTGCTTTACCGGTGTACGTCAAATCGTAGAGCTGCTAGAGATCCCAGCGCAGGGAGCCAAGTTTTTACAGCTTTCACCGGGTGAATATTTCTTTGTATCAATTAAGGTGGCTGGCTACAGCGGAATTTTGCTGGCGAGTCCGTTTATTCTTTACCAGACCATTCAATTCGTGCTGCCAGGGATGACGCGCCGTGAGCGCCGCCTGATTGGGCCAGTAGTCATTGGCTCTAGCGTGCTGTTTTTTGCTGGGCTGGCGTTTGCCTATGCGGCGCTGGTGCCTGCGGCACTGAATTTCTTCATTAGCTACGGTGCGGGCGTGGTAGAGCAAATGTGGTCTATCGACCGCTACTTTGAGTTTGTGCTGCTATTGATGTTTAGTACCGGGCTGGCGTTTCAAATTCCGGTTGTGCAGCTACTGCTAGGACTGTTAGGCATTGTCAGCTCTAAGCAAATGCTTTCTGGCTGGCGCTACGTGTTGCTAGGCGCAGCTATTCTAGGTGCGGTGCTGACGCCTTCTACCGATCCGATTACACAGAGTTTGCTAGGGGGTGCAGTTTTGTTTCTTTACTTTGGCGGAATTGGGCTAGTTAAGGCAATTGGAAAGTAAAGAGGCGTTATAGCGCCTGAAGTTTGATATATTAGTTCTTCAGCGGCGGCATGGCCAAGTGGTAAGGCAGAGGATTGCAAATTCTTTATCCCCAGTTCGAATCTGGGTGCCGCCTTTTTTATCAACTCACCCTACAAGGTGCGATTGATACAAGCATTACGTGACGAAAGACATTGCTTAACGAAAGACATTGCTTGCTAGCAGGGCGAGACTGCGTCTTGAAGACGGTGGGCGGTTTTAAGCATGCCTTATGCGAACTTAGCCTACTGATTGTAGTCGTAGGGTGGCGGTGGATAGTCGTAGTAAGACGGCCGCTGTGAGCGAAACTGCGCGGGCGGAAGGAAGTTTTGGTCGTAGTGATAGTCTGAGGCGGGCGGCATTGGCAGCGGTGGGCGCATGGGAACGCCTCTATACCGATGCCGATTAGACTGCATGAATAACAGCACCGCGCATAAAACCAAGCCACCGCCGCCTAATACCAACGTAAACGCTAACGCCGCGCCTAACCAGATGACTGAGGCCGGTGGGCCTGATTGAACCTGTGAGCTAGAGCGAGCCGCTGCCGCAATTTTGTCATCTATTTCAAGATCATTTACGGAACGCTGATAGTCCTGAATACGAAGCATCAGGTCTCGCGTTTTTTCTTCCTGTGCTGAGAGCTGATCTTCTAAAGAGGAGGAAAGGCTCTTTTGATCGACGAGCTGCTCTTCTAATTTTTTGGTGAGATCGTGCTGCTTGTCTAGCTCGCGGCGAATGTCGTCTTGAAGCGGTTGGCCAGCTTGAGCAGTTGCCAAGGTTCGCGGGTCAGGGGTTGTGGTTTCGACGCGGGCTATTCGACTGTCCATCTGCCGGGCACCGGTCGATTCTGCGCTAGATGAAATCATGCCAACTCGGGCCACAAGCAAAACCAGTGCCGCAACCCCTGTTGTGGCACAGCCCGCTAGATATGCCGTGGTGTCGCTCATCGACTCGTTACTCTGAAAATAATCTGTGGGATTGTCTGTCGCGGGTGGCTAATTGCTAATAGCATTTTTTACGAATACACCTTTGAGAGCGTAAATCCGCGCTAGCGAGCCGATTTGAGCTGCCGTTGACCCGTCCTAAACGCCTGTATAGCAGCTTCTCCGCTAAAGACTATCACATAGACTAAGATCTGTTCTTCAGTAGGCAAAAAGGATTGGCAGGCAAAGTATATCACCCGCTAGTTCTTCGGGTAGTGAGGGATTGCCCCCTCTCTATAGCTCGGTTCCTTTTCGGTATCTATTAAGTTAGATAGTTAGAGTCAGTTAGAGATACCTATTAGCTAGAGGCTTATCCGTAAAGAATCAATTGGAAGATCCTGGTGTAGCACTTTTAACTTAAAAGCGAGGCGCAGTAGAGTTAATGCCTACTGCGCCTCGCTTTTTATTATCGTACGCACTTCACTGCCTATGCGAGCGTGAATTACTGAACGATGACCTTACCGACCATGCCAGCGCCCCGGTGAGGTGCGCAGTAGTAAGTGTACTCGCCAGGCTCTACGTCAAAAGTGCTGGAATAGGACTCGCCGGGAGCGAAGGTTAGCTTGGATTGGGAGAGCTTATCGGCAGTCTCTTTGCCCCCTGGGATGGTGTTGGCGTCAAAAACGACGTTGTGGGGAGCCATCTTGTTGTTTTCCCAGGTAACGGTGTCGCCTTTGGAAACGGTAACAGTCGCTGGTTCAAATACCAGCAGACCACCGTCAGAACCCATTTTAACAGTCTGGTCGGCGGCAAAGGCGGGGGAGGCGAGGAATGCGCAGCTACTAACAACCAGAGCGGCCATCATGAAGGCAGTGCCTAGTTGGCGGAGTGCTTTAACAATCAGTTTCATAGAACCTCGAACGGATAAACAGTTTAATCTTTTGCAATCAAAGGCATTATATCCTGATGCGCGAGCGTTTGAGCGATTAGAGAGGTACGGATTTGACGACCTGTCTTGTTGGTGAAATCTGTTTTTGAGGCGGTTGAGGCGCTTTGAGATAACTTGTAGAATTTATACAAACATTTGTGGCCAAAGGTTAAATGATCCAGCGCTTCAGGCAATAGTGAAGTCTTTTATTTCTACGATTGAAAACATTAATATTTTTTTTCTCATCCCAGTTTTTATTTATGGCTATAGATGTTGTGCAAAAGCAGATGCGCGATTTAACCACGAAGGTAGATTCGCTTCATAGCTTGGTTGAGCAGTTGACTGAGCAGGTGGCTGCGATTGCACTAGCCCAAGACAAATCTGGGTTGGATAATGGCTCGCTAAACAATAGCTTGACGTCTGGCGTTGCGAAGAGTCCGCCGGTGGTTTCGGCAGCTCGCACGTCCATGGATATGGCGATGAGCCACAAGGATATTTTGAATGATGAGACCTATATGGAGGGCGATAAGATGAGTGCGCCTTCCAATCTTTCGCCTGAGATTCAAATTCAGCGATTGACGGCTCAGCTAACGGCGGCCTACAACCGGATGGCTATTTTGGAAGAGCAGATTTTGGCCTGTCGGTTTCATTAGGGAAGTGGGCTTCGACTCCGCTCGGCCCTTGGTGTTCGGGTTATTGGGTTATTGCTGGCGAAGCTGGGCTTCTATGGCGTGGCGGATCTGGGCGTTGGTGCAGTTTTGGTAAAGGTTAGCGGCGATCGCACATCCGCCTGCGCCCGTGCCTTCTTTGACAAAGCCGCGTTCGTAGGCGCGAAGCTGAAAGTAGGGAGAGCGAGCAAAGCTAAGCTGACTGGCCAGATAAGGTGCGCCGACGGCTTGGGCGATCGCAACCGTATCGGCGCTGATATCTTCAATGACCCAGCGAGTAGTACCGACGACAACTTGATGCGGGTTCCACGAAATATTTTTGAAAGGGGCGATCGCTTTGGCTAGCGCGTACACCGCCAGCATTTGAGATCCGCCCGCTAGTAGCAGACCGGTTGATTGGCTGATAGATAGCGCCATGCCTGCGGCTACTAGCTGCATCGGATCGCCCATAGCGGATGCCGCCGCAATAGGATTAACGCTGTCTGCGCGTAAGTCATTTGCATGCAAAGTTTGGCGTTCTGTGAGTTGGCGTTTTGGGAATTGGCGTTCTGAAAGTCGGTGTTCTGAGTCTTTACAGCGTTCTTGCCAGCGTCTAAGCCCTGTTTGAATGAGCGATCGCTTCTGCTCGTGATTGCTCTGAAGGTGACTGCTGCTGACCTTGCCGGTAACTTTGTAGCCCAACGCTGTGAGGACGGCTTGGGCGGTGGTTGTGCCCCCTACGACGCTTTCTCCTAATATCCAATAGTGACTACTGGGACAGTCTGCGGCTAGCCGCTTTCCCTGCTCGTAGCCACTGCTAAAAAGCTGCTCTGCCTGCTGAAGCGTCATGGCAGAACCCGTACTAAGATCTTTGGCCAAGACAGTTGGGAGCGAAATATGCGGCACTGTTAGGCGATCGGGTAAGCCTGTACTGAACAATTGCAGCGGCATGTCGCAGTGTGTGAGGATGGCGCGCGTAAGAATAGCGGGCGAAATACCGGCAGGTAGGGTTGGTAAAGAATATCGGCTGTTTCGGCCATTATGCAAATATTCTCCGTCTGCCAGGGCGGTGTAGCGACGCGCCTTGGGGCTGTTTCCAGCGGCGGAAATATGAGGCTGTAGGCTGGTTTCGGTAAAGCTAAGGATGCAGGCGAAGTGAGGCTTTTTACCCCGATAGCGCATGAGCCAGGCTTGTGCCTGTTCGCTAAGCGCGATCGCCCTTGTGCAAATTCGGATCATTCTTCAATGAGCGCTTGTACCCAGCCTGGTGGTTCGGGCATCGGGACTTTGAGTCGTTCTAAGAGCAGCCAGGCGGCGAGGTGAACCGTCAGTAAATAGACCAGATTAGAAAGTAGAACGGTAATGACCGCTGCGATCGCAATCACTTCCATACTAGGCTGTCCCCAAGTGCCCAACCCAACCCAGCCCCAATTCGTCAGCAGCCGCACTAGCCAATCTAAAAACTGCGTAATTTGAGCGACTAAGTAGCCCCACAGATCTTCGCCGCTAAGCAGCGAAAGAAGCCAGATGCGAAAGAAAGTGCCTAACGAAACCAGCAGCGCCCCGGTAGCTATAGACAGCTCCCATTTAGCGCCCCGTCGCCAAAAATAGCCGAGCTGTACGCCCAAAAAACCATAAGGCATCACGAAGAAGATACTTCGGGTCGGCCCCAATAAAATGGTGAGCAGCAAGCCCGAAACCGTCGCCGCCATCCAGGCTGAACGCAAATTCCAGCGTAGGTAAATGAGGGCAATGGGCAGCGGAAAGAGAATTCGCAGCAGCGGGCCGGGGGGAAAGTAGCTGTTGATCAGCCACATCAGGCTAGCTGCGCTGGCTAAAAAAGCTGTTTCTACTAGAGGGAGTGGCCCTACTGCCGAGACAGCGGGGCCAGACGTAGCTGCGCCTGAGTCGGGCGAATTTGGCGGCAGTGAGCCAGCGTCGCCTGATGATGGGACAGGCGGAATAGGAAATAGCTCTGCCGAATGTTTTTTGGCAGGAGAGGCGAGCGGTGTGGGTGGAATGTCTTCATCCGAAATCCACGGCGCATCGTCAGGAAGGTTGACATCATCGGCGGCGTTGTCGGTGGCGTTGTCGGTGGCGTTGTCAGCAGTATTGTCGGCGGCGCTGTCAGCGACGTTGTCAAACGAACGGTTATCAGGATGGCTCATGGGCAAACTAGCGGCTTTACCGAGACTTATACCAAAAGGTTTTCGAGGGCTTCGAGGTCGATGATTCGGAGCACATCGCGATCGCGCTCAATCAACCCCTTCTTCTCTAACTTACTCAATACGCGCGTAACTGTCTCGCGAGCCAGACCGCTCAGTCCGCTTAGCTCACGGTGCGGCAAATTGGGAATCTCCATGCCCTGCCCGGCCACCTTGCCCTGTCCATCGGCTAGAAAGAGTAAAATATCGGCCACCCTCGACTGAGAGTCCGACTCGCGCAGACGCAGACGGCGGTTTACCTGTCGCAGCCGTTTAGCCATCAACCTAGTTAAATATAGACCTGCTAGGGCCTCGGTGTTGAGCAGCGTGACAAAATGCTGAGCGGGCATGTTGCCAATAATAGTTGGCACCAGCGTAATCACATCGGTTGAGCGGGGAACTTCTTCTAGCGAGGCCATCTCGCCAAAGATTTCGCCTTTGCCTAAAATATTAAGCGTGACTTCTTTGCCATCTAGGTTATAGGTACGAATTTTGACCCAGCCATCCAAGATAAAATAGACAGAGTTGCCCCAATCGTTTTCCAGCAAAATGACCTGATTAGCCGGATGACAGCGCGTAACTACTTGAGCAGCGGCTTGCTGGGCTGCTTCTGGGGTGAGTTCTGCAAAAAACGGCGTCAGTCGGATTAGTTCGCTTTTGTCGAGAGGGCGCGCATCCATTGGCAAGGGGCTATAAGGCTTGTTAAAAAGGCTTTTGAAAAGGCTTCATAGGATTTCGTCAGGCTTTGCCCAAAACGCAGTTGTTAAAGTGTGGTTATCGCTAAACTGACTGCTGCGAGGCACGCTAACTCTAACACCCAATCTGCATTTGAGACTACCTATTTCTTTGCCGCTGATGGGTGTTGTGCAGCGCTAACTCAGAGATTCAGAGGCGCTGTTTAAAGGACAGTAGGCCGTACATTTGACTTTAAACCGTACATTCCGACTGTATATTTCGACTGTGCATTTTTACACTGCTAACTTAAACTTTGTGCATCTACCTCTTTGTGCATTTGGCTCTATAGCGATAATCTACGAAACAGTCTCTGATATCTCTTGTTTTTATCTAGCCGATTTGGTGAGCGATCGCTCGTTCGAGAGTATTTTCTATTTTACGGCTGATGCCGTGATGCTTTGACCTTATACCGTAACGCTGTCCCTATCACTTTCGCTGTCGTCACCCGCGCATTATCTTCTCGCTTCTTTTTGTAAACCCGTTATTACTGACTATTGCAGGCATTCATTGTGACTTCTCAGAAGGATCAGATTCAATCGCTCATTAATGACATCGAAAGGGCGCTAAGTGCTCAGCAGTCTAATAAATCCTGGATAAGATCTAGCGACGTAGAGCCGCAACGAGTGGCACTCGCTCAAGCTCAGGAGTATTTGAAATCTTTGCAGCAGACGTTTGATGCGCCGGAGGGATGGGGGCCGGTGAATCCGCAGACGGGCCAGTTTGGTCAGTTTAGCGGCGGCGGCACGAAGCTGTCTCATGATGAAGCTGACGGTGTGGTTGGCCAGACGGCAGAGCATGTATTGCAGGCGCTGCTAACTGAAATGAAGTATCTCAAGTCGAGTGCGCTAGAGCCGCTGCGTTTGGAGATGAATGAGCTGCGCTCGGAGCGCGATCGCCTGCAATCAGAAGTGAAGTCTCTAGACCAACAGCGCGAAGCGGCTAGCAATAGTTTGATCGCGATTGGTAACAGTGAGACTGGCAGCGAAATTGGCAGTAGAACTAGCAGTGGGACTGTGAGTGGGACTGGCAGCGCGGTTAGCGAGGAGCAGCTTAATGACTTTTTGACGGCGTTAATGGGCCGATTGCAGGAGAATTTGACAGCGCAAGTGGGTCAAACTTTGAACCAGCTTGAGTCTGATCATGCAGCGGCGATCGCCCGGTTGGCGACGGATGAGGAAGAGGTGCTTCAGCTTCGAAGCAGCGGACAAATTGAAGAACTGCGTCAGCTTCAAGGACGCTCCGATCAGCTATTGGTTAATATCGATTCGACGCTTCAGCGCATGTTCGAGACGCTTCAGCAGAATATCAATAGCTATCAGCTCTCTTTGAATGAAGGGCTGGAGAATATGCACAGCCTGGGGCGTCAGGGTGAGGTGATTGTGCGATCGCTCGTTGATCATCTAACGGCGCAGCTAGGCCAAACCACGCCTCCAGAACCGGCCTTCTTTCCAACTAGATCGGCCGCAGTGCCGCTGGTTTTGATAAATGAAGATGCACCGCTAGCAGACTCGGAAGATATTTTAGACGATGACTCATCTGGCGATACGGTAAGTTCGCTAGATGAGATTTTGCCTGATCTAACGTCGGATTTACCTTCTACAGATGATTTATTCTCTACAGACGAGTTATCGGCCACAGATACCGATCTAGCTGTACAGCCCGAAGACTGCATTCGAGAAGATGGCACGATTGATCTGGATTTGCTGAAGCTAGATATTGATCGCGATGAGGCCGCGGCGATCGCCCCAGAAGACGTGATGATTGATGCGGCAATCGCCGATGCACAGGTAGCGGCTACAGAATCAGAAGACGCCGAAATAGAAGCTAAGATCATGCCGACTGCCGAGTCGCTCTATCTTGCCGATCTCACTTTTGACGATCTGACCGTCGATCCGGAGCTGTCTTTTGATGATTCTTTTGATGATGTGCCGGATAACTCGCCAGTAGTCTCATCCGATCTTTCTAGTACGCCAGACGTAGATGCGCCAGACACAGAGGAGCCAGATTCAGAGGAGCTAGACACAGAGGAGCCAGATTCAGATACAAATGCTGATTTTTTGGCGATCGCGGAGCTAGACGAAGCTGAGTTAGCAGCTATTTTGCCGGATTTAAGCGAACCATTTGACGAGTCGTCAGACGTTGAAGAGGCTGAGGCTGAGCAAATTGCGCCTGAAGATGCCTCAGATTTAGAGACAGATTTAAAGACAGATTTAGACATACCTACAGCATTAGAGCTGTCTGAAAGCGCAGCCGAGTCGGAGGCTGTGGATGATTCAGCGACTCATCTAGAGTCTTCATTCGCACCCGATATTCCAGATGCAGACGACGAGCTGATAAGCAGCACTTCATTAACTGACGAGGAGAGTGATGCGCTTTCTCACGACTTAGCCACAGAGCTTGAGGGTGTTAGTAGAGAAGCTGAGCGTACAGCGGCTGAAACCGTCGAAGTCGATTTGGATTCACTGACGTCCGATTTAGAAGAAACCGTTGTTTTTGAGGCGGAAACACCTAAGCCTGCCCAATTATCGGACGCCGCCGATCCACTCGACTCGGCGCTAATTCCCGATCAGCCAGATGCCGATGACCAGGAGATAGAAGACCCGCTTCAGATCTCTTCGGATGAGATAGTAGCAGATGCCGACAATTCGATAGCGTCTGAGCCAATAGTCGTTGAGCCAGTAACACCTGAACCAATCACGCCTGAGTCAATAACACCTGAGTCAATAGCGTCTGAGACAATCACGCCTGAATCAGTAGCGTCTGAGCCAGTAACACCTGAGCCAGCAACACCTGAGCCAATAGCATCTGAGACAATAGCATCTGAGCCAATCACGCCTGAGTTAATAGCATCTGAGCCATTAGTCGCTGAGGTCGCTGAGCCACTTTCTCCGACAGATTTTGACGATGACCTAGACTTTTACCGTGAGGAAGACGACCCGGAGATTGAGACGGTAGATGCTGAAGATAGCGTGGTTGCCCGCACAGATGATGTCGTCACTCCTGAGCTAGCCACTCCTGAGCTAGCCACCCCTGAGCTAGCCGCGACTAACACAATCTCCAATGAAGCAGCAGCTATGGTGCCCCTATTAGAACCACCGTTTGCTGCACCATCAGCTTTGGCACCACCCCGAGCAGAGCCAATAGATCCCTTTGTGGCAGCGGATTTGGAGCGCTCGTTTGAGGAAAAACCAGATGAAGAGGAGCCAACTGCAGCAGATCAAACCCTAGAAGAGACGGATCGGATTGTAGAAGACCAGCCGCCAGTTGATGAGGATGAAGCGGTTTCAGAAGTGGGTCAGTGGTTTTTAGGGATTGATATTGGGACAACGGGCCTATCGGCGGTGCTGATTAATCAGGTGAGTGAGCAGGTTTATCCGCTGTGCTGGAGCGCTGCGGGCGATAAATCCAATCGTTTTCGGTTACCGGCGATCGCTCGGATGATTAAACGCGATCGCCATCAACCAGGATTGGGCGAGCAGATTGGCGAGGTAGGAACAGCGGCGCTGCAAGCTGATGACAATAGACTGCTGCGGCATATCAAACCGCTGCTCAAAGTGGGCATTCCGCACGGTAGCGCGGGTGAGCCTTGGGTGCAATGGTCTGATCTGGGGGCGCTGCCGCTACAAGAGGTTCAGTCGGCCCTGAGTGAGCTGCTCAAGTCGCTGGGTGCGCATCAAGCAAGCTGCCATGCGGTAGGGATGCCAGATGATGTGCTGCGGCGATTGCTGGCTAGCTTATCTGGGGTGGTGGTGGGCTATCCTACCAACTGGCCAGATACTTACAGCTTTAACGTTCGAGAGGCCATTTTGGCGGCGGGACTGGTGGCGCGGGGCGAGCAAGTTTTCTTTATTGAAGAGGCGATCGCGGTGCTGCTGTCGGCACTACCCGATCCAAATATGGATCCAGCTGATATTGACGATCAGCAGCCCGGGCTTTACAACTGCCAGTGGTCAGGCGGCACAGTCGTACTCAGTGCCGGGGCAACGCTGAGCGAAGCAGCGATCATCAATTTGCCTGAAGATTTAGAACAGCTCAGATACAGCGATTTTGCGACGCGTAGCTTTGGCTATGCGGGCGATAGTTTGGATCAAGACATTATTTGTCAGTTACTCCACACACCGGCGCACTGGCCAAACTCAGAGTCAGGTTTAGACTCGGGTTTAGACGCAGCGGATCGCGAATCGTCTGCGGATGGAGGTTGGCGGCGTTTGGGACTCAATGATCTGGCATTACCTCAAGCTGGGGAAGCCGACCGGAGCAAACGCTACCGGCTCAGACAGCGATTAAACGCTTCTAAGTTGGGTCGTCAGGCGATCGCCCTTGCGCAAAAGCTGAAGGTCGATTTGCAAGCGCAGGCGCAGGCCGAGGTGAGTCTGGGCGATCGCACCTGGACAATCAAACGCAAGGATTTAGAAACCAAAGTCTTTTTGCCCTATATTCAGCGCGTCAATCGGCAGATCAATACGCTGCTAAATCAGGCGCAGATGACGCCAGAAGCGGTGAATCAGGTAATTTGTACGGGCGGCTCGGCTTCTTTAAGTGCGATCGCCCGCTGGCTGCGGCAAAAGTTTCCAAACGCCACGATTATTCAAGACACCTACAGCGGCGAGTACTCCAATAGCTGTAGCCGGGTGGCGTATGGTCTGGCCAATCTCTGCCACTATCCCAATGTATTAGACGGCAACCGCCATCAGTACAGCGATTATTTTCTGCTGCTAGAGCTGCTAAGAATCTTGCCCGATCAGCCTTTGCCAGCGGGCGGCATTTTGCACTTGCTAGAGCAGCGAGGCATTGATACTCAAGCCTGTCAGTTACACATTCTGGCGCTAATTGAGGGCCATTTGCCGCCAGGACTAGTGCCAATTGATAGCGATCGCCCTCTAATTAGCGCTCAGTCGCCCGACATTCCAACTTACAAGTTGATTTCAGAACTGCCGTTGTTTAGAAAACAGGGCGGCCAAATCTACATTGCCGACGCTGAACAGGGCGAGCGATTGCGTCAGCATTTGGAGAATGTTTTAGAGGGCAAGCTGCAAACGCTGAGCGAGCCGCAGTCTTTGCAGCTCGCGGCTGAAACTGTACGGCAAAACCAGTAATAGTAGAAGGCGTCCGCGAACCCTACGCAGCATCTGGCCCAAAGTAGTGGGGCGTAAAGCTGCCGTGCAATCCGTAGGGAACGCGGTGCTTTAAGTTCAGTTTGGCAATGGGGCCAGCGGTAATGTCTTGAGCATTGAAGATAGCTAATTCGGTGCGATCGCGCTCCGCATTATAAAGCCACAGCCACAGCCAGCCATCGTCCTCTTGCTCAGCCCCCGGTCTGGCAATAAATAACGGCTCGCCGCTAAATCCCCGAGGAGCCGCACTCCAAATCTGCGTTTCGCCCGTCTGCATATCTCGCTTGAGCAATGCTTGCAAAGGCGCATTCCCAGTAGAGCCATGCGCCGCGCCCAAATATAGATAGCGATAGTCGCGGCCTACGTTTTGCGGATTGATCGTTGGAAACTCGCAGGCCCTTTCGGTGAGTACTTCCACATCAACGGCTGCCGTTGCCAAATCGACCGTAAATCGCCATAGATTACTCGCAGGCACATGGTCAAAGTCAACTTTGCTGTAGTCTTCGGCATCTTCAATGCTAGGGAAATTGTCGTAGCAAATAGAATCCAAAATTAGCTTGCCATCTTGCTCAAACGCATTGGCATGATGAAAAACAAAACAAGGCTCAGTGTCATAAAAGCGCACTTCCCCTTTGCCATCGCGCGGAATGACAACAATTTTAGTGGGCGCTTTGGGGTTGAACTGAATGCACTCGGCTGCGCCTTTGAATCCGGCTACGAAGGGAATGGGGTTAAAGCTGACGGGGTTTTGCACAAAAACGCAGTAGTTGGGCGTAATGGCAAAGTCGTGCATAAACGCAAAGCCAGCGACAGAATGCTTGTGCTGATGGGCCAGCGTACCGTCGGGGCTAAATTCAAACAGGCTAATAGTACTGGACAGCCCGGTTTTAACGCTGAAGTTGACCATCCGCTCTTCGCCGTTGCAGTCTGGGTCGAACTTGGGATGGGCCGCAAACGGATCGCCTGCTTTAAGCAAACCGTCTAGATAATCGAGTCCAAGAGTCTCAAGCGTATTTGGATCGAGACGGTGCGGTTCTGCGGCTTCCCACAGGGCCAACAGCTTGCCGCCCCAATAAACGACGTGGGTGTTGGCGATGTTCTTGATCCGCAGGTCAAAGGCGTTGGCTAGCCAGCCACCGGGCTTTTGAGTGCCAAAGACGCCTCTGTATTCGGGTTTGCCGCTGGCTTGCTCGGCCAAATAGCCTTCTGTGCGGACAAATTTGTTTTGGTAGAAGGCTTTGCCGTCTTTGAGGGCGATCGCGCTAATCATCCCGTCACCGTCGAAAGGATGCCGCAAACGATAGCCGTTGATATCGGTAAGTCCAGGGCCATTGCGAAAAACAGTACCCGCCAGATCAAAGGGGATCTCGCCTTCTATGTCGTCTATCCAGTAGGCAAATTCTTCTAGCTGAGACTGATAGCCTTTTTTCCAGTCTTCTCGGCTGTAGCTAGGTGCAGATTGAGTCGTTGGCGTGTCGAGCGTTTGCATAATATAAATTAAAGATGAAATAGAATGGCGGATTGTGTTTTGAAAATTGTTTCTAGATCTTCAAAGTGAAAGACGATAAGCCGAAGAGGGTCAGCCAAAGACCGTCAGCTAAAAAAATTACAGCGTGACGTCTAGTCGGACAGCAGTATCGTCCGCTATTTCTGCGGCGCTAAGAGCAAGCATCGACTGCTCTTTGGCCTGCTTAGACGCTTCGATTTCTTCGGCTTCAGCCGCCGTACCGGGTTCTACAGCGGATGTCTTAGGAAGCATCCCTAGCAGCGGCAGCGGCAGCAACGTGGTTGTATTCGTAATTAAAATTAGGATCCAGAGGTTAGCAAAGTCGGTTTCGGTGACCTGTAGCCAGTGTGTGACCAATGCGCCCAACTCGTGGGAGATGAGTCCAGCAAGGTTCACCACTGACATCAGTAGCGCAAACAAGGTAGCTTCTACACCAGGCGGGCAAAGGCGAGCAGAGAGCACTAGCACAGGCATGAAGGCAATTTGACCGGCGACGGTGAGAACTAAGCTGTCGCCCAAGGCAAACCACTGATCTCCAATCCCCAGAGCGCGATTGGCGTGGGTTACTAGCAGCAGGGTGGTCATTCCTAAGGCGGCAGACAGCACGGTTGACCAGCCGAAGATTTTACGAAAGGAAACTTCTTTAAGAAACCGCTGAAAAATCCAGATGCCCACTAGCGAGGCAAAGCTAGTAACTAAACGAACGCGGCCCAAAAATTCAGGTTCAAAGCCGAGTTCGTTGGTTGAAAAGAAGAAGAAGGCAGAGTCGGCGGTGGGCGTTGCCTGCCACAAAAAGAGAAACAGCGCTGGCATCCAAATCGCTTTTTGTGAGACTGCGCCTTTGAGCAGCCTTACCTGATCGACAACGACTTTCAGGTTGGATTTTTCAGTGACCGGATCTTCTGAAATCAGCCAGGCAACGGCGGAGACAATTAGAGGAAAAGTCGCGGTAACGCCAAAGACAACTTGATTACTAGTGCGCTCTAGGAGTAAGCCGCCTAAATAAGCCGTCAGCAGTCCACCGACAGCGGCTGCCCCCCAAGCTAGAGACTGTAGCGTTCCGGCATCACCTTGATCCTCTGAACGGGCGCGTTCTACGACGAGAGAATCGACAATCACGTCGGAGATAGCGACGGAGACTGAGGAGAGCAGAATCGCGGCGGTAGCAGCTAGAGGGGTGTTGACGACGGTGGCCATAGCAGCCCAGGCGATCGCCCCCAAGAACCCAGACAAAATTAAATAAGGCCGACGCCGATAGCGAAAAATCGGCAGTCCATCGGACAAAAAGCCAAACACGGGCTTGATCGTCCAAGGCAGCGCGGCGACGCCCATCAGCGCTGAAACCTCAGCCGGGGAGAGGGCAATATCATCCTTTAAGAAAAAGCTCACCGCCAAGCGTGACAGGCCCAGAATGCCCTGCACAAAATACACGGTGAGAATGGCTAGGAGTTCGAGCGTCAGGGGTTGCCCCAGCAGGATTCGCTCTTCTATAAAGCCTTTGGTCTTTTGCTGGGCCTTTTGCTTAATAGAAAGCTCAGAAGAGTTTGACGCCGACATATGAAGAAGTATTGCTATCTCTCAATATGATAGCCGGGTTCCTTCAATGGTTAAGAAAAGTATCTCCAAGGGCGGAGTGCGACTTTGAAGGTACTTTTCCGCAGAAATGACCTGTGCTAAAGAACGGATTTGTGCCTAGCAATCTGCAATTAGGCCAGAGCCAACGACTCATTGTCTAATCTTCTAGCTCTAATCTTTTGGATCTAATCTTTTGGGTCTAATCTTCTAGCTCTAATCTTTTGAATCTAATCTCCCGGTGGTATTGGCGCGGCGATCTCGCCAGTAGATCTTTTGACGCCAAAATATTGATCGAGCACTTGCTTCACCTTCGGCGCTGCAAACGAACCGCCGCCGCCGCCGGAGTTCTCGCCCAATGCCACCACTACAATTTCAGGCTTGTCGGAAGGGCCATAGGCTCCAAACCAAGTGTGGTTTGCTCCGGGAGGTGCTTCTGCCGTCCCGCTTTTTCCAGAAATCGGTGGCAGTAGCGGATCGTTCACCGCGCCGCCTGTGCCGTTGCTGACAACTTCGCGCAACCCATCTTGCAAAACCCTGACAGTTTCTGGCTTCATTCCAACCGGCTTGCGCCAAGTTTTGGCTTCTTCGCCAGTCATAACGAGATGAGGGGTAACGCGATCGCCCCCATTCGCTACCGCCGCAAACATCACCGCAATCTGAAGCGGGGTAGCTAGCACGTTGCCTTGCCCAATCGAAGCGTTAATAGTGTCACCTAGATACCAGCCCTCATCCATTACCCGCTTTTTCCACTCTGGAGTAGGCACTAACCCGTCGTCTTCTTCTTCGGCTAACTCAATCCCGGTAAGATGGCCTAGTCCATAGTTTCGCATCCAGGTCTCAAGGCTCTTTTCGCCTACGCCTCTACCAATCTGGTAGAAAAACGTGTCGCTACTCATCGCCAGCGCCCCCCGAAAGCCCAATGGCCCAAAACCTGCATTATTCCAGTCCCAAAACTGAATACCGCCTATATTAATGAAAGCAAACGTGGGTAACACCGTGTCTGGCGAGAATTTACCCGATTCCATGCCCGCCGTAGCCGTCACCACTTTGAAGGTGCTCGCAGGCGGATAGGCCCGCATTGCCCGATTAACGAGCGGATTACCCCGACTCTGAATCTGATCCCACTGGGCCTGAGTAATCCGCGTCGAAAAGATGTTGGGATCGAAAGTAGGGCGGCTGACCATGGCCCGAATGGCCCCATTGCGCGGATCGATGGCAACAATAGCTCCCGTATCGTCGCCAATCGCGGCTTCGGCCGCTTGCTGTAGTCCCAAGTCAATTGTGAGCTGAATATCGTGCCCAGAAAGAGAAGGCTTTTCTCCTAATACACGCAGTACTCGTCCGCTGCTGTCTACCTCTACTTGCTGACCGCCCCACTGTCCTCGCAAGGTCGATTCTAAAGCTTTTTCCAAGCCCATTTTGCCAATCACATCGCCCAGTCGGTAGTCGCCGTCCTTGGCATTTCGTTCTTCTAGCTCAGCTGGATCTAGCTCGCCGGTATAGCCTAAAACATGGGCAGCTAGGTCGCCTCTAGGATAGTTGCGTACGGCTTCGGCTTCTACTCGAACGCCCGGCAAATCTTGAGCATATTCTGCGATCGCTGTAGTCTGAGCCGAACTGACCCCGCGTGAAATAGGCACCGACTTATTCAAGTTGTAGCTCGTTTGGGCTAGTCTGTCTTTAATCTCGTTAGACGGCACGTCCAGAATTTGAGCGAGCCGCTGAATAACTTGCTCGCGCCCGGCATCTTCTTTAGGGAGCGCTATGGGCCAAATAGAAACCGAATGCGAAAGCCGTGAGCCGATTAAAACCTTACCGTTGCGATCGGTGACGGTGCCTCTGGCCGGTCGTCTAGGTAATAGCAAAATGCGATTGTCTTCGGCCAGTTCGCGATTGCGCTCTCCCTGCACTAGCTGCAAGAAGCCTAGCCTAGCGCCAATGCCGCCAAACATTACCAAGCTGAGCAGCAGCATAATGACAACCGACTGATACTGGCGACCGACTGTCCGGCCTCCTTTCTTTTCGCTAAAGCTAGTTGCAGCACGTTGGGAAAAAGCCATAGTTATCCGGTTTCTAGTTTCCTAAAACGCTAGGTTGAGGAAGGGCTGGTTCTGGTGGCGGCTCGGGCGCAGGAGCTGACGGGAAAGGAGCTGGCGGGGGCGCGGGGGCAGGGGCAGGTTCGGTATAGATCGGGGCAGGCGCGGGCGGGGGAGCCGGTTCAGTATAGACCGGTTCTGGCTCGTTGGACTCTGACTCAGAGGGGACCGGATCTGGCTCCTCATACCTAGGCTCCTCCGGCACCCACTCTTGACTGGGTTGGTAGGCCGGCTCTTCATAATCCGATTCTGATCTTCTCTCTCGCTCCGGCGGCGCTTCTTCTCTAACACCTGGATCTTCTGAGGTAATTCGACTCGGTGATACCGGTTTGGCCTTTAAAGTATTCTTTCGACCTTCCAAAGAGGGAACTTCTGGAAATTCTTCAACCGGCATATCGTCCACGAACTGACTGACAAATTTGTACCAAGCCAACGCCGCAGTACTGCTAGCTCCGTTAGTCGGCGTACTGTCGTCGTTACCCATCCATACCCCTGCGACTAGCTGAGGCATGTAGCCCACAAACCAGAGGTCTCGGTAGTTTTCGGAGGTGCCCGTTTTTCCAGCAATCGGTCTGCCCGAAATACTAGCATTGCCACCAGTGCCACCGTTAACGACGCCTTCTAGCATCCAGGTCATAATCGAGGCGGTGTCAGCATCAATAGCCTGCTTTGGTTTCTCTTCAAACTTGTAGATTTCGTCGCCTTGGGCATTGGTGATACGAGTAATGCCATGAGGTCTGTAATGTTTACCTGCGGCGGCAAAGGTGCCGTAGGCGCTAGTCATTTCTAGCAAGTTAACTTCGGAGGAGCCTAGCGCTAAAGAATAGGCCGGGATTAAGTCGGAGTCGATGCCCATCC
>JBBSOB010000038.1:0-22837 GCA_038260205.1 Phormidesmidales cyanobacterium
AGCCGCGATCGCACGGGAGCGGCCCGCCCGCAAATTTCTGCGCTCATAACGGCAGGTGCGGCTATTGTCATTGGTTTATTTGCAACGAATGTTATCCTCTCATTTCATAACATCCGTCAAATTAAAACAAACGATACGCGATTGAGCCAGAATCAGCAGGTTGTCGATAGCTTAAACAAGCTGATATCGCTAGTTAGAGATGCTGAGACCGGACAGCGAGGATTTATCATCACGGGCAATCCTGAGTATTTAGAGCCTTACCAGGCCGCAGTGGCGGCGATGCCAGCCGAGGTGTCTACCATTGATCGGCTAACGCAAGATAGCCCCGTCCAGCAGGCTCGCTTGAGTATCGCCGAAGCCCGCCTAGACGCCAAGTTTAAGGAGCTTGATAAAATTATTGATCTGCGGCAAAACCAGGGATTTGAAGCCGCTCAGCAAGCTGTCTCTACTAACCAGGGCAAGCAGGAGATGGATGCGCTACGGGGAGTCGTTGCCCAGATGATCGAAACAGCGCGATCGCAGCTTAGAATGCAGCTTCAAGACTCTGCGAGAGCCTCCCAGATAGCGGCCACTACCGGACTCCTCTCAGGGCTATCGGCGATCGCAGCTCTTATTGCCTATATCTGGCTTTTGCGACGGTATTTCCACAATCGAACTCAAGCCGCCGAGCTGCTAGCCCAACAGGCCAGCCAGCTAAAAACAACGATCGCTAGCATTGGCGATGGCGTCATCACCACCGATAACCAGGGCGTGATTACCAACTTGAACCCGGTGGCCGAATCGCTTAGCGGCTGGACAGCTAGCGAAGTCATTGGGCGACCGCTAAGCGAAATGTTTCATATTATTAACGAAGATACCCGTCAGAGCGCCGTTAATCCGGTGCAGCAGGCGCTGGCCCAAGGAGTCGTTGTCGGACTAGCCAACCATACGCTGCTGATTGCCAAAGATGGAACAGAACGGCCCATTGATGACAGCGCCGCGCCGATTCGAGACAGTTCGGGCCAAGTGCTGGGCTGCGTGTTGGTGTTTCGCGATGTGACTGAAAGACGAGAGCAAGCTAGGCGGCTGCGGGCGAGCCAGCAACAGTTTGAACAAATGGCTGATACGATGCCACAAATGGTGTGGGTTACTCGGCCCGATGGCTATTGCGAATACTTCAATCGGCGCTGGTACGAATATTTTGGCACTACCCCAGAAGAGTCGCTGGGCTATAGCTGGATTGGGTCGCTGCATCAAGACGATGTGGAAGCGACGCAAGCGCGTTGGAGCAATTCGCTACGTACGGGAGATCCTTATGAAGTAGAGTATCGCTTTCGGTCTAAAACAGGCGAATATCGTTGGTTTTTAAATCGGGGTCATCCTGTAAGAGGTGACTCTGGGGCGATTACTCAATGGTTTGGCACCTGCACCGATATTGAAGAACTTAAGCAGGCCCAGAAAGAGCGCAACAACTTTGTTCGGCTAGCTGACAATGCCCTAGATTTTATCAGCATGTCTGATCGCAAGGGCAAGTTGTTCTATATCAACCCGGCTGGAAAGAACAAGATTGGCCTGAGCGATCGCCGCGAACAAAACGCGATCGCCATTGGTGATTTGTTTTTTGCTGAAGATCGCGATCGCATGGTGAATAAATTTTTGCCTTTGGTGTGGGCTACCGGTACAGGCACGACCGACGTGCGGTTGCAGCCGTTAAACTCAGCAGAGCCAATTTGGATGCGATACAGCGCGACGGTCATTAAAAATGATAAAGGGCAACCGGCTGGCCTCGCCGTGATTAGCCAGGATATGAGCGAACGGCGGCAGCTAGAGGATGACCTGCGTCAAATGGCAAGCGATCTATCAGAAGCTAGCCGCCGTAAAGACGAATTTTTGGCCACGTTAGCGCATGAGCTACGCAACCCGCTTGCGCCGATTCGCAACGGTTTACAAGTTATGCGCCAATCGCCCGACAATCTAGAAAGAATAGAACAAGTTCGTGTCATGATGGATCGCCAGCTCGCCCAAATGGTGCGCCTAGTTGACGATTTGCTAGACGTGAGCCGCGTCAGCCGGGGTCGATTTGAACTGTCTAAAGAAAAAGTTGAACTCGCGGCCATTATTGAGCAAGCGGTTGAAACCAGTCAGCCTACGGTTGAAGCGGCTAATCACGCACTCAGCGTAGCGCTGCCGCCGTCGCCCGTTTATTTGTATGCCGATTCGGTGCGGCTGATTCAGGTATTTAGCAATTTAATCAACAATGCCAGTAAGTACAGCGAACCAGGCGGTACGATTACGATCAGCGCTGAAATGTCAGAACCAGCGGTTGGCCTACCCACAGAAGTTGTGGTATCGATCAGAGATACGGGTATTGGCATTGCCTCTGATATGCTGCCGAAAATTTTCGATATGTTTACGCAAGTGGAGGGGGCACTGGCGCGATCGCAAGGCGGACTGGGTATCGGTCTAACGCTAGTCAAACGCTTGGTAGAAAGGCATCAAGGGTCTATAGAGGCATCTAGCTCCGGCCTGGGGCAGGGCAGCGAGTTTATCGTGCGGTTGCCCGTCTTTGAGGGCAGCAAAGTGCCGCTGCCCAATGTTGATGAGGTGACAAAAGTCGAGGGCGATCGCCGCATTCTAATCGTCGATGACAATGAAGATTCTGCCCTGACGCTAGAAATGCTGTTTGAAATGATGGGCGATCGCACCCAAACCGCTTACGACGGCCTCGCTGCGGTGGCCGCTGCCGAAACGTTTTGCCCCCATATCGTTCTGCTCGACATCGGCTTGCCCAAACTGAACGGTTACGAAGTCGCCCGTCGAATTCGCCAGCAGCCCTGGGGCCAGACGATGGTGCTGATTGCCCTCACCGGCTGGGGCCAACCGGAGGATCGCCGCAAATCAAGCGAGGCTGGGTTTAATGCCCATATGGTGAAGCCAATTGATCACGATGCGCTGTTGAAACTTTTGGACGAACTGACCGGGCAGTCCTAACAATTGCTCCTATCAACGAAGCTGCTTTGCCAATTCGGGTCGCGCTACCAGCCAGTCTTCTAGCCAGCGGCTGCCTTTTTCAGCCAGTTTCTCTAGCCGCAAATCCCAAATTCTCATCGTGCCATCCGCACCAGCCGAGACAATTCTTTCCCCAGTTCGATCAAAATCAACATCCCAAATTACGTCTTTATGTCCGATTAATGGCGGTAACAGCTGGCTTTCTCCGCTGCCTTCTGCGGTCTGTTTAGTCAGCGCCTCAGTCGTAATAGACCACAACCGCACGGTGTCATCGTCGCTAGCAGAAGCAACAAATTTTCCATTGGGGCTAAAGCTCAGGCTTCTCACCCAGTCGCGATGGCCTCTAAAAATAGCGGGCTTTGGCTCAATTGTAAGCCGTTTATTTTGGCTCGAAACGGCCCACAGCCGAACGTCTCCATCTTCGCCGCCGGAGGCAATAAAGTCTCCTTTCGGGCTAAAAATAGCGCACCAAACGCCGCCTTCATGAGCTGAGATCGTTTGCACCAAACCTTTTTCTACATGCCACAGTCGCAGGGTGTGGTCTTCGCTAGCGGTAATTAAATGCTGTCCATCAGGGCTAAAGTCAACGTGCCATACGGTCTCGGTGTGGTCGCTGTAGGTTTTAATCAGGTTGCCTTTAGTCGTCCACAGGCGAAGAGTGCGATCGCTGCTCACTGAAGCCAATGTTCTTCCATCAGGGCTGTAGCAAACTTGCCACACCGCATCCCCATGACCGCTGAGCGATCGCACAAACTCCCCCTCCGCGTCCCAAATTCTCACCGAATAATCAGCGCTGGCCGAAGCAAAAAACAGTCCGTCTGGACTCCACTGCGCGCTATGCGTCCCCTTTTTATGTCCGCCAATCGACTTCAGCAAGTTTCCTTGCCCATCCCAAATTTTAAGCATGTTATCGCTGCTAGCAGAGAGAATCTTCTCGGCGTGAGGATGCCACCGGGCGCTCCACACAATGCCCGAATGCGCCTGACAAACGGGTTCTAGCGGGCCTTCTAACTGCCAGAGATGAACCTGATCGTCATCGCCCCCCGAAACCACAGCTTGACTATCGGCGCGCCAGGCCACGCTATGAACGCTGCTGCGCTGATTGAAAACTTGCTCAACGGTGCCACTCGCCGACCAAATCCGAATCGTTTGATCATCGCTGCTCGAAGCAATGCGTTTGCCATCGGGGCTAAAGGCCACGCTGCGCACCCAGTCTTCATGCCCATACAGCGTTTTGAGTCGGTAGCCCTCCCGGCTCCACAGCCTCAGCGTATTCGTATCACCTGCGGAGACAATTGTTTTGCCATCGGGACTAAAGGCAATGCTGCGCACCCAACCTCGATGCCCCTTGAGCACGCAAATCGGCTCGCCGCTCACTTTCCACAGGCGCACCGTTCTATCTTCTCCGCCCGTGGCAATCATTTGACCATCGGGGCTAAAGGCGACTGTCCTGATCCAATCTTCATGTCCTGCTAGCCTCCGAACCAGAGTGCCGTTTAGGTTCCATAGGCGAACAAAGGTATCGCTGTAAGTGGCGGCTAGCAAAGGTTCTGTAGGACTAAAGGCCAGGCTAGTCACGCTGGCGAGCGGGGTTTCGATGGCGCGGATAAAGTCGCCGTTGGCTCGGTAAAGCCGGATGGTGCGATCCAAACAGGCGCTCGCTAGCAGGGTGCCGTCGGGGCTAAATTTCACATCCGCCACGCCAGCCGGGTGGCTTAAAGATCGAACCAGCTCCCCTTGGGGTGTCCATAGCTTGACGGTACTATCGTCGCTGGCCGAAGCGATCATCTCTCCGTCTGCGGTCTGGTTGCAGTCTACCGCGACGACCCAATTTCGATGGCCGAGCAGCTCGTTTTTCTCTCGAATGCTGCGAATGGCAGCGTCTAGACAAAGGGCGATCTGCATTTTTAGCAGCGAGCTGTTGCCGATAGAAGAACCCGCAATTTGCTTAGCTGCTCGGGTGGCTTGGGCTAAAGCCTCCAGGCTCTGACCTGAGAGTAAAAGCGATCGCGCGACTGAAACTAGAGCCTTAATTTCTGCGGTGGTGGCCGCTTGTTTGGCGATGATGGTTTGGGTGAGGTTGTCGTTTTGGGCCGAAAGCGCTTTTTCTAGCTGAGCTTCGGTGAGCTGGCGGCGGCTGCGCTCTATTTGTAAGGCTGCAATTAGCCCTGGCTGCTGTTGTTTTTGAATCAGGTCGGAGAGATATTCGTGAACGAGCTGATAGCGGATACCTGAGACTTCTAGCCGCTCGAAGACCAGTCCTGACCCGATCAGGATATCTAGAATTAGCTGAATTTGGTGAGGTGATGGGGTTAAATCAGCGGCGGCAAGGGCTTCTTCTATATCTAAGTGCGTTTTGAGCGGGCGATCGCTACTCTCATTCAATCCATCGCTCAAAATATAGAGAATTGCGCTAGCAGCTTCTGCATTTTCAGCGCCGCAGTCTTGAATCACGTTGTTGATAAAGTTTTCGAGCAGCTGATTTTTGGAGGTTGTCTGATCAGAGGAAAATTGACCTAGCGCCTGATATTGTTTTAGCGTGGTGATGTCTTCTCGCTGTAGCTGTGCGCCTACTACCTGTAGCTCAATCGGGCGCACCGCTCCGGTCGTAGCTGCCAAATCTTCTACCAGCGCAGTAATCAAATTGTCTTCTAGTCCAAATCCGGCGGCGTTTGTTAGCTGACGAATCAAGGCTTTGGCCGCCTCAGGCGTAAAGTTTCCGAGATAATAGCGAATATCTTTTCCTAAAACATCGTTGTTGATGATGCTCAAATCGGCGCTGCGATCCCATTCTAAAAGGTAATGCAGAAAGTCTTCACGCAGAGAGAGCACAACCTTGATGTAAGGCGCGTCGAGGCAGTCGCGCAAAAAGGTGTAAAGGATCTGACGCTGAGCTAGGGTGGGATTTTTGTGAAAAAAGTCTTCGAACTGATCGAAAATGAGCACAACTTGTTGATAGGTTTGTTCTGTTAGCGCTTTAATTCGAGTTAGCAATTGGGTTGAGCTAGCTGCATCCGGCTCAACCGAAGCTGGCTCGGACGTCTCAGCAGCGCCATGCAGCGGCAAATCTATCGAAAAATTAACTAGCGTGAACTTTTCTTGAACGCGCCGAGTTAGGTCTTGATCGGCTTGCGCCACCCAATGGCTGTAGCTGTCAATCCAAATAGGCAGAAGAGATCGACCTTCGCTGGTCAGTGTTTGCAGCTTGGGAATAAGTCCGGCCTGTAGCGTGGAGCTTTTGCCCACGCCCGACTGCCCATGTACCACTACGAGCGGGTAGCGGGGCTGGCTGAGTCGAGATGCGATCGCCTCAATATCTTGGGCGCGGCCCGAGGCGCGAATTTCAGCGGCTAGTATTTGCCGGGCCGACTCTGCTTGCGGTTGCTGTAGGCGCACAGACTCAGGCAGCGATAAAAATGGCGATATCTCCTGGGGCGGCTGAATCTGACCAGCTCCGATAAAGGCTCTAAGGCCAAAGAGACTCTCGGTGCTGCGCTGGGCTAGCTTTACTTCAAAAGCTTGAGCATATTGTTGGCGATTAAAATAAAGGTCTCTTAACCGACTTAAGATATTGAGATGCAGTGGGAGATCGTAGCTAGGATGAACATAAACTCTCGCTTTTTCTAGATTTTGAATAGCGATTTCTGACTGGCCCTGAAGCTGCTGCGCGATCGCCAACCAATACAAATAGCACCCGGCATGATAGCGCAGCGCCGTGGCCTGAACCACATCAACACCCGACTGACCTTGAAAAGCATGAACAGACTGTTTAGCTAGCTCTAGCGCCTGCTGAGAAAAGCCTTGGGCCTCGCTCAAATACTTCTCTTGGGGCTGATCTTGGTATTGTGCTAGGGCCACTTCAGCCAAATAACCATAGTCGCGGGCGAGGCGAGGAAGATCGCTGTGGTGTAGTCGAACGCCTTCTTGTGCTAGCTGTTGCAGAGCGGGCCAGTCTTCTAGTTTTTGCAGCACCTCTGCTAAGGCCAACAAAAATCTCGCGGTGCGATCATGTCTGCTATGCCGCCTAAAAATTGCCAGCATTTGCTCAAAGTAATACTTGGCTTTTTGAAGCGCTACATTGCGCTCAGCTAGATCATGGGTGGCCACAGGCTGAGAATCGCTGTCCGGCTCCCTTTTAGTCCCGTCGAGCATAGCGTGGCTTTTCCACCACAGTCCCAAATGAAAATATAAAACAGCCTGCCTTTCTAAGCCGGTGAGCTTAGGATTATGACGTTCTCTCTCTTCTATTTCGCGTTCGTTTTCATGCGTCTGCTGCTGCCAGTAAAGCAAACTCTTTTCGTAATAGCTGCGAGCGCGATCTAAGTCTCCTTGCTGGTGAAGATTTCGGCCTTGTAAAAACAATAAATTAGCCAGCAGCCTTTCATCTATTTGCGCTGTTTCTAGCTCTGCCAAGGCAAAAGACAGCTCCTGGCTCGCCATTGGCTCTGTGATGTCATCGCTTTTTGGTAAAGTGCTGCCAAACCCAATCCCCCCATGGGTGTTAAGGATTTGAGTAAAGGTGTGGTTGGCCTGGGTGGTGAGGGCGGCTGTGAGCGATCGCAAAGGATACTCGAACCTAATGGGCGATGCTGCAAAACTTTTAAGATCGGGCGCATAGCGGTTAAGCTGCGAAAGCACAGCGTCATTAATCCACAGCACCACGGGGTAGGCAAACGTTTTGGGCAGCTCGTCGCGCCCTAAGTTGGCAGACTTGAGCAACCGTTCAAGCTCGCTGATGTTCTCTAGCCCGGTCACCATCAATGCTTGAGCGTTCTTCACCGATCTCAGCGTGGTTTGCCCCGCGAGAATGGCGGCTCTCAGACTGGTTGTATCAGCCGGTAAAAAGGCAATATCTAGATGAAGCTGGCTGCTGAGTTCTGCAATCAGCACTTTGCGCAGCCGCCGATAGTTTGACCGCGCTAAAATCAGCGAAAACTGCCCCTGACCTAGCACGATCGCTCGCCGCAGATTATTCAGCGCATTTTTGTTATAAGTAATGATGTCTAGCGGGTGCTTGCTTACCATAGCCGTTTGAGTGAAGGCTCTTGTATTCTACCGTTGTTATTTCTATCGGTTGTGGGCTTCTAGGCGCGATCGCAAAGCTATACCATCAGCCCATCACTCCTAACGGCTCGCCTGCCAGTCTCGATATCTCTTGGTTTCTGCCAACACCGGATTGAGTCCAAACCATCGGCCTTCATCATCTCGATACTCGTATAGAAAGAGACTTCGCAGCAGTGGGTTGTATGCCTCGTTTCCCTGCTCATCTCCCTGACTGATCGCCTCAAACAGCAGCGCCCACTCCTGCGCGTCAATCAGGCTCATCAGCGCATCTCGCTCATCGCGAATTACCGACTCCAATACGGCCAGCGTAATCGGCGGATCGCCTTTTTGTAAGCAGCCATACAGCAGCCGCATTAAGTTGCGCATGTGGCCACCGCTAATGGTCACTAGTCGATTTAGCGTACTGGCCGAGTCAAATACCTGATCGATTTGCTGCCATCTTTCGCTTTCAGGCAGCGTCGGAAAAGCCCGCGCCATTACCATCTTTTGTAAAAGCTGTCGCCCTCTAGCAAACGGCTCTCCCATGCGCGTATTCACCGGCACCATCGACAGCAGTTTGGGCGCGATGCCAAAGCGATTCGCCAGCCGCGGCAGCTCGTTTGAAAAGATCAGCGCCAGCGGAATCGTGTAAATCATATGGCAGTTTAGCCGCTTTAGCTGCTCTCCTCTATCTACAAAAAGATAGTCAGACTGGCTGCGGCCATCCGCTCGCCGAATCGGATCAATTCGATCCAAGTTATCGGCAATTACTACCAGTCCGCGCTTGCCCTGCACCTGAAGCTGCTGATTCGCCACGTCTAAAATTTCTTCGTTAATAGCATCAATAATGCTCTTGGTGCGCGGCTCCAAATACTGCCGGAGCTGGCTGCGCATTTCGGGGCTTTCTTTGGCCTTGGCGGTAATGCTCGCAATGCCTACTGAAAAGCTCACGTCGCTGACTTCTACGGGCAGTCGCAAAGACCCCATCAGGCCCCGAAACATCTTTTCCAAATAGGTGGGCTTTAGTCGAATGCCCACTGACTCTAGTCCTTCGGTAACCTGGTGCGCAATCATCAACAGAATATCGCTGATGTCCACATCGGCCATCTCTAAATCTCTGTCCGACTCGAAATAAACAACGTGATAATTTTGTTGTTCTAATCCGCCTTTTAGCCGAAAAAGTTCGGTAGACTTGCCGCAGCCGATATGCCCGGTAAAGAGCTGCGTGGTTGGCTCGGTGGGCGAAAGCCGCACAATGGTTCGGCCAATTTCGCTGACGGTATCGCCGCCGCGCACAGAGGAAAAGTCGATGTAATATCGGCGATCTTCTCGCTGAGCAATTTTGAGCGGACGACTGGGATTCGCGGCTTGGTAAAAGCGGGCAAGATCGAGAGGCATGGCGAGAAAAGAAGAAACCAGCCTCGATTATAGTTTGCTGTTTAGGGCGGACTGCCTAGCGTTAGACAATTGAGGCATACTGTCACATTGAGTAATACTGTAGGGATTGGGCAAAAGCGCAATGCAGGGAAGGGTTTTTAGACGCGATCGCACAATTTTTTCCCAGGTTTTTGTCTCCACGATGCCATTAACCGTCAGTCCGAGGTTTTTCTGGTAGTGTCTTACACCTAGCTCTGTCAATTGCCCAAAGTTGCCATCTGCAACAACCTCAATTTGAGCGGCAATGAGCGTTCGTTGCATAGCGCGTACGGCGGTGCCGGTACTGCCCACAGACAGCGTTGGTAGCGCCGAGATTCCCTGTTCTATAAATTGCTGAGTCGGCTCGTTTACTCGGCCATCTACAGGTAGCCCACCTAGGCATTGGAGGTATTTCACGGCCAGCAGAGTATCGCTATCAAAGACGCCCGTTACCTGAACGGAGCTATGAGCAAGCATATCAAATTGCTCTAGTCGATCATTAAGATTACGCTGAAGCTGTTGAATGGCAGGGCCTTGAGAGCTAGAAGTAAACATATTGAAAACGATAAGATGGCAGATGCAAGGAACGTCGTGACGATAGACAGTCGTTGTCTCGGTTTACCTATCTGCTAGTTAGATAGGTTTTCTGCGGATTGCGCCCTTTTTTATCTGCATTTTGCCAATCGTGACCTTTATGCCGTGCTTGGGCCAAGGTGGCATAGGTCTGCTGTGTGGGTGAATATACTCAGCATTCTATGTCAAAATTCTTTTTTGCGATCGCGCTCTTAAGCTATCTCTACATCACCTCGCTCATCTCGCTTACGAGCAGCTTCTCTACCTGAAAAACCGCATAACTACCAATGGTTACAGCCAATGTTACTGAGCGCTTAACAAGCGAGCTTACCAGGTGATTAAAGTGCGATCTCTGGCCCTAAACGCCCTTTAATACAGTTTATTCAATACAGTTTATTCAATACGGTGTATAGATTTATATCGTTGGTCATTCTGTGCGAAGGCAATAGGACGATGATCAGGCGTCATCAAAAAGACATGCTCAGCTTTGCGCAGCGGTATATCCCAATAAGCTAGCTATGCGCAGCTCTGTTTCTCGCTGGAAAGATATTTTTAGCTTGGATCTTGTTTATCCCGGATTAGAACAGAATTAATTCACTGCTATCGCTCGCCTCATGCCCTCACTTCCCAAAGCCCCATCCTGCTCTCTAATCAACCCTAATCCCTAAATCATGGAATATTTAATGGGTGGGTATGCTGAGGAAGTCCGGTCAGCGGTGCAATCTGGGCTTTATACTCTAAACGCCTCTGTACGGCATAATTATTGAGTGTCTGGCTAGTCTCCTTCATGAAGCTCCTAAACCAATCTCCGCGCTGGCTAAGATTTTCAGGAATAGGCGTTTTCATCACGCTGTGCGTAGGCATCAACGCGATCGCCTTCACCGAAATTTACCACTCGCTCAATCGTCGCCCCATCATCCCCGCCACGCTTGACCACACAACTCTCAAAATTTCTCCCATAGAGCCAGCCGTCATCCCTTCTAGCTCAACCGCTGCACCTAACTATGGCAATAGTCATCTCGCTGGCACCGCCTTTCCCGCGCAGATGCCAACTCCCCGCCGCACTTCTCCTAAATACGGTCACTTTTCCTACGCCACCCAAAACCCAGCCAACATGGTACAGGTCGCTAGCTACCCAGAAGGCGAAAGCCAGCGCAGCGAAACGATGCATCTCGAAGCGGCTAAAGCCCTGATGGATATGGTGGCTGCGGCCAGAGCTGACGGCGTGTGGCTAGTGCCAGCGTCCGGCTTTCGCACGCTGGCTGAACAGGACGCTTTGTTCAACGCCCAGATCGCCAAAACAGGTTCCCCAGAAGCTGCCGCCAAAATCAGCGCCCCTCCTGGATACAGCGAGCATCACACCGGCTACGCCATCGATCTCACAGACGGTACGCTCGCTCAAAATCAAGACATTACCCCAGCGTTTGAGGCTGCGCCCGCTTACCAGTGGCTTAAAAATAACGCGGCCACCTACGATTTTGAGCTTTCTTTTCCAGAGAACAATCCGCAAGGTGTTTCATTTGAACCGTGGCATTGGCGCTATGTGGGCAGTTCTAACGCGGAGGCCGTCTTTGATAAAAACGCAGCGGCGAATAAAACCAGCGGGGCCACCGAAAAAATTATCGAATAGCCGTCATCTGGTGACAGCGGTAGACTATTATCTATTCGCTTTACATCTATTTGCTTTGCTCAGATTCACTATGGTCTACCAGCGCCTTGGCTAGTTTTCCTGTTGTCTATCACCCGGACTACGTTACGCCCCTACCGCAAGGTCATCGGTTTCCGATGCCAAAGTTTCGGCTTTTGCGCGATTTGCTAGTGCGCGATCGCGTCATCTCTTCAGCCCAAATTTATCAACCCGGCGCACCGCCTAGAGAATGGCTAGAGCTAGTCCATGACGTGGATTACGTACAAGCCTACTGCGAAGGTACGTTAGATGCTAAGGCGCAGCGGCGAATTGGGTTGCCCTGGAGCGAAGGATTAGTGCAGCGAACTTGTACGGCAGTTGGCGGTACAATTTTGACGGCTAAGCTGGCTTTGCAGTTTGGTTTGGCCTGCAATACGGCGGGCGGTACTCATCACGCATTTCCGGATTATGGTTCTGGGTTTTGCATTTTTAATGATTTGGCGATCGCCCTCAAAGTCCTTCAGGCTCAAAAGCTCATTCATACAGCCCTCATTGTCGATTTGGATGTTCATCAAGGCGATGGCTCGGCCTTTATTTTCAAAAACGATCCCAGCGTTTTTACGTTCTCTATGCACTGCGGCATCAACTTTCCAGGGCGCAAGCAGCGGAGCGATTTGGATGTGCCGCTAGCAGAAAATACGGGAGACGACGAGTATTTGGCCCTATTGCGATCGCACCTACCCAAGCTTTTAAACGATCTCCAGCCCGATATCGTTATGTATGACGCTGGAGTCGATGTCCATAAAGACGACCGACTAGGGAAACTAGCCCTAACAGACGATGGCGTGTTTGAGCGCGATCGCACGGTTCTGCAAGCCTGTGTCTCGGCGGGTTATCCAGTCGCCTGTGTGATTGGCGGCGGCTATGGCGAAGATATGGCTGCCCTAATTTACCGGCATTCCCTGCTGCATAGAGCCGCTAAGACCGTGCTATCGGCAAGATAGAATAGTCGTGATTCAACCTGTCTGCTTTCCTGTTTTGCTATGGCGATTACTGTTGCAACCTTTTATAAATTTGTCGCACTGCCTGACTATGCCAATCTCCGGCAGCCTTTGATCGACGTTTGCAAGGCTCAGAACGTAAAAGGCACGATTCTTTTGGCAAAGGAGGGCATTAATGGAACGGTTTCGGGCGATCGCCAAAACATAAATTCTGTTCTAAATTTCATTCAGTCGGATGCGCGATTAATCGACGTTGACATCAAAGAATCTTTTGCTAGCAAGCCACCGTTCGAGCGGCTCAAAGTGCGTCTTAAAGAAGAAATTGTTACCATCGGCTTGCCAGAGGTAAACCCTACTCAAACCGTCGGCACTTACGTTTCGCCCAAAGACTGGAATCAAATTATCTCCGATCCGGATGTTACCGTCATCGACACTCGCAACAATTACGAGATCGGTATGGGATCTTTTCAACGAGCAAAAAACCCTGAGACAGAGAGCTTTAGAGAGTTTCCCAAATACGCCCAAGCGCACTTAGATCCGGCCAAGCAAAAAAAGGTGGCGATGTTTTGCACAGGCGGCATTCGCTGCGAAAAAGCATCCTCCTATCTACTTTCTCAAGGGTTTGATCAGGTGTATCACCTTAAGGGTGGCATCCTAAAATACTTAGAGGACGTGCCCGAAGCGGAAAGTTTGTGGGAGGGAGAATGCTTTGTTTTTGATGAGAGAGTGGCGATAAAGCACGGGCTAGAGCCGGGTTCTTATTCGCTTTGCTATGCCTGCGGTCATCCAATTTCGCCCGCAGAACAACAGTCGCCACAATATGAGAGTGAGGTGTCTTGTCCGCACTGTATAGAAGAGATGACTGAACAGCGGCGCGATCGCTTTCGAGAAAGAAAACGTCAGCGTCAGCTAAACGCAGACAATACAGCAAACAATACAGCTAACAAGCCATAAAATAATGTGAGTTTGAGCTAAGCCGCGCGAGCTTACTACCGTCAGCAACGTCCCGCTAAAGGAGATCTACTCTGAGCCATGTGGCTAGAAGTTCTGACAGATCGGCGTTTTAGCCAACTAGTCTACTGTTATGTGCGATCAATCTGATGGGTCGCTGAACTCAAAGTCTATCGAGGCCCAGTCCTCTCATGCCTTGTCGAAGGCGATCGCCCTCCGCAGGGTTTTCTTTTGTAACTAGCGCGATCGCCCTTTCAAACGCCTGTTTACTCTGCGGCAATTTCCCTAGCTTAAATAGCACCACCGCCATATTTTGATAAGCCGCCGCATAGTTAGGATCTAGCAAAATCGCGTACTCATAAGCTCGCAGTGCCGGTTCTAGGTAGCCCTTAGCCTTATGCATCAAGCCCAGATTGAGATAGATCACCGGCTGTTTAGGATCGATGCGAGCAGCGGCTTCGTATTGAGCGATCGCGCCCTCCAAGTCTCCTTTTTTCTGTAGCAAACCACCCAGGTTCAAATGCGCCCCCAGCTTCAGTCGCCCGGCAATAGGCGTATCAATCGCCTTTCGATAAGCTGTTTGCGCCGCTAACAAATGATCGGCCTCGGAGCCTTCGATACTGGCCAAATGCCGATGCGTAATCCCCAAGTGATAATGCAGCTCGTATTCTGTATTCGCGTCGAAGTTTCCCGATCGCAAAGCGTCTTCTAATAGAGGCAGCGCTTTTTGCCATTCACCCGCCGCCCCGTAGAGTGCGCCCAGTTTATTCGCCATATACGCATCTTGCGGATGGTCGGCGTGGTGCTTTTCCATAATCCGCTGGGCGCGTTTGTACTTGTCTTTGGCAGCGATCGCATCCACACCATAGCCCGTATGATCAATCGCCACATTGCCAAACTGCGCCACCTGCCAGTGCTTTTCTCTTGCCATCAGCGCCGCAACGCTGTCATCTATGCCCTCGTGATAGGGCCGATAGTATTTCACATCCGGCAGATTGCGGAACAGACGAGAGACTTGGCTGTAGGGCGATTGGGTGGCCCCAATTTCTTGCCGCATCACCGTTACCATCAGCAAATCTTGAGGCTTTACGTTGCCCAGCGGCTGCTCTAGTTTAATGGCATGAATCAGCTGTCTGCCCTGTTCTGTCAGCGTTTCATCGGCATCCAAAACCAAAATCCAGTCGCAAGTGGCTTGGTCTAACGAGGCGTTGCGAGCTTTGGAAAAATCGTCCGCCCATATCTGAAAATGTACTTTTGCCCCCGCATCTTGAGCGATGGTGGGGGTGCGATCGCCCGATCCGGTATCAATCACAGAAATCTCATCTGCTAGCCCTCTAACGCTAGCGAGACAAATCGGTAACTTTGCCGCTTCGTCTTTCACAATCATGCACAGGCTAAGCGTCGCCATGTTCTAAGCCTCCAATAAAGATTTTGCTCGCTGCAAAGCGCCGCGAACTTGATCAAAGCCGGTACCGCCCGCGCTGTTACGAGCAGAGACCACTTGAGCCGGTGCGATCGCCGCATAAATATCTTCCTCAAACGCCGGATGCAGCTCCTGCCATTCCGCCATCGTCAAATCCTTCAGCAGCTTATCCGCCGCCAGCGAAGTCTTCACCACCTTACCCACCAAATTATAAGCCTCGCGAAAAGGAACCCCCTTATTTGCCAGATAATCAGCCACATCCGTAGCATTAGAAAAGTCTTCATCCACCGCCTGATTCAACCGCTTCGGCATAAATGTTATCCCCTCTTGCAACAGAATCGTCATCGCTTCTAGGCAACCAGAAACCGTCGCCACCGTGTCAAAAATCGCCTCTTTGTCCTCTTGCAAATCCTTGTTGTAGGCCAGCGGCAGCCCTTTCATCATCACCAGCAGCCCTTGCAAATGCCCGAACACGCGTCCGGTTTTACCGCGCACTAACTCTGGCACATCAGGATTTTTCTTCTGCGGCATAATGCTCGACCCCGTAGAACAGGTATCGCCCAACGTGACAAAGCGAAATTCTTCGGACGCCCAAAAGATAATCTCTTCCGACAAGCGCGAAAGATGAACCATAATGAGGCTCGCAGCGCTGGCAAATTCTATGGCAAAATCGCGATCGCTCACCCCGTCCAAACTGTTGTGATAAATATCGTCAAATCCCAGCAGCTCAGCAGCATAATACCGGTCAATCGGAAACGTAGTACCCGCTAAAGCGCCGCTGCCCAAAGGCGAAATGTTCACTCGCTTCAGCACATCGCCCAATCGCTCCCAGTCTCGCTGGGTCATTTCAAAGTAAGCCAGCAAATGATGCGCTAGGCTCAACGGCTGCGCTCTTTGCAAATGCGTATAGCCTGGAATGAGCGTTTCCACATGCTGCTGAGCCAGCTCGAAAATAGCCCGCTGAAAATCTTTAATCCGCTGACGAATCTGCTCAATTTGACCGCGCAGATACAGCCGAATATCGGTGCCCACCTGATCGTTTCGCGAGCGGGCCGTATGTAATTTCTTGCCGCCGTCCCCAATCAGCTCAATTAGCCGATGCTCTACGGCAAAATGAACATCCTCCTCGTCAATGCCAGGATTGAAGTTGCCTTCACGATATTCGCCGCGAATCGTTTCTAGCCCAGAGACAATCTGATCGCACTCGGCATCTGAAAGAATGCCAACCTTAGCCAGCATTTTGGCATGCGCAACAGAGCCAGTGAGGTCGCACTCTAGCAGCGCAATATCAAAGCCTATACTGGCGTTAAATTGAGCGATCGCCGGATGCAGCGCCGACTCAAATCGCTGGCTCCAGGTTTGGTTCGCTGAAGTATCTGGGGGGCTGCTATAGGGGTTACCCACGCTGGTCGGCTCCTGTCTCTGCGGGATGTCAGTAAGCCGCGATTCGGTTGCCAACAAGACATCCTTCAGCGCAGCCCACCATACATTAGCAGTTGAGGCGACCCCCTATTTACCGGTTATCCCTAAAATTGTAATGACCTGTCGGCGTTTAGCCCCGCCCACCCTATCGCTTAGCCATAGGAGAAAGCCGACTTAAGGATATAGCCCAAGACAACGCCAATTAGCAGCGCCCAAAGCTGACCCGACTCGTAAAAGCCCTTGAGCATGGTGCCAGTCGTTCCGATTAAGTCTTCGTCAAAATATTGTGCCACCACCGGTGTTCCGGTCACTGCGGTTGCCTGAAGCTGGCCGGGATAAAAGGTAATCGGTTCCATAATTCTAAAACGGCTGCTGAATACTGCCTTTATAGACAAGTGCTCGCCTAAAGTACCCGTCGTCAGATGGTCAGACAACAGACCCTCAAGCAAAACATCAAGGTAGGTTGGTGGATATATCTACGAGATGCCGCAGGAGAGCTGCTGAAATTCGGCTGGCTGCGTAACTCGCATTACCACTAAGGTCGTATCGTCTTCGGCCTCTCTATGGGTGCCGACAAAGCGTTGGAGCGTTTTAAATAGGTAGTCCAAAATCTCTTCGGCGCTAGAAAGATTGCGACAGGCCCAGTTAAAAGACTCAATTAGATTATCTTCGTCAAAGCGCTGTCCGCTGTTGCCCGCGGCTTCTGTAAAGCCGTCGGTGTAGTAAATCACCGTATCGCCGGACTGTAGCTGTAGCTGGTTTTCTTGATAGTGTGTGTCCATATCCAAACCCAACAACATTCCGTCTGCATCTAGCCGGGTGACTTTGCTGGTAGCCGCCTGCCACAACAGCGGTGGGTTGTGGGCAGCGTTGCCATAAGACAACACCTGCGTGCGCGGATCGTACTGAGCGCAAAACAGCGTCACAAAGCGATTAGAGCTTTCTAGATCAGTGCGCATTACCCAGTTCAGGTGCTGCAAAAGCTCGCCTGGAGAATGATTGTTTAGCACTTCTGCTCGCAGCATCCCACGCAGCATGGTCATCATCAGGCCAGCCGGAACACCTTTGCCCATCACATCGCCGATTGCGAAGTTCCAGGGTTGCTCTTGCGAGGCGGGAGAGTCTGGATTTCTGAGCTGCTCGTAGGAAGTTGGAATAAAGTCATAGTAGTCGCCGCCTACTTTGGTCGCGGTCTGGCAGCGGGCCGCCAAATCTACCCCCTCTATGGTGGGACACTGCCTAGGTAAAAGCTGCGCCTGAATTTCTGCGCCTAGTTCTAGCTCTCGATCTAGTCTTTCTTTGTGGCGCAGCTCGCGAGTTAGCTCATTGTTTTCTACAGCAACTGCTGTTTGGTCGGCGACTAATCGCACTAGTTTTTGTCGGGTTTCGCTCCAGGTGTAGTCACCTTCTTCACTAAATACGTACAGCCTGCCTCGCTCCACGTTTTGCACAATAATGGCCGTGCCAAAAATCTGGAAGCCAGGGCCAAGATATCTACAGGCCTGATGATCTAGCGAAACCATCGTGGCATTGGTTAGCGCAGCGGGTTCGCCTTCTACTCTATTCGCAGCCGTTAAAGAGGCGGTCACCTGTCGGGTTGCCATTTCTAGGGCCATGCGAACGTCACCGCAGTCGGCTGTCCCCAGGCAGTGTAGATGCTCTAGGCGCAGCTCTCCGTTGGGTTGGCACATTACCAAGGCCCCACCGGAGGCATCGGTAACGCGGCTGGCCATCATCGGGATAAGTTCTAAAAACTGATTGAGGTTGTTGAGGCTACGAAGCGCAAACCCTAGTGAACTGAGCAGATCCTGAATTTTGAACTGCTCTCTTTGCAGTCTGGAAACCAGCTCTTTGAGCGCGTACACGGAGGTGTTGTTGACCCCAGGCAGCTTGTGCTCAGACGATGAGTCGGGCGGTAGGGAATCGGGTCTAATTGCATCAGGTCTAATTGCATCAGGTCTAATCGCGTCGGGCAGGGGCGAACCAGACGCGGCAATCCCCGGCGCTGCGGCTCGACGCGGGCCTTCGGACGATGGATTTAGGGGCTGGGCAGACCTGGATTGCATAAGGGGGGGAAAGAAGGCAAAAAGATGAAGGCTGTGAGGAATCGATAACGAATGAGAGCGGATCGGCGACTTAGCACTATACAACTCAGCACTCAGCACTTATAACTCAGCACTCAGCACTTATAACTCATCATTTGCGATCGCGACAGGGCATTGTCGAGTCGCAGACAGTCACTGCCGTCAACGGA
Source organism: Phormidesmidales cyanobacterium (assembly GCA_038260205.1). Classification (GTDB taxonomy): domain Bacteria; phylum Cyanobacteriota; class Cyanobacteriia; order Phormidesmidales; family Phormidesmidaceae; genus Phormidesmis. Next base: position 18,699 of record JBBSOB010000038.1, read on the forward strand.
GGTGCGTTTAGTTCAGTAGATTTAACATTGACAACTAAGATGACAATTAAAATTGTCTAAATGCCAGGACTAAAGACCTAAAAGTAGCCATAACGATAGCACTTCTCTGCTCATAGTCAAGGTGCTATTGGTAAGGGTTTAGGCAGTCATTAAGGCATAAATGAGTCGAGTAGAGGGTATTTTGACCATTTTGTCTGATTTAGAGGGACACTTTGAGGTCACTTTGAGATCACTTTGAGATCGATGTTTGAGGTCGATGTTTGAAATCAATATAAGCTTAGGCGGCGTGTTGCTGGCAAAAGTCCACCACCTCTTCTAGATCCTCTGTTTCCCAAGGGTAAATGACTGCCGGTCGGTCAATCAGAACCAGGCGTATACCTAGCGATCGCGCCGCTTGCCTTTTAATGTGTTCTCCGCTGCAAGCATCTGGCTCTTGTCTGGGCACAGAGGCTTGCGCTGCTTGCCTCACTAACTGGCCGGAAGCTCTGGCAACGACGCAAGAAATATTCCACTGCTCCCACAGGGCAATTTCTAGCGCGAGCGAAATGGGTGGTCTTAGCGCCATGATTTTTTTAGTGCTAAATCCGGCTGCAAGCGCACCCGCGATCGCCTCCGGAGAAGGCAGTATACGAGCATAAAGTTTTGAGGCGGGGCGCAACCTCGCAAATTTATTTAAATGACGATAACCAATGGTAAATAAGATGCGCTGATTTTTGAGCAAAGGACTATCGACTAAAGCGTCAATGGAATCGACCCTGACAATTGTTGATTCTGCCTGAGCGGTTAGACCATTTTGTTTTGAATTTGGCCTGTCGGCAAGCGCAGGGCGTTCGTAGCGCAGGTAGGGAATCGAGTACTTTTGGGAAAGAGCGATCGCGCAGCTAGAAATTTCGCTGGCAAACGGGTGCGAAGCATCAGCAATGCATTTCACCGAATATTCGCGGACAAAATCTTGAGCTAGCGAGGGCGATAATTTGCCCACCCAAACTTCAGCCTCAGCAGGATAGAGCCTTTGAGCCGAAGACGTTGTGACCGTAACAATATAGGGAACAGCTAGCGCACTGAGCCGTTGGGCGATCGCCGCACTGTCGCTAGTTCCTCCAATTAGCCAGCAAACTCCTGCCCTCATTCTTTTTTAGCTTCCTAGCTCCAGCAGCTTTTATCTAGCTCCAGCGGACTTTATATAGATGAAAGAGTTCGCCTGCTTGTTGTTTGACGACTTTTGCGCCCATGGTTTTGATCAGCGATCGCCAGCTAGAGAGCGGCTCCAAAAAAACGTCTGCCCCCAAGTAGGTTTCTAAAATCGCCCAGTTCTCAGCCAGTTCGTTTTCTGGGTCAACGACATCAAACACAAAGCATCCACCCGGCTTTAGCAGTGGCTTAACGGCTTCCATCACGGCCTGCCAATAATCGGTAGGGTAGTAGCAGCTAAAGCCAGTGGCGAAGATGAGATCAAAACTAGCGGGCGGATAGTCCAGCAAATGCGCCGGGCCTTTTTTAATGCCCTTAAACAGCTTCGAGTCTAGCTGCGGGCCTCTTTGATGAACCGTCTTGACGGCAAACTCACTGATATCTTGACCGTGAAACAGCGCTTTCCAAGCTTTCCACTCGTAGATTAAAAAACTAAAGCCACAGCCAATATCCAGGCAATGCTGGTTTTTCTTGGGCTTAGCAACTTCCCAAAAAGGCGACGAAATTCGAGAGGTGAGTGAACCCGCCGCCCAGTCGCGAAACACCGGCATCGCCTCAACTTCTTCCGGCAGCGCGAAAGATTTTCCCTGATATTCTTGATCAAACCGCTGGCCAACAGCGCTGATGGCAGGCAGCCAGGAGACAGATTTGGCCTTAAGTACGTCTCCTAACGGGGACTGGGCAGAAGCAGCCATGCGGTTTATGTCCTTATACAGCTTTATACGGCTTTATTTGTAGCGCCAGATCTATCAGATCGCGCTGACAAACCAAGCATTCTATTTCCCTTTGAGCGCTTTGTTAAAGTTGCGACGGTAAGACGGATTACTAATCATAAATACCGGCCATAATAACGTTAGGTAAGCTTTTCCAGTGCTGAAATCGGTACGATTAAACCCGGTCCAAAACTTCCAGGCACCTACGCCATAAAAGGCAAGAAAAATAAGACCTATCAAAGTTTGCATTGATATCTCCTGAGCGCGATTAGCCATGAATGGGATATTGGCTTCTATTCTGCCTTTTATTCTATGGACTTTCGGCTCTATTGTTGGTTGATTCGCTTCTTTTTGAAAAGTTCTGTTTCAAAAGCAAATATGTGGACAGGGAACGACTGCAAACAAATAGGTATTTTGGCTCATCTAGACTGGATTTAAGCCAAGATGCTTCTACACGACGCTTCTAAGGGATGTTTTGAGGAGAGGCCACTATGCGCGCAGTTTTGATGGCAGGCGGTTCGGGGACGCGGCTAAGACCGCTCACCTGCGATCTGCCCAAACCGATGGTGCCAGTACTCAATCGACCTATTGCCGAGCATATTGTTAACCTGCTCAAGCGTCACGGCATTACGGAAATTATCGCGACGCTGTTTTATCTGCCCGATGTCATGCGCGATTACTTTCAAGACGGCAGCGGCTTTGGCGTCACCATGACTTATGCCGTAGAAGAAGATCAGCCGTTGGGTACGGCGGGCTGTGTTAAAAACGTTGCTGAGCTGCTAGACGATACTTTTTTGGTGGTTAGCGGCGATAGCATTACCGATTTTGATTTGCAAAAGGCGATCGCTTTTCATCGAGAAAAAGGATCTAAAGCTACCCTTGTGCTGACTCGCGTCCCCAATCCGGCTGAGTTTGGCGTTGTCATTACCGCAGAAGACGGACGGATCACGCGCTTTTTAGAAAAGCCCTCTGCTAGCGAAACCTTTTCCGATACGGTCAATACCGGCATTTACATCCTAGAGCCGGAGGTTTTAGAGTATTTGCCCGCCAACTGCGAGCAGGACTTTTCAAACGACTTGTTTCCGCAACTGCTCGATCAAGGCGAGCCGATGTATGGCTATATTGCCGATGGTTACTGGTGCGATGTGGGCCATTTGGATGCCTACCGTGAGGCGCATTACGACGCCTTGCAGGGCAAAGTCCATCTCGACTATGCCTACCCCGAAAAGACGACAGAGGTGTACGTCGGTCAAAATACCTTCATCGATCCGACGGCTCGACTACAGCCACCGGTCATTGTGGGCGATAATTGTCGGATTGGGGCCAGATCGCGGCTAGAGCCGGGCACCGTTGTGGGCGATAACGTCACGGTGGGTAAGGATGCGCATCTCAATCGTCCAATTGTTTGGAATGGGGCAATCATTGGCGATGAGTCGCTGCTGCGGGGCTGTGCGATCGCCCGAGGCGTTCGGGTGGGAGACGGCGCGCAGGTGATGGAAGGGGCCATTATTGGCGCGCTCTCTACGATTGGGGAAGAGGCGCTCATTAGCCCCGGTATTCGGGTATGGCCTAGCAAGCAGGTAGAACCTGGCGCAACGCTCAATATCAATTTAATTTGGGGACATACGGCTAGGCGCAATCTGTTTGGCCTGCGCGGCGTGGCCGGAAAAGCCAACGTTGACATCACCCCAGAGCTGGCCGTAAAGCTAGGCGCGGCCTATGGCTCTACGCTCACTCCAAACGCCACCATCGCGGTATCGCGCGATCAAAGGCGAATTTCGCGTATGGTGACGCGATCGCTGATTGCCGGACTCATGTCCGTAGGCATAAACGTGCAGAACTTGGAGGCGATCGCCATTCCAGTTGCTCGAAACGTCGTCACCACGCTGGACGTTGCGGGCGGTATCCACGTCCGGGTGCATCCCCAGTTTCCCGATCAGGTGCTGATTGAGTTTTTTGACGCGCAGGGCATTGATATTCCCAAACGCAAAGAAAAAAAGATTGAGAGTGCCTTTTTTAAAGAAGATATGCGGCGATCGCAAATTCATGAAATTGGCTCAGTCGCTTACCCTAGCCGCGTCATTGATATCTACACCACCGCGTTCGAAAAGCATCTCAACGTCGAGTCAATTCGCAACAGCAAATCTAAAATCGTGATTGACTATGTTTACGCCATCTCGGGTGCGGTGCTGCCTCAACTACTAGGCAAGTTTGGCTGCGATGCCGTCGTGCTCA
>JBBSOB010000039.1:0-22648 GCA_038260205.1 Phormidesmidales cyanobacterium
CCGCCGCCATGCGGGATGCAAAAAGTCTTATGCAAATTCAGATGGCAAACGTCGGCTCCAATATCGCCGGGGCTACACAGACCGACCTGTGCGTTCATATTTGCCCCGTCCATATACACCTGTCCGCCGTGCTCATGCACAATCTCGCAGACCGATTTAATACTTTCTTCAAATACGCCGTGTGTAGAAGGATAGGTCACCATCAGCGCTGCTAAGTTCTCCGAATGCTTCTTAGCTTTTGCACTCAAATCTGCCACATCAATATTGCCAGACTCATCGCACTTTACCGCCACGACCTTCATACCAGCCATGACTGCGCTAGCCGGATTGGTGCCATGCGCCGACTGAGGAATCAAACAAATGGTTCGATGCGTCTCCTTTCGCGCTGCGTGATAGGCCCGAATCACAAGCAGTCCCGTATATTCTCCTTGCGAACCCGCATTCGGCTGAAGAGAAATCCCGGCAAAGCCCGTAATCTCGGCTAGCCAGCCCTCTAACTGCTTAAACAGAATTTGATAGCCCTGCGTTTGTTCTATGGGCGCAAACGGATGAATTTGGCCAAACTCCGGCCAGGTAATCGGTACCATTTCAGCCGTCGCGTTCAGCTTCATCGTGCAAGATCCTAGCGGAATCATCGCATCTGCTAGGGAAAGATCTTTCTTCTGCAAACTGTATAAATAGCGCAACAGCTCGGTTTCACTGTGGTACTGATTGAACACAGGATGAGTCAAATAGTTTGACGTTCGCTTAAACTGCTCCGGCAAGGGCTGAGGGCGAAGGGAGGCCACGCTAGGCGCTGACTTTTCGCCCGCAAAGATCTCCAGCAGTTGTTCTATCTGTTCGATGCCGGTTGTCTCATTTAAAGAGATGCCGATGGTTTCTGGGCCGACTCGTAGATTGATCTCACGGGTTTGCGATCGCTTCAAAATTGTCTCAGTCTGCGCCCCGGTTTGCACCGTCAGCGTATCAAACACAGGTGCCTCGCCCAGCTTATAGCCCAGCTTCTTTAGCCCATCGGCCAGCGCCGTCGTTAAGCTATGGACTCGATGGGCGATCGCCTTCACCCCACTCGGCCCGTGATACACCGCATACGTACTCGCAATAATCGCCAGCAAAACCTGCGCCGTACAAATATTACTTGTCGCCGAATCGCGACGAATATGCTGCTCTCTAGTCTGAAGCGCCAGCCGCAGGGCCGGAGCGCCTTTGGCATCCTTAGAAAGGCCCACCAGACGACCCGGCAGCTTGCGAGCGTATTCCTGCTTCGTCGCAAAATAAGCCGCGTGCGGGCCACCGTAGCCCAGCGGTACGCCAAATCGCTGCGTGTTGCCAACCGCAATATCTGCGCCAAACTCACCGGGAGCCTTCAGCAGCGTCAGGCTTAGCAAATCGGCGGCAACGGTCACAATCGTGTCAGTGGTATGCGCTTGTTCTACAAAGTCTGTGTAGTCAAAAATTGCGCCATCGGTTGCCGGATATTGCAGCAGTGCGCCAAAGAAAGGCCCTTGCTGAGCAAATGCCTCAGCGTCTTGATGATCGCCGACCACGACTTCTATATCTAGAGGTTGCGATCGCGTCTTTATCACCTCAATCGTCTGTGGATGGCAAGCCGCCGACACCCAAAACTTCTTTGTCTTTTTTGCATCCTTATTCTTACAGACGCCAAAGCTCATGCTCATCGCCTCAGCCGCCGCTGTCCCCTCATCTAGCAGCGAAGCATTGGCAATCTCCAGCCCGGTCAAATCGCTCACCATCGTCTGATAGTTCAGCAGCGCCTCTAACCGCCCCTGCGAAATCTCCGGCTGATAGGGCGTGTACTGGGTATACCAACCCGGATTTTCTAAAATATTGCGCTGAATAACCGGCGGCGTGATGCAGCTATGATATCCCAAACCAATATAGCTGCGGTAAACCTGATTTTTCGACGCAATTTCGGCAATTTTTTTGAGCGCTTCAGTCTCACTTAAAGCCGCATCCACATCCAGTGCCTTATTCAATCGAATGCCCGCCGGAACAGCGGCTGAAATCAATCCTTCCACCGAGTCAAACCCTAAAACGTCGAGCATTTTCTCAACGTCTTTATCCGTCGGCCCCAAATGACGCTGTGCAAACTTCTCAGACGGAAGCTGATCTATCCAGCCAGTTTTATTTGAGGGAAATGCTACGCTGGCGACGGTTTCAGCCGGAGCAGATAATACTTCAGAAGCAGCAGCCGTTTGATCGTATGACATAGATAACAGAGGTTGAAACAGTTCGGACAAAAGCAAAAAAGGCTACGAGGACGCCGCACCCAGAGGCAAGACCAGGGCAATAGACCTGAAATCAACGTAGCGCTGAAAGATTCTTTTCATTGTGTAACAAAAGACGCTTTACCGGCTAGCGTCGGCTAGCGGGGCATGGCGCTCTGACACGTTTGCCTAGAGAAACGTTTTGAGGAGTATGAGGACGAATGAGCGATCGCGCCAATTCATTCAGAGCCTCATAACCTTTACAGGATAAGGCACTAGCGGTTTTTTAAGCGCGCCATCGTGAGTTCAGAAAAACGGGTCAAGACCATCCGCTTTTAAGATACATCAAGGACTTTCAATGACTCGTATCTACACTACTTATAGTTAAATCCCTTAAACCAAATCCTTTAAACCCAAACTTCTTGGATTAGAGCTATTCAAATCAAGGCTGTCTCCGTCCAAGCCAGTAACCTAAAGCTAGTCGCCTTCTACTTGATCCTTATATTCCTCAGCCGACATCGCATCGTCTAGCTCAGCTAAGTCGTCGGCCTTCACTTTAATTAGCCAGCCATCACCATACGGATCGTCGGCAATTTGCTCAGGCGACTCAATCAGCGCCTCATTGCGCTCTATGACCTCACCGTTTACCGGCGTCTTCAGATCTTCTACCGCCTTCACCGACTCAATGGTGCCAAAGTTCTCGCCTTTCTCGACCGTATCACCGATGTCAGGCAGCTCTAGAAAAACCACATCGCCCATTTGATCGACGGCAAACGAGGTAATGCCAATCGTTACGATCTTGTCCTCTTCGTCCACACGAATATATTCGTGAGTATCTTGATATTGCAGATTTTCGGGATATTCAAATGCCATAAGAAATTCTGGGTGGAAGCGCTGAATCAGTAGAGATTATTTCATAGTTTTGCAGGAGTTAGCGGGGGAGGCAACTCCAAAAGGTTGAAGCCAAAGCTGAGATGGCTTCTAGGGGGCTATGCCTGATAGAATCTGCGGCTATGCGATCGCCACTTGTTCTGCCGGGGCTGCTTTATAAAACGGACGCTTGACCACCGTAGCCGGAAAGGTTTTGCGCCGAATAGCCACGTCTACGATTTGTCCGGGCTTAGCCAGCGCGGGCGGCACATAACCTAGCGCCACCGGATAGCCCAAAGTGGGAGAGAGCGTACCACTCGTGATGATACCCACAGACTTATCGTCTAGAAGCACTGGATAGTCGTGACGAGCAATATTACGACCTTCTAGCGTTAGCCCTACCAGCTTACGCTCTAGTCCGTTAGCCTTTTGCTGCTCTAGTACCTTGCGCCCGATAAAATCCTCTTGCTTATCTAGATGAACGAGCCAGCCTAATCCCGCTTCTAAAGGCGACGTGTCATCGTCAATATCCTGCCCGTAGAGCGCCAAAGAGGCTTCTAGTCTTAGGGTATCTCTCGCACCGAGTCCGCAAGGCTCTACCTCTAAATCCATCAGCGCCTGCCAAACTTTCGTCGCCGCTGCTGCTAGCACCATCACCTCAAAGCCATCTTCGCCGGTGTAGCCAGTGCGAGCAAAGAAAGCAGGCTCTCCTAATATTTGACCGGTCAAATGGCTGTAGCGGGCGATCGCCTCCAAATCTTCATCGGGGCAAAGCTGCTGAAGCCGCGCCGTCGCGTTAGGCCCCTGCACCGCAATCAACGCCTGCTCTCGCGATATATCTTGCATCTGCACTCGGTCAGACAAATGCGACAACAGCCAGTCTTTATCTTTTTGAGTAGTCCCCGCATTCACAATCAGCGCGATCTGCTCTTGACCCTCTGTTTGCCCCTGATGGTAAACAATCAAATCGTCAATAATACCGCCCTTTTCGTTTAGCAGCACCGTGTATTGGGCCTTGCCCTCACGTAAGCGAGAAAGATCGGAAGGCACCAACATTTGCAGCTCAGCAATCACAGCCGGGCCAATCAACACGAACTTGCCCATGTGGGAAATATCAAAGGCACCCGCGTTTTCGCGCACGGCCCGGTGCTCTTGTTGAATGCCGCTAAACTGCACTGGCATTTCCCACCCAGAAAAAGCAGTCATTCGGGCGTTTTGTTGAATACAAAGCTTGTACAGCGGCGTGCGAAGCAGGGTCGTCATAAAAAAGATTAGCTAGCGAGTAAAACGGCAAAGGAACTTATCGGTGAACTCATTCTACTGAGGTAGGGAGCAATCGCAAACTCACTGGGCCATCCTCCCGCAATTTCACCGACTGCTTACAAAAAACAGACTTTGTTTTTCTTTGGATTAAATCCTTTCAGTTGATTTTCTCTTGCTGTCCTTTCTTTTTTCTTTTTGTTAGGTCGCCTCAGTAATCATGAGTAGATTTAGTATTTTTTAGCACTAAACAAAGGACAAGATTACGGGCAAGCGACCATAAGCGATGTGCTCTTGGGTCGCAAGGTCGTGGGCAGTTGGATAGGCATTCACGCCTAATTTCTATTTATGACCCCAAAAGCCAAAGCGCCTAGATGCAGTTCAAGCTTGCAAGTAGGCGCTTTGGCATTATGAGGGTAGCGAAACAAAGACGCTGTGACTGTAGAAAAACTACAGAGCAGCAGGGTCAACGCCTTCTGGAATCAAAACAGCGTCGATGACATGGATAACGCCATTGCTAGCGGTAACGTCAGGCTGCTCGACTTTCGCATCGTTAACGGTGACGGCACTGCCTTCGACGACAACATCCACATCTTTGCCTTCGAGCGTTGGAACCATGCCGGTTTTCAAATCAGCAGAGGTTACAGCGCCCTCAGCGACGTGATAGGTCAAGATTTGCTTAAGCACTTCTTTGTTCTCTGGGAGCATCAGCTTTTCGAGAACGCCCTCGGGTAGTGCTGCAAACGCTGCGTCAGTCGGTGCAAAGACCGTGTAGGGGCCTGGGCCGCTGAGTGTTTCGGCAAGATCAGCGGACTGAAGGGCAGAAACTAGCGTGCTGAGTGAGCCATTGGCAGTTGCTACATCGACAATCGTGTCACTTTCAGTAGCGGTGGGCTGGGTGGTGGCATCGGCGGGGGTCGTTTCAGTCGTATCAGGTGCGACGGCAGTGTCGTCAGTTGACTGGTTACCGCAGCTTACGGCCACTGGCAAAATGAGGAGAGCGGCGGAGAGGCCAGCTAGTTTTTTGAGGGATTTGGTTGAAATGGAAAAACGCATGGGTGTCTTGTCTATCTGATTGAGCAATGGAGTCCGGGCCAACCTTTTTTATCGCAAGCAAGCTTGTCTATCGTGGCTTGTCTGTCAGGTCAGTCCGCTTTCATGTCTTCATTAAACAACTAGAAAATTAACATTCATCGGCTCTTTCGATTACGGTGTTGTAATGATTCTGTGACTTGCGTTCGTCAGGCTGGTTTTGCAAGCGCGGGGAAAGACATCTTTGGGAGCGTGAGAGTAAATGAATGTTCTATTTGTAGAAGACGAGCCGAAAATTGCCAGCTTTGTGCAGGTGGGACTCAAGGAGCAAGGGTTTGTGGTGGATTATTGCGATCATGGCGATACGGCTTATGAGAAGGCGATCGCGAATGAATACGACGTCATTTTGCTCGATATTATGATGCCGGGCAAAGATGGGCTATTTATTTTGAAGCATTTGCGGCAGGCAGGTCGTAACACGCCGGTTATTCTGCTCACTGCTCGCAACGAGCTAGACGACCGGCTACAGGGGTTGAATCTGGGCGCAGATGACTACATTGCCAAGCCTTTTTTTGTCGAAGAACTGGTGGCTCGGATGTACGCAGTTGTGCGTCGCAGCGTCGGCGAACGGCAAAATTTGGTTACTGTCGGCCCCTTTAAGTTGGATCGCATTACGCGCACGGTTATTTGCGATCAGCAGTCGGTAGAGCTGACTACTCGCGAGTTTAATTTGCTGGAATATTTGATGCGATCGCCGGGCCGAGTATTCACCCGTACGCAAATGCTAGAGCATGTTTGGGGCTACGATTTCAACCCTAGCACCAACGTAGTAGACGTGTGCATTCAAAGACTGCGCAAAAAAATAGATATCAAAGGTCAAGGCCGCTGGATCGAGAGCGTGCGCGGCGTCGGCTACCGGTTTCGGCAAGCAGAATGAGGCGGCGGCATACTTTTTAATCCACGCCGCCGCGCTAGCTGTTGCTCGTTACGTAAAACTTACGGAGAGAGATTTACAGAGACAGGAAATTTACGGAGACAGAAAATTTACAGCTCGTCTTCGGCTAACCGCGAAGAACAGACGGTTTCTAAGTCATACCGGCAGGAAATACTTTCCAAACGGTGGCGAAAATCATCGCGGTTATCAATGCCTTCAATGCGGTGGACGATTTTTCCGTCTTCTATGTAAAGCAGCGTCGGCAGCGTTTTCAACTTGTAATGATTAGCGAGCTTGAAGTTTTCGTCTGCGTTGATGTTCAGGAGTCTTAAGGACACTGGCCAGTCAGCGATCGCCTGGTTCAAAATCGGCGTAATCAGCCGACAGATGCCGCACCAAGGGGCTTGAAAATGGACTAACACTGGGACTGAAGAGGCTAAAACTTCCTGGGTGAAGGTTTCCTCAGTAACCGTTGTCATCATGAATACAAATCTCGTCTTTATGGTGAGTTTAATGGGTCTAATTTAAAGCCAGACGAGCAACATCTCTAGATCGTTCAGGCTGAGCTGAAGATCTCGATATTTCTCGATATTTGTATTTTATACACTTTTGCCTGCGCAACAGCGCTTTTCTATAGAGAATTCGTCAGTTCCCTCGGACATAGTTTGTCATTCATAATTTGAGTCTTCAAGTCAAGTCAAAGCCCGCCGTTTTAAGGTTTTCTATAGGATAAGCCAGCCAATACCCATGGCTATCAGCGCTCCAATGGTAGTGTTAATAATATTTACTAAGTCATGGGTGAGCCACGTTAGTTTTTCTTCTATGGTCGCACCGATGATGCTTTCGACGGTGGTTCCGCCAAAAGCAGCGATCGCACAGATACCCACACCTATCAGAGAAATTAGTCCAAGACTCCCGGCGATCGCCGCTAAGGCCACCGAGGCGATCGCGCCTGCCAAAGTCCCTTCCAAACTCACCGCACCTTCCGTCCCTCTAGGCACCGGCTGCAGCGTCGTAATCAAAAAAGTTCGCTGCCCATAAGCTTTGCCAATCTCAGTCGCCGTCGTATCTGATAGCTTCGTACTCAAAGATGCGACAAATCCCAAGGCCAAAAGCGATAGCCACAAGCCCGGTCTTTCGGCAGTCAGGCCGCCATCGACCGTATTTTCCGAGCCAGATCTAATAACAACAATCGCCAAAGCGCAAACCGCACCCGTTAGCGCTGACCCCCAAACATTACCCGGCCCGCGCACTCCGCCTCTGGCCTCAGCGGTTCCTTCAGCTTCCTTCCGAGCACTGCCAACTTTAGTAATCGCTGAGCCAACAACAAAATAAAACAGCGTTGTTGCATAGCCACGCCAACCCAAAGCGCCCCACACAATCACGCCTAGCAGCCAGGCATTGGCATAGCCCGCCGGGGTGAGCAGCTTTTTAGGAATGGCAAAGGCGATCGCCATCAACAGAGTATTCAGCGCGATTCCCACTAGCCAAGGATTGCTCATCCAAAGCATATTCAGCGTCAAGTTACTTAATGCCATAAAGCCCCAAAGAAACTAGATTTGGAAAAATAGCCAGCATGTTTTCACAAGCTAATAAAAAGGGTAGCTTGAATATGGGCTACCCTTTTGAGCAGAATTAACCGACCGACCTGATATCTGAGACATCTATCTATTCAAATAACCGTCTATTTAGATGTCCGTCTATTCAAATATCCGTCTGTTCAGATATCTACAGGGACTTCACTATTTAGTCGCATTCTCCGACTGAGAGTATCGACCGTTGCGGCCTCTATACCAACTGCCGTCGCGTGCACCTGCCGACAAGATGTTAGAGATACGGTTACGCGCCTTCAAAAACTGGTCACGAGGCACATCCTCTATAAAAATAGAAGACATCACATCAGCAATCTTAAACACCTCCGAAGGAGCCGAACGCAGTACGCTGCTGACAGCCTCTGGCAAAGCACTCTCTCTATATTCTGGCTGCACATATTTCTGCCAATCGGCGGCTCTGCCATCCTTTTTCTTCTGGCTCGCTGATTTAGTCGCCTTGGGTTGAGTACTTGCAGTAGAAGATTTTGGCTTGCGTCCGGGTGTCTTCTTAGCGACGGCTTGAGTTGTCTCTTGAGTTGTCTTAGTAGCCGCCGCTCTGCTCGTTGTTTTGCTGCCAGGTGGCCGACCGGGCTTGCGAGCAGTTGTCACCGAAGGAGCCGTTGCAGTCGTTTCAGCTATTTCAAGATTAGACGACGTCTCGTCTTCGCCACCCTCAAACATAGCAATGACGGTACGCAGACCTTCGCGTCGTGCCTGAATTTGGGCCAGTTGAGATTCTAGACTATCTACCTGCTGAGCCAAATCGGACTCAACAGAAACGAGTTGAGAAAGGACAGGATCGCTCATTTTTAATTGCCTTGTGGATGAGAGTTTACGATTTTGTTGTGAGAAAATAGCGTTTCCGCATAGGTCGCTGCCTGCTTGTCGTGGGCGCATGTAGCAAAAGCAAGCTGCTAATAGTCTGCACAACAGTTGAGAGCACAGAAAATAGAAGCACAGAAGATCAAGTACCCAAATTTAAGTGCAAAATTGAGTGTAGCGCCTTCTCGGTTATCTGCTCACTTGTCCAACAACATCTTGTAACGGAAAAACACAGTGGTTAAACTATCACATTAATTCGGCAACAGTCACGCCTGCAATATCTCCTACTGCAATTGTTGACAAAGAGCGGCATCTAGGGCGTTCACTCGACAGGCTGTCCTCCTCAAAAGACTATCTTTCCCGTCTATTAGCGAAACACAATTGTCTTATTGTCATGCAGCATTACCCGATCTTCGATGTGGTAGCGCAGCCCTCTTGCTAGCACCGTTTTTTCGATATCTTTACCGTAGCGAACCAAATCTCTGGGGGAATCGGAATGATCAATGCGCAGCACGTCCTGATCGATAATAGGGCCGCAGTCTAAGTCTTCGGTTACGTAGTGGCAGGTTGCCCCAATTAGCTTTACGCCCCGAGCGTACGCCTGATGGTAAGGCTTTGCGCCGATAAAGGAGGGAAGAAATGAATGGTGAATGTTGAGGATTTGGCCCGCGTAGCGATCGCACATTTCCCCTGACAGAATTTGCATATATCTAGCTAGCACCATCACCTCTGCGCCCGCCGCCGCAAATAAAGTCATCATCTGCTGGCAAGCTGCCACCTTATTGGCAGCGTTTACCGGTACATAATGATATGGAATGCCATGCCACTCAACTAGCCCTCTAAACGTTTCATGGTTAGAGATCACACCGACAATCTCAATTTCTAACTCTTGCGATCGCCATCGAGAAAGCAAATCGTACAGACAATGTCCCGACTTAGAAACCAAAATAACCACCCGCTTCTTCTGTGCCGAATCGCGCATTGCCCACGTCATCTCAAAGCGCTCAGCAATGGGCAAAAAGCGCCGCCGCATTTCATCTAGACCAAAGGGAAGAGAACTCGCCAAAACTTCTTGCCGCATAAAAAAGCGCTGGCTTTCTTGATCGGAATGGTGCTGCGCCTCGCTAATCCAGCCGTCGTTGGCAGCAATTAGCGTACTCACTGCCGCCACAATGCCCACCCGATCGGGGCAAGAGAGCGTGAGCATGTATCGCCTAGAAGAATTCATTCCAACACCCTTGACTAAAAGCATCAACTGAAAAGGGGTAGAAACAAAGTTCGCCTGTCAATTCGCCCGTCAGTTAATATCGTTTCAACATATCGCAGACAAGCCAAATACCCAACACATGCCCTTTGTTCATCCGCCGACGCTTCGCAAAATAGTACCTTTTCTTTTTCTACCTGCTGGCATAGGACTGCTTTTTGAGATGGCGATCGCCCCTTCACTCGCGCAAAAGATCCTGGCATTTGCCCTCGCCCTCTTCTGCCCAGAGCTAGCCCGTATGGCCTGGATAGACCTCAAAAACATAGAGCTAGTTACCGTCGTCGAGACATCGACCGCCGCCTCTCAGCCGTCGCAACAGCTCAATCGCTTTTACGCCGTTGTTGTCAGTACAATTGCACTAGAGGCAACAGGTTTTTATCTAACGTTTGGGTCGCTTCCAGTGGGCGCAATCGTGATTGTTTTGAGCCAGTTTTGGTTCAACTTGCTTGCCAGCATTCAGCTATATCCGGCAAAATCCGTGCCGGTTGTCTCGTTCGGCATTCTAGATCGTCAAGCTATTCTAGCTGTCAATGCTGTTACAGCAGGATTGCTCTGTCTGTGGCCGATTCAGTCTATGCGCCTGGGATTAGCCATTGCGCTTTTGGTGTTAGTCACTCTTTTTCTGACGATCAAATACGGTTTTCCCAAGGCCGAATAAGTTTGGCCACGCAGGATTGCAAACCAGTCAAAAGTTCAGTCAAAAATTCAGCCAGAAATCAAGAGGAAATTAAGAGGAAGCGGTAGCGAAGCCTCCAGTTGGGAAGCCTTTTGAAAGGAACGCAAGGCAATACCAAGGCTCAAAATCAGGAGACTTGGCCAACAATCGAGCGGCCTTGAAAGGAAAGGAGTTTAGCCATCTTTCTTAAATTGGTTGAAAATCTACAAAAAGTCTCGGCAAAAAGAGGAAAACGTTTAAATAGTGTTATTCTCAAAAAAGATACTTTTAGATATTCACAATTAAAAAATTGCCTGAGGCAATCTATATCGGGTTTTTCTTGAGAGAGTTCTGCTTATTAGTGAGGCGTTTAAACTGAAGCGCGCTTGTAAAGCTCACCAACAGCAGAGGCTAGGCGCAAGCCTGAACGAACCTGTATGGCCCGCAGAAGTTGCCTTCTAAACTTTCAAAAACTTTCAAAAACTTTCAAACAAATCCGAAATTCCCCTAAACACCCATCCAAAAAGGAAAAACAACTATGTCTACCTCTGTTTTGCCACAGCTATTAGAAGTAGACTCTGAGCTGTCTGCACAGGCAACTGCACTAAAAGCACAGCTAACTGAGTTACAAGAAAAGCGTAGAGGCATTCAAACTGTTATTGCGATGTTTGAATCCGGTCATCCACCTGATGTGAAAGACATTGTTGCCGTTACCGGCAGCGGGGAAAAGCTCGATCACTTAGAGGAAAGCGCGACTAAGCCCGCCAAGAAAACAACGGCTAAGAAGACAGCGGCCAAGAAAACAACCCCTAAGAAAACCGCTAAAACGGCCAAGAAAACAGCTAAGACGATAGGCAAAACGACCAAGGCCAAGCGCGGTCGTCCGGCTAAAGCAAAAGTTGCGGACACTGCCGTCACTGCCATAGAGACGACCCAGGCAGATAGTGCTACAGATACAGCAGCGAGCGAGCAACCGCTGGCGGGCAAACGTAGTGGCAAAACTGCCAAATGGCAGCGTTATGTACAAGAGAGCTATCGCAAAGCGCCGCTGCCTGATGTGATTGGCGGTGTTTTACAAGCGCAGCCTAGTACGGTCTTTAAGATTGCCGATGTGATGAATGCGGTTTTCCAAGAAGATATGCCTAAGAACCACTTTTTAACGGCGCGCAATCGCGTTTCGAATATTCTTTCGGCAGGGGCGCGCGAGGGTAGCTGGTATAGGGGTCGCGGCGGCACATACAGCGTTTCGGAGAAAGCGGTTAAAGCCAGTTAAGTCTCGTCTTCGGTTCAATGGATTGAATCGGGTGATAGGTAGTACAGGGGAACCTTTGCCTGCGAGTCTATCTCAGCGCTAAAGGAGAAAGCGATCGCGCCATTGTCGGTATGCTCATAAATCCAAGACTCGTCTGGACAAACATCAGAGTCGAGATTGGGTAGTGTAGCAGGCCATTGTCCTCCGTTCTCTTGCGCGAGCTGCTTAGCCTGCAGTATTTTTTGCGTGAGTTCTAAGGTCAAAGCGCGATCGCCAGAGGCTTGCCATCGTCGAGCGAAGGTCTCAGCAGGTAGGCGATTGGGATTCCAAACTGCCGTTTTTTCGACGCTCATTTGCTGCTCGGCTTCAGTCTGCGTTGTTTTGCAAATATCTAGCGTTTGCAAAGTCTCTATTGCCCGCTGAGAAGCTGCATAGGTATCGAGGTTGCTAAAGCTAAAGGAGTAAACCGGAGAAAACCAGTAGGAGACCGTTGAGCTAAGGCGACTAGCAGCGCCGCCGTTATCAGTGCGTCTGAGCGTCGGGGAGAGTAGCGATCGCTGCAGCGTCTTATATTGCAGCCAAGCGTCAAACTGCAACCCACTCGTAATAGAGCGTTCTCGCGGCTGACGGCTAGATGTCTCGGCGGCGTCTTGGCCGATAAAACCAGTGATACGATTGCGATCGCTCAGTCTCTTTTGCCATTGCGTTTGCCAAACAGCCGGAATACCTTCAATATGGCGTAACAGCCCCGACTGCTGCTCAGCCGTAAAAGACACCAGCAGTTGAGAGACCAAATCAGGATGTTTGGAGATAGCCTCATTTAATATCCAAGAAGCTTCCATCGCCTGTAGCATCTGGTCTGTGTCGGCTGTTTGCGCGTGGCTCACCGCCAATAGCAGCAGCAGCTTTTGCGTATTGAGCACGTTAATAAACCCCGACGGCGAATAGCCTATTTCACTCATTTGCTCAAGGTCTATTTCCCAAAGCGGAGCCGGTTTTTCTAACAGATGTGTTTGCAGTGCGACGATAGAGACCTCATGCTGGGCCAGATAATCGCGCAATTCGACCGGCGGGGCCGCTAAAGCACCGGTGGTTTTAGTCAGCTGCGAGGCTAAAAACGTATCTAGCAGAGGCTCTATTGCTTTGTAGTCTTGTTCGGCAACGGCGTCTACTGGTAGTGAAGCATCGGCGCTGTTCGGAACAAATCCAAGCTTAGCGGCTAACCGATCAAACTGTTTAGCCGCGCTGTTTTGAGATTGCTGAGAAATCTGTGAGAGAAAAATATCTGCCGCTGCGTCCATCTGGGCCGATTGAGTTCTAGCCTGTGCGCCGGTCTTAAATAGCAGCAGCCAGGGCAGTCCAAAGATAGCCAGAATCGCTAGAAACAAAAAAGGGCGAGGGCGTTTAAGCTGTTCTTTTTGGCGAGAAGTCAGTTTCAATTGTTAAGTTGGCATGAGAAAGAGTACAGGCGATCGCCACTGTAAATCTTGTTTATACCAGAATAGACGGTGTTGCTGACGGTAAGGTATCTCCATACCGCTCAAACACTTATTATCTTCATCTATGTATTCATCTATGTATATTGTTTGGATTTGCTTGGCAGCAGCGGCTTGGGAAACAAGCCGGACAACGCTCGTTCTCCTAAACCAGACGGTCGAAACTACGCCGTTGGCTATCGGATTTTAAAGAATGGCGATTGCCTACCCCAGCCGAGATTGTAGCCTATCTCTTACTAGGAGAATACATGCTAGGAGAATACATGGCGGCCTTTCAACTGTGTTATTTCAACGCGGTGCCTCAAGTAGGCATAGCGATTACGGCCATAGTTGCCATCTGCTCAGCGCCGCTGTTCATTACATGTATTGCCGTTTGAAAGCTAGGAGATATGTCATTGTTTCAAACGTTTCTATCCACCAAACGCTGCCCATTAAGGTAGAGCCGCCCTTGGCTTTTCCTCAGCCGCCCTTTGGCTACTGCCCGTGTTGGATTGTCGCTCAATATGGCTTCACCATCGGCAGAGCGAGCGAGTCAAACCGCTTCGGATGCACCTGAGGGACTTATTAGCTTTACCCTTTTTACTTTATCTAGGCGCGATCGCTCTACTCACCCTTAAATAGCACGGTTTCAAACAGCACGGTTTCAAACAGCACGGTTTCAAACAGCACGGTTTCAAACAACACACCCTCAAAGGCAGCGCCTTCAAGGGTGTATTCATTCAACCATTAACCACAGCGGTTCTAAGTGCGAGGACGCGCCTTGTTTACCTTCAGCGTACGACCCATCCACTCAGCACCGTCTAACGCTTCGATGGAAGCTTGCTCCTCTTCTTCGCTTCCCATTTCTACAAAAGCAAATCCTCTAACCCGGCCAGTCTCGCGGTCGGTCGGCAGCTTTACAGACTTCACCGTACCGTACTCCTTAAAGACCTCATTGATGTCATCTTGAGTAGCATCAAAAGACAGGTTTCCAACGTAAATTGACATAAAAGCGTCTCTAGACTGTTTCTAGAGTATGGATTACAAGACTTCACAAGCAAGACGTACTTGGGATACATCTTACGGCTGTGACTGGCTATCTCTGCCGATTGGACATCATAACAAGAGAATCACTTATTAGTCACAGTAGCACAGTCGTAAGGGTGCGATCGCCCCCCCATATATAAAGGTTGTTAATCAGATATTTCAAACGGTCATGGAAGTGATTATCCTAAAGCAAAATCGTTACGGACAGGGCGTTATCAGCTTTACTGACCATTTGCTTTTTACTTACTTTTTCATAACATTTAAGAGGTAGCTAGGCGCAAACGCCGATAGCTGTAGCGCACATTACAAAACGGCTCTCACGGGCGATCGCAATGCCCATAAAACCACCCGACCTATCGTCAAACCCACCGACCAACCGAGAACCGATGAGCACAATATTCCATCTTTCTTTCCCCGTAGAAAATATTGCCGATACCAAGAAGTTTTATGTCGAAGGATTGGGCTGTGTTGCCGGACGAGAAGGCCGGGGATCGCTCATTCTCGACTTTCAAGGACATCAGCTAGTGGCTCATGTCGTTCCCGCTGCTGAGCAAAAGCAAAAAGGCATCTATCCCAGGCATTTCGGCCTTACGTTTGAAACAGAAAAAGAGTGGGCAGATTTTTTGGCCGCCGCGCAGCAGAAAGCGCTGACTTTTTATCAACAGCCCAAGCATCGTTTCAAAGGCGATCGCATCGAACACCGCACGTTCTTTTTAGCCGATCCGTTTCAAAACCTGCTGGAGTTTAAGTATTACGTTCATCCCAGCGCCGTATTTGGCGAACTGCAATATTCTCAGGTTGGCGAAGCCCATTAAGCCCTCAGCGCCTGCGCGATCGCCCTTAGCCCAGCCTGATCGCGAATCATCCGATTATGCGCGCTCACTGTCAGCATTTCAATCTGGCCCAGCCCCGTATCCGAACTCCAAGGCGGCAAAATCAACAGATCGAAAGGTGTCCAAAGCGAAAAGAAACGAATAGTTTCTAATACATGGATATCCTGGTTGAGCGAGGTTAAGAAGGGACTGCCCGGTCGCATTTGACTAACGCCCAGCCGCTGGCTAAACAGCGCTAACGTAGTGCCCCGGTGCGGCGTAGAAACGCTGACAAATCGCTGTACCCGAGCCAGTCCGCCCAACCGCTGCAAATAATACCGGCTGATCAATCCCCCCATACTAAAGCCCACTAAGTCGAACGGCTGCGCTGGCCCCAGGCGATCTAAAACGAATGCAGCGACCTGCTCAGCTAAAACAGAAAGGGGAGCATCGCCATTGTTAGGCGTCATGCTCAGCGCATAAACCTGCCAGCCACCGCTCTCTAAATAGCGCTGCAAAACAGAAAATATGCCTGCCGTATTCCAAATTCCATGCACCAGCACAACTGGATTGCGGCCCCTTTCTAGGGTGTGGTTTTCTAAAATCATTCCGAAAGGATGTCGTTTGCGGTGCGGCTACTTCAATCAGAGCCTGAATTGAAGCAGAATTAAAGCAAAAATGTCAGTGCTACTTATCTTTTTTCTCGCGATCTTCCCAGCGGAATAAAAAGACGGTGATTGCCACCACCCCAATCTGCACAGCCAAGTTCGACAAAGACTGAGCCACATCGCGTCCAGCCAAAATCTTGGTCAAAAATACAAAGCCGCCAATTGCGCCAGAAGTCCCCGCAGAGGCATAAATTACCTTTCTAAATCCTTTATAGGGCGCTTTCGACTCCGCAACTAGCTTGCCGTACTGTTCCTGGCTCATGCCCTTGGGCGGCCTTGCATTTGGCGTATTCCAGGCCTTTTTATCCGGCTGGCTAGTTTTCTTTCCTTTCGCATTCGCCTTTGCCATGTGCTTATATCTAAAACCAACGTCTAAAACTAAAAATCTCAGGCAGCTAGCCCGTCTCCTGATTGTGCCAGATTCTGCCACAGTTCTCCGCCAGAGGCTGCTATAATTCAAAATCGAATAACGCCGATGTGGCTCAGGGGTAGAGCAGCTCATTCGTAATGAGCAGGCCGTGGGTTCGAATCCCACCATCGGCTTCGCAGTGATTAGACTTTGCTAGCCAATCAGCTTTTTTTAGTTGCTAAGTCCTGGCGACCGGCTTTGATCAAAGCTTCGTCTCGAATCCGACAGGAATCGCAAACGCCGCAGGGTGCTTGTCCGCCCTGATAGCAAGACCAGGTTTTCTCAATCGGAACGCCCAACCGTAGCGCCCGTTTCACGATATCTACCTTAGAATCCATCACCAAAGGCGCAACTAAGGCAGGGGCCTCTCCGGCTAAACCCGCTTTAGAAGAGAGCGCGGCTAGATCTTGAAACGCCGATAGGTAGGCCGGGCGACAGTCAGGATAGCCTGAATAATCGACGGCGTTAATTCCCAAATAAATGGCTTTAGCTTCTATGGCTTCGGCGAGTGAAAGGGCGATCGCAATAAACACCGTATTGCGCCCTGGTACATAGGTAGAGGGAATTTCCTCCGTCTTGACCCCGTCTGTCGGCAGGCTCCAACTCTCGTCAGTTAGCGAAGATCCGCCCCACTGGGCCAAATTTACGCTTATCACTCGGTGATCGGCAATATTCAACGTCTCTACAATATCTGCGGCGGCTTTTAGCTCTCTGTCGTGCCTTTGCCCATAGTCAAACGATAGGGCCGTTACGTGGTAGCCATCGGCGATCGCCTGAGCCGCACAGGTGGCCGAATCTAATCCACCCGACAATAGCACCACGGCCTTTTTGGTCTGCCCGCTTGTCTGCACATTTAACTGATCTACCACTTCTATCTCACCCCCAAAAACTTATGCGTTTGCAAGCCCACTCGCCAATCCGAATGAGAAAGCACGTAGTCCATTATTAGCTGTTGACCCACCGGACTTTCCCACTGCGGCTGCAACAGTTTCACCGCCTGCTCAGAAATCTTGTCTGCGGTGTTCTCGGCCCAATCTAGATCGCAGGCTTCGTCCACCACTACTTTTAGCTCATTCGCCATCGGGTAAATAGCCGCTAAAGGCGGCTTAAACTGCTTTGGCGATAGCGAAATCCAGTCAAACTCGCCGCTGAGCGGATGCGACCCCGAAGTTTCGAGATGAACGCGCAGGTTGGATGCTTTTAGCGACCGCGTCAGCAGGGTCAAGTCGTGCATTAAAGGCTCGCCCCCGGTGATGACGACCATGAATGGATTAGCGGCGATCGCCTCTGTCACCAAAGCCGAAACCTCACATTCTAGATGCGATTGCATGGGCCAAGAATGCTTCGTATCGCACCAAGAACAGCCCACATCGCAGCCTGCTAAACGAATAAAGAAAGCGCTGACGCCCGTCCAGAAGCCTTCACCTTGAACAGAATGAAAAGTTTCGACAACAGGCAGCGTTGTTTTAGATTCTGTTTTGGCAGCGGAAAGTAACACCATAGATTTAGTTCTTGGATACATCGGTTCTAAAACAAACCCCTTTAAAGGGTAAACGCTGTGGCCGCCCACTGACAATAAGCTGACGGTGAGCGGATAATAGGCTGGTAATGAGCTGGCAATGAACGGCTAGTCAGACTCGTACTCTGCCCAAGAGTTGGGAGTTTCGGAGACCGAGACTTTGAGTTTGACGGATTCAGGTAGGCGATCGCATGTCTTCTCGTGAATATATTGGGCAATCATTTCTGCGGTGGTCTCATACTCTGGCGGCATCACCTCATTGAGCACGCAGTGGTCAAGTCCTCCTTTGAGCACATCTTTTTTTGCCCACTTCAGCGTTCTAAAATCGGCCACCATCGCCGGATGTGGACAAAACTCAGACGCCTGTAGCTGATGAGCCGTTGCCTCCATTCGCACATGGTAAGTATGACCGTGCATGCGCCCGCAGGGGCCGTCATAGTCACGAATAAAATGAGCCGCACTAAACGTGAACTCTGTAGATAACTTCCACTTGGGCATAAACCTTTCCAGCTTTTTTGAGTAGCGCCTCTATTTTCTATTAATCTAGACGGTTGTCTAAGCTTTTGTTGCCAGGATAAGTTGTTACACTCAGCAAGGCTCTAGATTGAAAGCGGTGCAAACGCATCGCTAGCTTCAAAGCAACTCACTTCAAAGCAACTCACTCGAGCCGCTGCTTGCAAAAAACATCAGAGAAGGTATGTTTTCATGGATTTAGGCATAAAAGACAAAGTCGCTGTCGTCACCGGTGGAGGCTCCGGCATTGGTAAAGCCACCGCCGAAATCTTGCTAAAAGAAGGCGCTAAGGTCGCAATTCTCAGCCGCTCTTCAGGTGGAGTTGACGATCTCAAAGCCTTTGGCGATCCGTTCTTCGTTAAGGCAGACATCACCGATTTAGCTCAGGTGGAAGCCGCTCGCGACCAAATTACCGAACACTTTGGTCCAGCCGAAATTCTGGTACATTCTGCCGGGATTACGGGCGCAGTTGGAGACTTTTTAGACATTGACGACGAAGGCTGGATGCACACCATCAACGTCAACTTGATGGGCACCGTACGCGTTTGTCGCACCTTTATTCCGGCGATGCGCCAGGCAAGCTGGGGCCGCATTGTCTTGCTCGGCTCCGAAGATGCCGTGCAGCCTTATATCGAGGACATGCCCTACTGCGCTTGTAAAGCAGGCACGCTAAACCTGACCAAAAATCTTTCCAAAGCCTATGCGAAAGATGGCGTATTGACCAACATGGTTTCACCCGCTTTTGTAGAAACCGCGATGACGAATGCGATGATGCGATCGCGCGCCGAAGAAAGAGACATCTCCATGGACGAAGCCGTCAAAAGCTTTCTCAAAGAAAACCGTCCTGGCATTGAGGTCGGGCGCAGAGGACGCGTAGAAGAGATCGCCGCCGTAATTGCCTTCTTGTGCTCGCAGCATACAAGCTACGTGGTTGGCTCCAACTGGCGCGTAGATGGCGGCTCAGTTTCTACCATTTCCACCTAGAAACAAGAAGGGGGAGCTAAACATCAGCGCTCCCTTTTTTCTCTATTTTCCCGCTTCCTTTTTCTCAACTGCTTTCTCATTTTTTGGATCTTCTTTTTCTGATCCCGATTTTTTTGAATCTTCTTTTTTTGGATCCTCTTTTTTTGGATCCCCAGAAGAGGTGACTGCCACTGTCTTCAAATATACGGGCAGCGCCCCGCTGTTCAACTGAATCTCCAAATCTTTAGCAGCCTCCGCTGTAAAGTTGCCAGCGATCAGCGCTTCTCCACCGGTGATGCCCGTTTTGGCAAAATCCACATCAACCGCAGGCTTACTCAGCAGCACATTATCCAAAAACAGACCAATCACTCGCCCCGTCCCCGCCATCTTCTGGGTCTGTTGCGCAAACATTTTGGAGCCTTGCTCGTCAAACTGAATCCGCACCGCCCAAATGTCTCCCTCCTCCTGCACTGCTTTGGCACTTTTTAAGCGATCGCCCGTCAGCTCGCTCGGCTCAAAAAAGTCAGAAATTTTAGTCCTCGCCTGATCGATCTGTACCGTCAGCGCCTCTGCCTCTGCCGTCTTCTCAGTTTGCAACAGCGTATTTTGCTTCACCAACAGCCGCTGCAAATCCTCAATTGCCGCAGACAAATTCGCCTCAGTATCGGGCTTCTCATTACGCAAATAGAGCTGTCCTCGACGAGTCAAAACAGTCTCAGCCGCTGCAACATCCACATCTAGCGGTAGCCGCACCACAATTCGCTCAGGATCGCGCTGCGAAGTCACCTCTCCATCCGCTACCCCAAAGCCCCTCAGTCGCCGCACCAGCACTGCCTCCGTCTCGGCCAGATAATCTAGCGAGTTGGATCCTTTAGCGGCCTTGGCTTCCTCCGTTTTGGGCACCGTCACTTCCATCGTGAGCTGCCGGTATTCTCGCAGTCCTTTAGAACAGCTACCTAGCAAAACGGCTGCCGCGATCGCCCACAGCCAGCGTTGATTCATCATCTCAAGAACTCCTCTATTCACAGCAAAATCGGCAAAATAGCCAGCATTCACCCCTAAATCACTTGTAAACGCTAACGGTGTATCAAGCAACACCAAGCGGCCCTAAAAACCCAAGCGATCACTCATCACTGGCCTTTCCAGAATTGTGCTTCGGCAACAGCGGCGAGGCAATATCAACGGCAGTTGTATAGAACCGCTGCGTTGGATAGGCCAGCGAAATATCGTCATTTTTCGCAAACTCTCGCAGCACGCTTTCCCATACCACCTGCTCCGAGCCTCTGCGCCGACGCGGTTCGCACAGATAGCGCATCGTCAGCAAAATACCGCTCTCCCTAACTGTGGTATACACCGTCGGCGTCAGCTTAGCGTACGAGATCATGTACTTATGTCCGGCCCGACGCAGATGCTCTTCTGCCGAGCCGCTTAGATGCTCCGCGTGATTATTTACCTGCGTAAATAGAATGGCTTTTGCCTTTTCCCAGTCACTTTCAAACGTAATTAGCACCGGAATCTCGTGCCAAATATATTTAAACCCCTGTGAGTAATTGGCGATCGCATCTCTAAACACCCAGCCGTTAGGCAAATGAATAATTCGCCCCGTACTCTGGTCAGTCTCCACCCAGTTGCCAATTTCCATCAGCGTGAACTGAAAAACACTAATATCAATCACATCGCCCGCATGTTTACCCGTTTGGATGCGATCGCCCATCCGAAACGGCTGTCGCCACAAAATAAACAGCCAGCCCACCAAATTCACCAGCGGATCGCGCAGCACTACGGCCAGACCCGCCGCAAACAAACCCAAAAAGGTAGACAGCCCTTGAATATTAGGCAGCCACAGCAAACTGAGCGTAACGCCGTACAGGCCATAGCAAACATAGCCAATCCACTTACGCCATGCATAGCTTTGCCTAGGATCTTCAATTTGTCGATTAACCAGCCGACTAGCCCCTATCCGGCAGGCCATAACCAGCAATAGCCCCACCGCGGAAGCAGCCAAATTATTTCGAATCGCCGTATCAATCAGCAGCGGTGGCAACTGGACGCCTTCAACCAACAGAAACATAGACAGCTCAGCCGTAAACAGGGGTCATAAACAGCTTAGGTAAAATTGACCACAGATTATGGCAGTCTATGGGCTATGACAGTCTATAAAAAGACGCCACTGCCCTCAGGAGCATACATGCTTGCAGCGCCCGCCCCTGCCTGTTCGCGAGTCACCCTATGAGAAACTCAATCCAATCCGCCGCCTTAGAAAACCGATTTCCCTTTTTGTGCAAAGTCCTCTACCTCCCCGAAGCCGACCCCAGCGAGTCTCCTCATGCACCTGCCAACAAAATTAGCTGGTTTTTACGCAGTCCGCTCATGCCTAGAGTGGGCGACGTTATTCCTTACGGCCAGTATTTTTTCTCGGTCACTAGCGTCATTCTCGAAGACTGCTGCACGGGCGAAACGATTTCTAAAGTAGATAGACAGGCCAAACGCGTCGCTGAAAAAGAAGATCGGCCCCAAAGACAAGCCCTTATCTGGGTTAACTTCTGGGGTATACAGTCGGTTTAGAGTATCGGCTCATTATAGAAACGTAAAAATAAAAACGTAAAAACCGGATCAACCGAGAATATTCTGAACGCTGAACAAAAAAAGAGGCACAGCCTAAACAGACCGCACCTCTTCTTTAAGTCAAGCTACTCCACTAACGGAGCGGCCGATATGTCATTCAGCCAGGGACTACATCATCCCCATGCCGCCCATACCGCCCATGCCGCCCATACCGCCCATGCCACCCATGTCTCCACCGGGCATAGCCGCTTCAGGCTCAGGCTTCTCCACTACCAGCACTTCAGTCGTTAGCACCATACCGGCCACAGAAGCCGCGTCTTGCAGCGCTGAGCGAACCACCTTCGCTGGGTCAACAATCCCAGAAGCCATCAGGTCTTCGTACTGATCAGTCATTGCGTTGTAGCCAAAGTTGAAGTCCATGACCTTAACTTTTTCAACCACCACAGAGCCTTCAGCACCCGCATTATCAGCAATCTGACGCAGCGGCGCTTCGAGGGCGCGAATGACAATGTCAACGCCAGTTTTCTCTTCAGCATCCAAAGAATCCTTCAGAGCCTCTAGCTTGCCTGCTAGATGAAGCAAGGTTGCCCCACCGCCCGGCACGATGCCTTCTTCAACTGCGGCCTTAGTAGCACTGAGTGCATCTTCAATTCGCAGCTTGCGATCTTTTAGCTCAGTTTCGGTTGCCGCGCCGACTTTAATCACCGCAACGCCACCGGCAAGCTTAGCCAAGCGCTCAGCTAGCTTCTCTTTGTCGTAGTCAGAGTC
>JBBSOB010000040.1:0-22503 GCA_038260205.1 Phormidesmidales cyanobacterium
AAATGCTTCGCTCAGCAGCGTTCTCACGTCGTTAACAGGACGAACATAGAAAACAAACTGCCCCGTCTCACGGCTCATCGATTCTTTTTCAATGCTTACCAAGGCGGGCACCGCGTTTAGCAAGTCGAACATTTTGGCAAATCCGTACCGCTTGGCCGAAAAGTCAGGATCTACCCGTCTAAACACCGGCCCTACCTGCGCGCCTTGGGTGGGTTTGTCCTGTCTTAGCCGGTAGGTAACCTCGTACACGAGCCGCT
Source organism: Phormidesmidales cyanobacterium (assembly GCA_038260205.1). Classification (GTDB taxonomy): domain Bacteria; phylum Cyanobacteriota; class Cyanobacteriia; order Phormidesmidales; family Phormidesmidaceae; genus Phormidesmis. Next base: position 258 of record JBBSOB010000040.1, read on the forward strand.
GAAGCTTCGGCGTCACTAGCGAACTATCTAGATGGGGAGGCGATCGCACCTCTTGTGAGGGCCGTGGCATCGAAACAGACGGAGCCGAGAGCCGAGAAGACGGACTCTGCCTGCTTAAACCCAGTAGTCGTTGAAAAAATTTAGATATTTTTTTGAATAGAGCGTTCATGCAATAGATCGCGAGGCTTAGATGCCTATCACTATAGCTAGATATATAAGCTAGATATATAACCGGTACAGAAATGGGGAGAGCCGCGATCGCCCCCTATGCGTCCTAAACAACCCGCACACTAAAACCGCTCTTACTCTAGAGCGTAGTTCCAACCTGTAGCCTGTAGTACCCTGATAGACTGCAACCCTTCACTACCGTTTATCACCGATAACTCTATGTCTGTTCGCGTTCGCATTGCGCCAAGTCCCACCGGAAATTTGCACATTGGCACGGCCCGCACCGCCGTTTTTAACTGGCTCTTTGCCCGCGCTCAGGGCGGCAAGTTTTTGCTCCGCATTGAAGATACTGACCTAGAACGGTCGAAGCCTGAATTTACGGAGAACATTTTGGACGGGCTGAAGTGGCTAGGCATGGAGTGGGACGAAGGCCCCTTCTATCAGTCGCAGCGGATGGAAATGTACCGCGAGAAGATTCAAGAACTGCTAGATCAAGGATTGGCGTACAGAGCCTATGAGACGCCGGATGAGCTGACTGAAATGCGCGAGCAGCAGCAGGTTCGCAAGGAAGCGCCTCGCTACAACAACCAGCATCGCAAGTTGACTGATGAGCAGATCGAACAGTTTGAGGCCAAAGGACGGCAAGCGGTAATTCGATTCAAAATTGAAGACGATCGCGAGATTAAGTGGAATGACTTGGTGCGCGGCCCTGTGAGCTGGAAAGGTCAAGATCTCGGGGGCGATATGGTGATAGCTAGAGCCGCCTCGAAAGGCGATGTGGGCCAGCCACTTTATAACTTTGTGGTGGTGGTGGACGATGCGGACATGGCGATTTCCCATGTGATTCGCGGGGAAGACCATGTGGGCAACACGCCAAAGCAAATTTTGCTGTATGAGGCGATGGGCATGCAGGTGCCTGAGTTTGCCCATACGCCGCTGATATTAAATGAGTCCGGCGCGAAGCTCTCTAAGCGCGATGGCGTGACATCGATTGATGACTTTAAGCAGATGGGCTTTACGGCGGCAGGGCTGGTGAACTACATGACGCTGCTAGGCTGGTCTGCGCCAGATGCGCAGGAACTATTTACGCTAGAAGAGGCGGCGAAGCTGTTTACGTTTGACCGGGTGAACAAGGCCGGAGCGAAGTTCGACTGGGACAAACTCGACTGGATTAACAGTCAGTATTTGCATGAAAAATCTGCTGACGAGCTGTTGCCAATGCTGATGCCTTACTGGAATGAAGTAGGCTATGGCTTTGATGAGACGGCGGATCAAGATTGGTTAATGCCGCTGACGACGATGATTGCGCCTAGTTTGACCCGGCTAAAGGACTGTGTGGATCTAGGGCATTTCTTCGCGACGCCGACGTTAGAATTTAGTGATAAAGCTAAAGAGCAGCTACGCGGGGAAGGCGTGGCCGAGGCGATGCAGGTAGTGGTGGACGCACTGAAGGATTCGCCGATTAAGGGGCCAGACGATGCCAAAAATGTGATTAATCAGGTGACTAAAGCGCAGGGGGTGAAGAAGGGATTGGTGATGCGATCGCTCCGAGCAGCCTTGATGGGAGACATGCAAGGCCCCGATTTGGTCGAATCCTGGGTCATCCTACACAAACGAGGATTCGATCAGCAGCGGTTAGAAAAAGCGGTTGAAATCGCCAAGTCGTAACGATTCTGAGGATCGAAATCTCAACCGTCAGGAATATATCGCCAACCAATTGCAAATATTCTTTGCTGGAAGCTGATAAATTACGTTAAATTTAGTAAAGACAAGTCTCATAAAACTTGCGATCGCTTATCAATCTGCTAGCCCAGTGCGATTAAGCGAGCAAGCTATGAGCACCGCTCGCTCCTAATTAGCCCTAACCAGCCACTTTCCAGGTCGCTGAGACCGGTAGCCAATTAGACGGCAACGGCTCGTAGAGTTTGCTTAATTTAGAAGGCAGAGCCTACAACATATCTATTTACAGAGGCCACCGAGTTATGAAATTTTCTTGGAGAACTGCCCTACTGTGGAAACTGCCCCTATTAGTGGTTGGATTTTTCCTTTGGCAGAGTTCCGTCGGTAGCTCCAGTCCCGCAGACACAGGCCGTAATACTGCTAGCACTAGCATGACCTACGGACGATTTTTGGATTATTTAGACGCCGGTCGCGTCACCTCCGTAGACTTCTACGAGAATGGTCAAACGGCCATCGTTGAAGCCGTCGATCCACAAATCGACAACAAGGTTCAGCGCTGGCGCGTCGATCTCCCCGGCAATGCACCTGAGCTAGTCGAGCGTCTTCGCACCTCTGACATTGCGCTAGATTCTCACAAACCTCGCAACGATGGCGCAGTTGTTGGCATCTTGGGCAACTTGCTCTTCCCCGTTCTGCTGATTGGAGGTCTGTTCTTCTTGTTCCGTCGCTCTAATGGCGGAGCTGGTGGCCCTGGTCAGGCGATGAACTTTGGTAAGTCCAAAGCTCGCTTCATGATGGAAGCCGACACGGGCGTGATGTTCGATGACGTAGCCGGTATTGAAGAAGCCAAAGAAGAGCTGCAAGAAGTGGTTACCTTCTTGAAAAAGCCCGAGCGATTTACCGCTATTGGCGCTCGCATTCCTAAGGGTGTGCTGCTCGTTGGCCCTCCCGGTACAGGTAAAACACTCTTGGCTAAGGCGATCGCCGGTGAAGCCGGAACGCCCTTCTTCTCCATCTCAGGCTCTGAGTTTGTAGAAATGTTTGTCGGGGTCGGGGCCTCTCGCGTTCGCGACCTGTTTAAGAAAGCGAAAGAAAACGCTCCTTGCATCATCTTTATCGACGAGATTGACGCGGTAGGCCGCTCCCGTGGTGCGGGTATTGGTGGTGGTAACGACGAGCGCGAGCAAACGCTCAACCAGTTGCTGACCGAAATGGACGGCTTTGAAGGCAACACTGGCATCATCGTGATTGCAGCGACTAACCGAGCGGACGTGCTCGACTCGGCGCTATTACGTCCTGGCCGCTTTGACCGTCAGGTATCGGTCGACCCGCCCGACATCAAGGGTCGCCGCGAAGTGCTAGAAGTTCACGCTCGCGATAAGAAAGTCGCTGACGATATTTCTTTGGATGCGATCGCCCGTCGCACCCCAGGATTCACTGGCGCAGATTTGGCAAACCTCCTCAACGAGGCCGCTATTCTCACCGCCCGTCGCCGCAAAGAAGCCGTAACGATGGCCGAAATCGACGACGCCATCGACCGCGTAGTGGCCGGAATGGAAGGCACTCCGCTCACTGACGGTAAGAGCAAGCGCCTGATTGCGTATCACGAGATTGGCCACGCCATCATCGGTACGCTCATTAAAGGCCACGATCCCGTACAGAAAGTCACGTTGATTCCTCGCGGTCAGGCTCAGGGTCTCACCTGGTTTACGCCTAGCGAAGACGCCATGCTGATTTCTCGCGCTCAGCTCAAGGCTCGCATTGCCGGTGCTTTGGGTGGCCGAGCCGCTGAAGATGTGATCTTTGGCGATGCGGAAATTACCACGGGTGCAGGCAACGACTTGCAGCAGGTCACCAGCATGGCCCGCCAGATGGTCACTAAGTTCGGCATGTCCGATTTGGGTCAGCTCGCGCTAGAGCAGGAACAGGGCGAAGTCTTTTTGGGCGGTGGCTTTAGTCGCTCTCAATATTCTGAAGACGTAGCCGCTCGAATTGACGGCGCGGTGCATGACATCGTGGCAAAGTGCTACGAAAAAGCCTGCAACATCATCCGCGAAAACCGCGAGGTGATTGACCGTCTAGTTGATCTGCTAATTGAGAAAGAGTCTATTAGCGGCGATGAGTTTCGCGAAATTGTGGGCGAGTACACCGTTGTACCCGACAAAGAGCGGTTTGTGCCTCAGCTATAAGGCAACCGATAAAGCGACCAATTCCTAGATAGGTATGAGAAAAGCTCACCGGCAATGGTGGGCTTTTTTTGTCTGCTATTCTACGGGTGCTGCTTTATCGGTACGAGCCAAACCTTGCTGTTTAGTACAAATTGATACCGCTTAGGCATTTATCCCTATAAAAACTTCGCTTTTTACACATTTCTCTTTAAGCTTGATCCATCATCAATAGTTTCCAATGCCTACGCTTTATATCGCTGTGACTAATCACGGGTTTGGCCATGCCACCCGCGCGGCCTCCGTTGCCACCGAAGTTCGGCAACGATGCAAGCTAGCAGGTATTCCGCTGAAGCTGATTATGGCGACTAGAGCGCCGAAATGGTTGCTCGACAGTTATCTATTTGGCGACTACGCGCACTATCCGGTTGGGGTCGATATAGGCGTGTTGCAAAGCGATAGCCTGACGATGGATAAGGCCGCGACGCTGAGAGAGGTGCAGGCGATTTGGGCCGCAGAGGATCGCATTATTGCGGCAGAGGCTGACTATTTACGGTCGCAAAGGGTGGATCTAGTGCTGGCCGACATTCCGCCGCTGATGCCCAAAATTGCCAAGGCCGCAGGCATTCCCTGCTGGATGATGGGAAACTTTGGCTGGGATTTTATTTATCAGGCTTGGGGCGATGAGTTTAGGCCGGTGGTGGACTGGATTAGGGATTGTTATTCGCAGGGCGATCGCACTTTTCGCCTGCCTTTTCACGAGCCGATGGCTGCTTTCTCTAACATTACAGATGTGGGGCTAACCGGCGGCATTCCTAAATACACCGCCGAGTATCTGCGCAAGCTCATGGCGAGCGACCTGCCGCTAGAACGAACGGTATTGCTAACCTTTGGCGGCTTAGGACTTTCGCAAATTCCCTACGATGCCCTTAAAAAATTTCCCGACTGGCAGTTCATTACTTTCGATCCAAACGCGCCGGAGCTGCCTAATTTGTATCGAGTTCGCGATCGCGCTATGCGCCCAGTCGATTGGATGGTGATGTGCGATCGCATTGTCTCCAAACCTGGATATAGCACCTTTGCCGAAGCCTGTCTGCTAGACAAAGGCATCATCACCATTACTCGCGACTGCTTTGCGGAAGCGCCGATTCTAATTAGCGGCATTCAAAACTACGCCCCCCACAGAATCGTCGAAGCCACAGACTTTTTCAACGGCGACTGGTCTTTTATTACTCAAGACTTGCGGCCACCCCATCAGTCGGCCAAGCCAGACAAAAACGGCCAGGCGGAGATTGCCGCCGCCATTACAGCCTATCTAGCTGAGCAAATGGTCAACCCACCCGCTAACTTATCAGGTCACGCCCACCCCACTAGTGCGATAGACTGAGCGTTAGCAAGTATTCACAAAGGTCTATGACGGCGGTTCAAAGCGTAATTCACTATCAAGAAGTCCTTCAGCTCAAAACTCAGGGCAAGTCGCTAGGCCGTTTTACCAGCAAAGTTCAGGCGGCTGTTACCGCTTCGGGCGTCCATACGGGACTGTGCTCCATTTTTTTGCGCCATACCTCTGCTAGCTTAGTCATTCAAGAAAACGCCGATCCTGACGTGCTGCTAGATATGGAAACGTTTTTAGCCAAGCTAGTCCCCGAAGGCAACCACTATCGCCACAGCGATGAAGGGCCAGACGATATGCCCGCTCATATTCGCTCCGCGCTCACTCACACTTCAGAGCAAATCCCGATTATGAATGGACGGCTAGCGCTAGGCACCTGGCAGGGCATTTATCTGTGGGAGCATCGCGATCGCCCCCACACCCGCGAAGTCGTCGTTCACATCACCGGAAGCAAATCCTCATGAGTCAGAATAAAGACCGAGGCAGCAGCCAAAACCCTTGGCAGCAGGCAGCCGGTAGCGATAAAGGCAAACCCGTCAATAAAGACCCCAAAAAGAAAAGTTACGCGGGTAAAGGCGGCCCGAAAAAGAGCGGCTATCAGGGCGCAGACGGCGCTTCAGAAAAACGCACGATACCTCGCTATAAAGGCGTCAAGAACAAGCCCATTGCAACGCCCAAGCCGATGCTTAAAGGGGAAAGTGGCCCGGTCTTAAAGTCGGGAAAAAATTCCCAGGCCGATAAAACCCAGGCCGATAAAACGCGGCCCATCCTGTCCGATCAATCCAACGATTATTTAATTGTGCCGCTGGATAATCCCGCCGCCGAAAACATCGAAATCAAAGGCAAGCCTCACATCAGTCAGGGCCTGATCCCCACCGCTGCTCCCGACTTCCGCTCTGGATTTATCAGCATCGTCGGTCGTCCTAATGTCGGCAAATCCACGCTGATGAACCTGCTGGTGGGTCAAAAAATCGCCATCACCTCCCCCATTGCTCAAACCACACGCAACCGCCTACAAGGAATCGTCACTACGTCGCAAGCGCAGATGATTTTTGTAGACACGCCAGGGATTCATAAGCCTCACCACGAGCTAGGCAAAGTCCTGGTGCAAAACGCTCGCATCGCCATTAACTCAGTAGACGTGGTTTTATTTGTGGTAGAAGCGACGGCCCTAGCAGGCAAGGGTGACTTGTTCGTAGCCGATTTGGTGGCTAGAACCAACGGCCCGGTAGTGCTGGGCATTAACAAAATTGATGCGCTCTCGGAAAGCGGTCGTAAAGCGGCAGCGGTGAAAGATAGCTACGAGTCGTTAGCGGCTGAGCATAACTGGACGGTCGTGAGATTTTCCGCGCTAACTGGCGAAGGCATTGATACGCTGCAAGAAAAACTGATTGAGCGTTTAGAGCCTGGGCCTTATTATTATCCGCCGGACTTGGTGACCGATCAGCCGGAGCGGTTCATTATGGGCGAGCTGATTCGAGAGCAGGTGCTGCTGCATACTCGAGAGGAAGTGCCGCATTCGGTGGCGATCGCTATCGACAAGGTAGAAGAAGACGAAAAAATTACCCGCATCCTCGCCACCGTCAACGTAGAGCGCAAATCGCAAAAAGGCATCCTGATCGGCAAAGGCGGCGCGATGATGAAAGCAATTAGCAGCGCGGCGCGGCAGCAAATGCAAAAGCTGGTAGCCGGTCAGGTTTATCTAGAAGTATTTGTACGAGTGCAAGAACGCTGGCGGCAGTCGCGGACTCACCTATCTGAGTTTGGCTACAAAATTGACCAGTAGCATCGCTTTCCTTCTCGCTGCCTGAACTGACCGCCGCCTGAACCGACCGCCAACTGAGCGATCGCCCTATCTCAACTTCCTGAGAGAAACCAGCGACGGCGAAACAATAGTTCATTTCTCTTCGCTTATTTGGCCCTGAGCGCACAAGAAACTTTTCATTAATACTTTGGATTAAGCTCGTCGTGTTTTGTATACGGATATGGGGTTCTATTGAGGTAGCCCAAGAATTAAGACGACCTTATCAATCAGGTAAAAATGATGGATACTCGCCTCATGAGACTCACCTGGTCTGTAGTTGATGAAGCACCCGAGCAGCCAAGGCAAAGGGCCTCAGCCGTCGATCAGATCAATATCTTTGTTCAAGAAATTGACGACCGCGCGGCGCTTTCTTTACAGGAGCGTCAGCAGGTTAAGCAGTATTTGTGCGATCGCATGCACCTCATCCAAGAACTCTACCAAGAGCAAATCATCTAGGATTCTGCCAATCGGCTATTCTCTCTTCTTCTAGGGCTACTTACAGCCAAGGAAATCCTCGGCTGCTGTCGGCCAAGCCCAGATAGAAACTTTACGCGGCTACCGCCGTAAATTTCTCGCTAATCCGCTTCATCGCCTCTTCCACATTCTCCCGGCTGTTAAAGGCCGAAATGCGGAAATAGCCCTCACCCGCTGCGCCAAAGCCAGAACCCGGTGTTCCCACAATGTTGCAGGTCTTTAGCAACTGGTCGAAAAAGTCCCAGCTAGAAAGGCCGTTTGGCGTTTTTACCCACACATAGGGCGCATTCTCACCGCCATAAACGTCGATTCCCGCCGCCGTCAGCTTTTCACGAATAATGCGAGCGTTCTCTAAATAAAAGCCCACCAGTTCCTTGGCCTGCTGCTGGCCCGCTTCGGAATACACCGCCTCAGCCGCTCTTTGCACCACATAAGAAACGCCGTTGAACTTCGTAGACTGACGACGATTCCACAGCCCCCAAAGCTCTACGTCAGAGCCGTCTTTTGCCTTGCCTTTTAAGCCCTTGGGCACCACGGTCAAAGCGCAGCGCGTCCCGGTAAAGCCTGCGTTCTTAGAAAATGAGCGAAACTCAATCGCGCATTCCCGAGCGCCCTCAATTTCAAAAATGGAGTGAGGCAAATCTGGATGGGTGATGAATGACTCGTAAGCCGCGTCAAACAAAATAATCGAGCCATTTTTACGTGCGTAATCTACCCAGGCTTTGAGCTGATCTTTCGTCATCGTTGCGCCCGTTGGATTATTCGGCGAGCACAGGTAGATCAGGTCAACTTTCTCGGTAGGAATCTCTGCGGCAAAGTCGTTGTCAGCGCTGATGGGCAAATACACAATGCCTTCGTACTTGCCATCTTCGCTGGCATCACCCGTATGTCCGGCCATCACATTGGTATCAACGTACACCGGGTAAACCGGGTCAGTCACCGCAATGCTGTTGTCATTACCAAAAATATCCAAAATATTGCCGCAGTCGCACTTAGAGCCATCCGAGATAAAAATCTCCGAGGCATCGACATCACAGCCGCGCGCTTTAAAGTCCTGCTCGGCAATTTTCTCGCGTAGCCAAAGGTAGCCCTGCTCGGGGCCATAGCCTCTAAATGACGCGCGATCGCCCATCTCCTCCACCGCCTTAATCATCGCCGTCCGACAAGCCTCCGGCAGCGGCTCAGTCACATCTCCAATGCCCAGCTTAATCACGGGCGCATCTGGGTTTGCATCCGTATACGCTTTCACCCGGCGACCGATTTCTGGAAAAAGGTAACCGGCTTTGAGCTTAAGATAATTGTCGTTAATCGTAGTCATAGGTTATTCATAGCTAGAGCTGCCATAGATCTTATCAGGCAACATCAGGAATTATTATGCTCCACACCCGTACGGCTTGGATTTTCGACATGGACGGCACTCTTACCGAAAGCCTGCACGACTTTCCCGCCATCAGTCGCGCCATTGGTCTGCCTGAGGATGAACCCATCCTAGAAGCCCTCGCCAAATTGCCAGATGACGAAGCCGCAGACCGAAACCGTCAGCTCAATTTGATTGAGCTAGAGATTGCACGTCAGGCGACTCCGCAACCTGGAGCCTACGCGCTGCTGAGCGATTTGAAAACCCAGGGGAAGCGAGTGGGCATTTTGACGCGAAATACAAAGGCGATCGCCCTCGTTACCCTAGCCGCCTGCGGACTCGCCGATTTTTTCGATCCTAACGACGTTTTAGGCCGCAGTTGCTGCCCACCCAAACCGCAACCAGACGGTATTCTTCAGCTACTGTCAGCCTGGTCTACGCTCCCCACCGATGCCGTTATGACCGGCGATCATAAGTTTGATCTGGTGGCCGGTCACAATGCCAACGTCATGGCCGTCTATCTAGACCCTACCGGCGAATTTCCCTGGCAGCAATACGCCGACCACTCAATCCAAAGTCTGGAAAAACTGAGGCGGCTAATCCACCCTGTCGCATGACCGGTCAAAAAGGTATTTGTGCTTATTGACTTTAGAGTTGACAATTGCATGCTATAATTGTTACATTAGTTTACATAGGTTCTGATGCGTCATCTACAGCAAACTGAAGTAGCTCCTAAAGATCAGCATCACTGCCTACGACTCAATCCATATTCGCAAAATAAGGAATTTTGAATAATGGCATTTGTTTTGGCTCTATTGATTGCTGGCTGGCTCCTCGCGTTTGTTATCGGTTCTCAAACTGGTTTTGAAAACACGCCGGAAGTTAAGCCCACCGTGCAGTCTAAGGGCAATCAAGCCGCACCTGCTACCTACAGAAAAACAGCCTCTGCTTCGTAGTCTTACGCTTTTGCCACGATTGCTGAACAGCTAAGGCAACCCACATACAAGCAACCAATATAGACAGAGATGAGCGCCGGGAAAGTGATTCCCCAGGCGCTTTTTGCTGTCTTCATTTGCGATTATCTTCGACCTCGCGAGGTTGTCTGAGTAAACCGTCACGCATCTTCTGGCGTCATCGGCTTGGCAAAACAACGGATAGCGTGACGCGCAGGCGGGAGAGTGCATTATCCATTTGCAGTCGGGAATTTTCCCAGAATGTCTCAGTGGCTTTTATAGTCTTTCTAGTTGATCGATTTTGATGGAGATTAGTCGTTGTCTCTAGTCACGCTGATGACGGTTTCGGTTACTTGCTCAAAGGTATCGTCGTGACTGATTACAAATAGCTGCTTAAAGGATTTTATGCGGGCGATCGCCTCGGCCAAACTCGCCCGGCGCGGTCTATCCATATTCGTCGTCGGCTCATCAAAAAAGGCCACATCCACATCCGCTAATACCTTCAGCAAGGCCAAGCGCACCGCCAGCGCCGCACACATCTGCTCGCCCCCCGACAGATTTATAAACCGGCGACTGTGCGAGCCTTCTTGAACCGAAATTTCGTAGTCGGCGCTCCAGGTCAACGCCACGTTACTCCGGCCTAGCAGTTCGCGAAATAGCCGGTCGGCTTCTCTGGAAATATGGTGTACATAGCGTTCCGTAATTCTAGGGCCAGCTTCCTTATACACTCGGCGGGCATAGTTTACAAATCGCTTGATGCGATCGCGCTGCTTCAGGTCTTTTTGCGCCTGGTCGCGCTTTTGGGCCGTCGCCTTTAGTTCGGCTAAGCGAGCGTCGAGTTCGGCTAGCCGGGACTGCTGCTGAGGCAGACTGCCCCTGAGTCGATCGGCTTGCGAATTGGCGGCGCTAAGACGAGTTTCTAAAAGCGCAAAAGCTTCGGAGTCGAAGGCTTTCAAATGGTCGGTGAGCTGGTCGGCGATCGCTCTTTTTTGGGCCGCTAACTGAGCGATCGCTTCGGTAATAGACTGTACCTTTGCGGCTAGTGGCTCCGTCTGCTGTGCGCTCTGCTGGTTTTGCAAATATTGCAGATAACCGGCTTGATGTAGCTGCTTGGCCCGCTGCTGAACCTGGAGCTGATCGTCTATCGACTCAAAGGCCTGTAGCTTTTGGGCGATCGCTGCCACCTTCTCAATATGCGCCTTCTGCGCCGACTGCAAAGCCTCGTGCTGCGCCTCAACCGTCGCCTTCTGCGCCAGGCTCCTTTGCAACCACTGCTGCTTGCCCTGGGGATTGCCTAACGCCTCAATTTCGCGATTGACTTCACTCAGCGATTTTGTAACGGACGGCTCCGCTGCCAGCCTCTGAGTTAGATCTTCTACATCCTGCGTTATCTTTACCTGCTGTTGAGCAAGCTGTTCGCGTTTTGCCCGTTGAGTCTCAGCGCCAGCTAGCTCACCTTTTTGAGCATACGCCCGCTGCAACTGAGCCTGAAGCTCTCGCTGCTGTTGCTCAAGTTTAGTCTTGTCTGTTTGGGCCGCGAGATCGCTCAAAATGCCGTTGAGAGTTTTAAGCGTAGCTTTTGATAGAAGACCGCCCTGAAAAAGGGTTGCTTTGATAGGTGCGATCGCCTCTTTATCCAAATCATCAAACCGCCCCACCCACTGATCCATCGTCTGCAACGCCGCCGCCACCTTTTGGCGATAGTCATCCTGTTCTGTTTGCCCCTTCTCAGCCAGCGTACTCAGCTCCTGCTCAAACTGCTTTGCCGCCGCAATCCGACTCATCTGCACCCGAATCCGACTCTGCGCCGTCTCCCACTGCGGAATCTGCAAGGCTGTTTCCTTCAGCGTCATCAGTCGAGTTAGCTCCGCCTCTACGTTCGCCAAATCCTGCTCCAAACGCTGCGCCTGCTGGATCAAGCCCTGCTGTTGGAATCGAAAGTTCGCAAATAGCTGAGACTGCTGCTGAAGACTTGCTTTACGGCCTTCTAACGCAACTTGGGCCGCAACCTCCTGAGTGAGTTCAACTAATTCTCTCTCAGCGATCGCAAACTGCTCTAGCCGAGTCTCTAACCGCAGCAAATCGCTCTGATCTTTAGCCAATGCTTGCTGGCTTTGCTGATGCTGCCGGGAAATCTGCTGCCCTTCCTGGCGTTTTGCGCTCAGCTGTTCAATTTGCACCTCCACAGCCAAAAAAGCTTCGTAGGCAGATTTCTGAGTTTGACAAACCGTCTCAGCTTGCCGGGCTGCTGCTAACGCGCTCTGCGATTGCCGCTGTGCCTGTTGCTGTACTTCAGTTTGAGAATCAATCTGCTGCTGCTGCGCCTTCAAGATCTGAATCTGCTCAGCTTGTGTCTTCATCGCCTGTCGCTGCTGGGTCAGCTTCTCACTCAGCTTTTCCAGCTCAGCCAACTGACTTTCACCTAGCTGAATCTCCGCCTGCAGTGTCTGATGTCCCGCTTGCAATTCGTCCCAGCTCTGCAACGATTCCTCATACTGCTCAATTAAATCTTTTAGCCTTTGAGACTGCGCTTCGCTGTATTTTCTCAAGCTGTTGCTTTGCTTGTAGGTATCGCGATACTCCTCCACTTTCAGCACTGTGTCAAAAATGGGCTTTCGCTTCTCTTTCGTTAGCAAAAAGTCTACGGTAAAAGTGCCCTGCGGCACACCGATAGTATTTGCAAAAAGCTGAGAGAGATCTGTCCCCGGTGCCACGCCTATATGCTGTCTAAGCCAGGGCAAAATCTCATCTTTTGTGCGGGTATAGGGCAACCGCTCAGCAAGCTGCGGATCGTACAGCGTGTAGCCCTGCGAGGTAGAGCGCTGCACCTCATAAGTACGATTGTCTCGGCTAGAAATAAACGCGACTCTCACTTGGGCGCTGCTCGCACCGTTGCGGATCAAATCTTCTTTGGTGTAGCTGCCTTGATAGTTGAAAAGCACCCAGGCGATCGCTTCCAAAATGCTAGTTTTTCCCGACCCGTTCTCGCCACAAATAGCGTTCGTTCCCAGCTCAAATTCAAAGTGTTTATCCTTATGAATCTTAAAATTTTTGAGCGTAACAGAAAGAATCTGCATCCTATTCGCGTTCTATAAAGGCATCAATCAACACAACTGTACTATAGCCTCTGATTTCTTAATCAACGTGAATTCGAGATAAACAATCTCCTCAAGCGCCTACCTATCAATACTTTTGACGCACAGCCTAGAGTCAACCCTCTCCCAAGACAGAGTTGTTTCATGTTGGCAGGAGAAAAAATAGACTAGTAAGGTTGTCGATAACTGGTTCTTAACGATGAGTGTATCGCTAATCTCAATTCTCAAAGATGCACCAGAATTTAGAGGCCGACGCGAGCAGGGCATGAGCTTTGGGTTGACTTGCTGCTGGTGATGGCAGTTCTTTGTGGGTACTGGAGATATCGTCCCGCTGCCGAGTTTGAGCGTATTCAGTCAGAAGCGGGGCGTGGTCATTCACGCGCAGCCAACGAAGAACAAGCAACGCCGACCTTCCTCTTAGAAGACCGGCGTTTTTTATTGTAAATTATGCAAAATTGCTATTTAGTCGTCTGGGTGTGCCCCGAAGCTATTATCTTCAACGAAATCTTCTTCGTCAATGTCATCTGCATCATAGTCATCGTCGTAGTTTCGATTCTGCCCTTTTGCATAGCGATCGCCTTGAGGCCCGCCAGCTTGCACTCCATCAGCACGATAATTTGGCTTTTCTAGTGCTGCGTTGCTTTTATTGAGTGCGCCCGCCCCTCTGCTATTGGCCTCTTGGAACCCGACATCTTGACCCTCAGAGGTTTCTGGCTTCATTTCCTCTACCCCGGCTGCCGGATTATCATCAGACACCTCGTTAGAAGGCTTTTGGTCAACGTTAGAATCAGACGTTGTGATAGCTGATTCTACTGGGACTGTAGCTGTAGAACTAGGTGCTGGCTCAGCCGCAGGGGTGACTAGTTTGGCGACAGGCGAATCTTCTCTGGGCGCGGCTAGCGGCGCGTTAGGATCAAGACCTAGTTCCTCACGGGCTTTATTCAAGGCGGCGGCGATGCTTTCGCGGCCAGTATCTAGCAGGCTTTTACCCTTCTGCGCAGCAATTTCTTTGGTAGCGTCAGGGCTAGGCGCGAGTACGTCTTTTTTTTCTATCCACTCGCGAACGCCTTGGCCGGTCTTCATTGAAGCATCGCCAAACCAGGCTCCAAAGACAAAGAACGAACAAATGACCAACCAAATTAGCTGAGCAGATTCTTTGAGAATACTACCTGTCAGGTTGAAGGCTTTCTGGTAGGTGTTGGCGGTCTCCTGATCAAATAGGAGATCCCAAAGTTCAGAAGCTTGTGTTTGAATGCGATCCATAATTTCAACGACTGTAGTTTTTGCGGGTTTCTTGAAAAAATGAGCGTGTGGTTAGCTCTTTTAAGGCTAGCCTCCCCAGACTTTTTGCAAGACAGCCTCTGGTTTGATATCTGCTATTTTTCGGCTGTCGCTAGTCAGCCCTAAGAAGCGAGTTTCTTCGTCTTTGGCGGCAGGCAGCATTTCCTCTGGCAGATTTTTGCCAAACAGCACAAGAGTAAAGACCTTAAGCGCTACGGCGAGCTGCATGATGTGGCTATCGGGCGCAATCACCAGATTGGCTCCCGCAACCAGTGCGGCTGCTTGTCCTAAGTTTTGAGCGGTCGTGATCCGCAGCTGGGCGTCCTGGCTTTTGAGTAGATTAACTTGCGCACTGCTGTCATCGGTTCGTAACAGCACAATCGGCAAATCGGGCTGCTTCTCGCGAAAATCTTCGATTAGCACTCGCCAGCTGGCTAAGGGATAGCTGGCCTGCTGGTCGCCAGTGGCTGTGGTGGGGCCAGGATATATCAGCACGTAGCCGTCTTTGATGTTGAGGCGATCGCGCAATGCATCGGCCCATTTAATATCAGCTTCTGGCACGTTAATCGCCAGCTCTGGCGTCGCGCGTTCTACCTCCATACCACCGAGCAAATCGTGGTAGCGCTCGGCCTGATATTTGGCCGATGACGAAATGGTGGTCGTATAGAAATAAGGCGCTTTGGTCGCTGTGTACGCGATTCGAGTGGGGATACCGCTAAGCCAGAGCATTAGCCCTGTGCTCCAGGTAGTATCCGCCGAGAGGACGACCTCATATTCTTTATCGCGAATGATTCCGAGCAGGTTGGCCCAATCGGAAGGACTTTTGGCAGCTGAATAGGCGAAGGGCACGACCGTGTCTACAATTTTGGACACGCGGTAGGCAGCCGCTGCCTTGGGTTCAGCGACGACGCCAATTTCAGCGTTTGGGTAGGCCCGTTTGATATCTTCAAGGGCAGGGAAAAACAAAAGCTGATCGCTGATGCCACCAGGAACTAAGGCCAGTATGCGCATGTGGTTAAAATTTTATACTTTTATCCGCTCATATTCTAAGGGACGCCGGGCGGTTAAGGCGATTTTCCTATGAAACAAAATCAAATTGGTAGCGGCTGCGTCATCTGTAACCAAATAGGGTGGAAGATAAAGCAAATCTGTACAGTACAGGTCTATAAAGTACAGGTCTATAAAGTAGGGATCTTCTATGAATCGGCCTTCATCTTCTGTCTACCTTTTGCTGCCTTGTGCGGGAGCCGGTCGCCGCATGGGGAGCGATCGCAACAAATTACTCTTGCCCCTACTCAATCGTCCGATTATGGCCTGGACGCTAGAAGCAGCGATCGCAGCCGAAGCGGTACAGTGGATCGGTCTCATCTGCCAGCCGGTAGATCGGCCCGACTTTGAGCAGATTGTGGCAGATATCGCGCCGAGTAAGCCGGTGGTGTTTGTTCAAGGCGGCGATACCCGGCAGCGCTCTGTGTACAACGGGTTGCAGGCATTACCGAAGGAAGCAACGCATGTACTGATTCACGATGGGGCCAGGTGTTTGGCAACGCCAGCACTCTTCAACCGCTGTGCGGAAGCGGCGATTCAAATGCCGGGATTTATCGCGGCGGTGCCGGTTAAAGACACGATTAAGCAGGTCGATAAGAATAAGGTCATTACCGATACGCCAGTGCGCGATTATCTATGGGCAGCGCAGACTCCGCAGGGGTTTGAGGTGGATTTGCTGAAGCGATGCCACAGTCGGGGAATGAACGAAGGCTGGCAGGTGACTGACGATGCGGCGCTGCTAGAAAAGTGTGGCGTAGACGTGCGAATTGTGGAAGGGGAAGAGACGAATTTGAAAGTGACAACGCCAGTAGATTTGGCGATCGCGCAGTTTATTCTTCAGCAGCGCGGCGCATAGCAAAGCTTATAAACAGGCACTAAAAAGCTCTCCTACTGCCAAATCAGGACAGCAAGAGAGCTTTAAACGGTTGATTCTGAAGCGGGTAAGTCAATCTGGCCAGTTTGAGCTAGTCAATGTAATCTGGCAGAAGCTGGCAGGCTTTACAGATCGCCGCCACGAACCGCTAGCAGAAAGACGATAGCCGGGCCAGCAATCACGACCATAGCCAACATGGTTAGCTGTCCAATCAACACAAAATCAATACTGCTTAAGAAACCCATTTATCCTCCGAACAGTTCTAACCGAACCACATTGAGACAATTATACTGCCAGCATTGTACCTGTTTTGGGGCATACCAATTTAGAATTGTTTACAAAATTCTAAGGTTCAGTGCCCGCCCGCCGGGATTTTTAGCAGCTTTGCTGATTTAACGTATAAGTAGCAAGCTATTTTCCCAAGGGCTGAGCGTAGCCGTAGGCGCTTCGTCTTCTCGTAGAGTAGCCAGCGTATCTGATATGGTCTTATCACCGATGTTTATTCTGTTCACCGCCTAATGGCTACCTGGCAATGCGTTAAAAACTGTGGTGCCTGCTGCCAGCTCGATCCAGCAGATCGCCCAGATCTTGCAGACTATCTTTCGCCCACCGATTTGGCGCTGTATATGAGCATGGTGGGCGAAGACGGCTGGTGCATTCACTATAATAAGACAGCTCGCAACTGCCAAATTTACGACGAGCGGCCTGGCTTTTGTCGAGTACAGCCGGATACCTTTGCGCGGCTGTACGACGTTCAGCCAGAAGAACTCAACGATTTTGCGATTGAATGTTGCGAGCAGCAAATTACGGGCGTTTACGGCAGCCGTAGTGAAGAAATGGATCGGTTTTACGAAGCAGTTGGAATAGAAAGTCAGGTCATTGAAATTGTGGGAGAAGCCGACTTAGAATAGCGAATTCCTAAGCTTTCTGATATTGGTGGGCATTGCGATTACTGACGAATTTGCAGATAATGAAAAAACTATGAAATTGCGCTTGCTGTGACCTCTTCCGATTCTTCTGCAACAGACGCGGCTCCCTCTAACGCTGATTCGGCCGTTGGTGAGCTGCTTACAGATGAGATGACCATAGACACCTCGCTTTTGGTGGAAGATTCGGCGGTTGCAGAGGCGATCGCGGCGGCTAAAAACTCAGACTCAAAAGGATTCTGGGGCGTATTTGTCTCTACTTTTATCACCATTTTTCTCGCTGAGCTAGGCGATAAAACTCAGGTGACCACTATGCTGATGAGTGCAGAGTCGCAGTCGCCGCTGGTGGTGTTTGCCGGGGCGGGTTCCGCGCTGATTGCGACTAGCCTAGTTGGGGTGCTGCTAGGAAAATGGCTATCGACGCGTGTTTCTCCAGATACCTTAGATACTTGCGCCGGTATTTTGCTTTTGCTCATCACTATCGGACTAGCAGGAGATATCCTCGGTCAGTAGCTTAAATTTACGTTTTGAAAGGACACGATTAGGATGGATTTTCAGCTTTTTATCGTGAGCTTTGCGGCCGTGTTTGTGTCGGAATTGGGAGATAAAAGTCAGTTAGCTGCGATCGCGCTAGGGGGATCTTCATCCTCTCCCAAAGCAGTCTTTCTTGGCACTTGCGCTGCCTTACTCCTCGCCTCTGGACTCAGCGTTTTACTCGGCGACAGCACTGCTTTATTCCTGCCTGAAAAAATCGTCAAGGGGATTGCCGCAATTGGATTTGGGCTATTAGCGGTTCGCCTGCTCTGGCCAGACAATGAAGCTGAAAGCTAATCTTTACTAGTAGTTTCACAGCCGTCTTACAAATAGCAAAAATCCCGATGCAGATTGAATGTTTGCATCGGGATTTCATTTGATCAGCGCAGTGTTTAACGTGCGATTAGAAAGCAGCTTTAATATCTCGATAGCAGAGCTTGACTAGCCAAGCAGCCGCGACTAGCTTTAACCCTTCGACGCCCCAATACAGAGCATGCACTGTGCGCATTGCGATTGGAGCTTCGGCTTGGTCGATGAACTGAAGGCCAAGGGCACTCATTTGAGGCGTGAAGATATACGTGTAGAGAAGAGCGATCGCCAACAACAAACCACTCAGCATCAACGCCCATCGGCTCTGAGATCCGCTCTCAATGACAGCAAACTGACCGCGCTGCTTACCCTGATTCTGCTGACGTAAAACGAGCAAACCCGTCAAAATAGCCGCCGCACAAAGCACTTCCACCCGGTTAAACAGCCAGAACAGACTGTAGCCAGCCGTCGCAAAATTAGGCCCTTCCATCAGGCCAGACTCGTACATCATCGGCATCATAAAGAAATCGAGCAGAACGCTACTGCTTAACCAAAAGGTAACTAGCAAAAGGACGAGTGCATCCCAGCTAAACTGCCCGCGAGAAAGCCTAGAAGTATTGATCATTGCCGCCTTTGAAAGAAGTATTTGTTCCTTTTACTCTAGCGAAAGAAATCTGCGGCACGGGTGAATGCTAAGTAGGATACAAGTAAGTTTTCGTTGCTTTACAAAAGCTCCGCCACATCGAAATGCGCTCTATACAAAGGCAAGAACAAGACAAAAAATCCCCGCCGAGCTAACAGCGGGGATTTTTCCTACAGAGAATAGCTTAGCAAGGTAAACCCCTTACAGCAGCGGACTCTTATCATCAATCAGGCCATCACCACCGATTAGCCCTGGCGTTTTCGCATCGTCTTCAGCAGACTTTTTTTCATTGCCGCCAATCATACCGTCGCCAGCGAGCATGTCTAGCCCACCCTCACGGTCATAAGCACGCGCGGTGCGATCATCTAGCACCATGTCCTGGAGTGCCATGTCGCTCCCTAAGAATGTCCCATCAAACGACGTGTCCACCTCTGGAGAAGACGGCTCTTCGTAAGCATTAAAGCCCGTACCCGCTGGAATCAAACGACCAATGATTACGTTCTCCTTCAGGCCACGCAGCCAGTCAGACTTACCCTCAATTGCCGCCTCAGTCAGCACGCGAGTCGTCTCCTGGAAACTCGCCGCCGAGATGAAGCTATCGGTATTCAGCGAAGCCTTGGTGATACCTAGCAGCACCGGCGTGTAGTCTGCCGGGGCCATGCCCGTAATCGACATCGCCTCGTTCACCTGCTCAAGCTGACGAATCTCAACCAGCTCGCCTGGAAGCATAGTCGTATCACCGCCATCTTCCACCCGCGCCTTCGAAGTCATCTGCCGCACAATCACTTCAATATGCTTGTCCGAAATGTCGATACCCTGAGACTGGTATACCGACTGCACTTCGTTCACCAAGAACGACTGCACCTGCTCCAGGCTGAGCATCGCCGCATCGTGCGTTCCTTTGTTCTCCTTAAAGTACTTGTAGAACACTTCCAAAATCTGGTGAGGATTAGAAGGCCCATCCGTGAGCGCCTCGCCTGTGGTTACTTTTTGACCGTCACCAATCACCAGGTTTTGCCCCGGCGTCACTGGGTAGTCAGTCACAACGCCATCGCTCTCGACCACCTTAATCTCCACGGTTTCATCCTCGGCGTAGACCACCTGGGCCACTCCCGGACGCTCCGCTAAGATACAGGCTTCTTTTGGCTTGCGAGCTTCTAGCAGCTCCTCAATCCGCGGCAGACCCTGAATAATATCTCCCGTTTTAGCCCGCTCGAATACTAGCAGTACCAGGTTGTCACCTCGCTGTACTAGGTCGCCATTATCGATGTGAAGCACCGCACCGGTAGAAACACGATAAGGACGGGCAATTCGCATCACGATTTCGTTATCGCTAGTCGAAATGACCTGGCCCGAGTCAGGCGAAATAACGCCTTCAGCAATCGGAGTATTATCTACGAGCAAATCGCCTTCAGAAACAGTAGGGCTGCTGCCATTGGTAGCAATGGTCACGCGGTCGGCATCTCGCACGACCAACACACGACGTACCGACTCTAGATCCTGACGAATACCGCGAATTTCTCCGGCTTCCTTGCAGCGAATCTCAGTGCGCGCAATCACCGCGCCCGGCTCAATGGCATCGCCATCTTGTACCAGCAGACGAGTGCGCGTACTGCCTTGAGTCTGGTCGGCGTCGATATCGCGACGTACCACTAGGGTTTCTAATACCACTAGCTGCAGGCGCTTAGGCGAGTCCTCATCGTTCTCATCATCAGCTTTTAGCTCAATGTCCGCCGAGAGCTGAGCGCCGCCCTCGTCAATTTCAAGTATTAGCTGAGTCCGCAGAATTTCTAAGCCTTCGACCGCTTTCACACGCTCGCCATCTTTATAGAGAATTCGCTGAATCGCTCGCAGGCTAATCGACTTATCGTCGCTGTCGCTCACTGAGTCCTGGCTAGGCACTTTTGCCTCGTCGGGCACCTCAAATTCCTGCACGGGACGCAGCAGTAGCGCCATTCCTTCGGGGGTTTCGACATACTCTACGTAGCGCAGCGCATCCGCGACCACGCCTGGCATGACCTCCTCGCCTGCATTGACAATGGTGCCGCTCTTGCTTTCATCCACATCTGGGCTATCCACCATGTGAATGTCGCCAGGGCGAATCACAATCTCGCGCAGGATGTCATTCTTCTGCGTTACTTCCACCACGCCGCTGGTCTGACAGAAAATGTCTTTGACCACTTCAGTACCAGCTTCAATAAACTGGCCGTTCTCTACCATTAGTAAGGAAATATCCTTGTTCACCTCGTGGGCTTCTTCTGGAACCCACAAGATGGTGCCGCCTTTAGTCACTTCGTAGCCGTTTTTGGCCTTGCCGCGCTTAGCGACTTCTACGCCTGCAAACTTAATGATGCCGCCGGTTTGGGTGCGGTAGGTATCATCGACTAGCTCGGCCACGACCTGGTTGTTGGTGACCTTGGTGCCGGGCGTTGCGTTTAAAGAGAAACGCTGGCCGTTGGCGGTCGTCAAGAAATAGTGCTCGCGGCCTTGACCACTTTCTACAATTACTTCTGACTGGTCTAGCTGTACAGACGCGGTGATGATCTCGACTTCGCGGCCACCTTTACCGTCGGTGGAGGTATTGGTGAGTCGGACGATGCCGCCGCGCTCGGTCATGAGCTTGGTTTCGGCGAGTACGCCTTCTGTGTCTACGCGATCGCCATTCTTAACCACTGGCTCAGCGCCTGGGGGCAAGTTATACACCTCACCCGAGAGCACCCACAGCAAGCCACCCCTTTGGGCAAAGCGAGTCATGTTCCCCTGTCGGTCAGTCTTCTCTTCCTGCACTAGGCCATCAAAGATCACTTCACCCGACAAGTCAGAGGTTACGTCCTTACTGGCTTTCTCCGTTACTTTGCGGACTCGGCTAGTACTGGGCATCTCGGCGATCATCTCGCCTTTCTTAATCTCGTCGCCATCTTTAGCGAACAAAATGGCACCTTGCGGCAGCGAAACGGAGTATTCTTTGTCGTTCGACTCAATCGCAATTTGGCCATTCGCTTCTAGCATCAGAGCATCTTCACCGTGGCGCGTTCTAAACGGACGGATGCGCAGCTGATCGACAGGAATTCTAATCGTACCGGCGCGTTTTGCCGTCACCTGAGGCGCTAGCTCCCCCGTAAAGGTTCCACCCGTGTGGAAGGTACGCATCGTGAGCTGAGTTCCTGGCTCACCAATGGACTGCGCCGCAATAATGCCGACGGCCTCACCGAGATCAACCATGTGGGAATGGGCTAGGCTCCAACCATAGCAGTGCTGACACACAGAGCGGGCGGCTTCGCAAGTTAGCGCAGAGCGGGCCTTTACTTCTTTAACTTTGGCCTCACCAATAGCCTTGGTCAGATCATCTGTAATCGCCTGGTTGCGGGCGACAATAACTTCGCCTGTTTTGGGATGCACCACATCTTCTGCGGGCACCCGGCCTAGCAGCCTATCCTTGAGCGGAATCAGTACTCGCTCGCCGTCTGTCATTGGGCGTACGGGAATGTAGCGGTCTGTACCACAGTCAATCTCGCGCACAATTACATCTTGAGAAACGTCGAC
>JBBSOB010000041.1:0-21993 GCA_038260205.1 Phormidesmidales cyanobacterium
AGATCGGTTCTGGTGCGCGCGTGGTAAAGGGCGTAGATTTGTGAATATGACCGGGTCTAGATTCACCGGCAAAGATGCGGCCAAATAGCCTGATGACTGCAAAAGCGGCGATCGCATTAGTCAACAGCACCACGCCCACTAGTCCCCAGCGCTGCGCGTCTACCAATCCCTCCATCATCGTCAGCAGCGCCCAAAATCCACCTAGCGGCGGCAGCGCAATTAGGCCCGCAGCCCCCACCAAAATAGACAGCCCCGTCACCGGACGACGGCCTCACAGTCCGCCCATCTGAGTAATATCTTGAGTCACCACGCCCAGAATGACCGACCCGACTCCCATTAACAGCAGCGCCGTCGCCACCGCATGAGTCAATACCAACAAGAGAGCGGCCTGTACCTGCGCTGTACCCACCGCAATAAAAATCAGACCCATGTAGGCCGTAGCCAAATAGGACATCACTCGCTTAACGTCAATTTGCGCTACCGCAATCGACGTTCCGCCTAGCGCCGAAATTGTCCCAATCGCCACCATTAAAGACATTGCAAAGGGCGAAAGCGCAATCACCGGCTCCATCTTCACCATGACCCAAGCGCCCACGGCAATCACCACCGAGTTACGCAAAATCGTCGTTGGCAGCGGCCCTTCCATCGCTTCATCTAGCCATAAGTGCAGCGGAAACTGAGCGCACTTACTCACCGGGCCAGCCACCAAAGCCGCCCCCAGCAAGCCCATCTGCCAGGCGTTTACCTCCGGCTGCGACTGCGCCCAAACGGCCAGCTCGCTAAAGTTCCAGGTGCCCGCCAGCGGATATAGCGCCAGCACGCCCATCAGCAAAACCAAGTCGCCCGTTCGCTTCGTCAAAAACGCATCTCGCGCCCCGGTGACCACCAAAGACTGGTTAAACCAATACCCCACAATCAAATAAGTACCTAGGGTCAAAATCTCCAGCAGTATGTAGCTAAAGAACAGCGAGTCGCACAGTACTAAGCCGGTCATTCCCGCTTCAAACAAAGCCAGCAGGGCATATAGCCGACTCCAGCCCCAGTCCATTTCCATATAGCCGATGGCGTAAACCTGCACCAGCAAGTTCAGCAACACAATCGCGACGCTTGCCCCCAGCGTTAAGCTAGACAGCTCTAACGGCAAAGTTAGCGTTAGATCGGCCACTTGCAGCCACTGCAGTTGTAAATATTGGGGCGGCTGATTCCACACAGCCGACAGCGCCCAACCGCTGTGCACTAAGGCCAGCAAAGTTGTTAATAAATTGAGATAGCCCGCCGGACGCGGCCCGGTTTGGCGAATAAAGGCGGGCGACCAAAAAATAGACAGAGCCGCCCCTAACAGGGGGTAGCAAGGAATCAACCAAATTGTCTGAATGAGAGCATCAGGATTGAACATTGGCGTAGGCATTAACTAAAGGAGCTTTCTATAACGAGTCGGACGACAGCATCAATCATGCTTGGGTAAGAGTAATTTCTTACCATAGATAGGAGTCTATAGAGTTTGCTGATAAATATACAAAACTCTATACATAAGCATAGCACCGCTCTTATCTATTGAGCTTTGTGTATTCATTTAATAAACTCAATGCGACTCTAATAGATGCTTATGATTGCGAATAGATACTTACGGTCGAAGTCGGTTGATTGAGATAGATGCTTATGATTAAGAAACGCCTTGCATTTATTAGCATCTGCACAATTGCGTTTTTATTTTGACAGGTTATGTCAACGCTCATACAGCTCTAGCGGCAATCCATCTGGATCGTAAAAAAATGTAAACCGCTGCCCGGTCATTTCGTCGGTGCGAATAGGCTCAGTTTTAACGTTATGGTGGTTGAGTGCGGCTATTTGAGCTTCTAAATCATCCACCGTAAAGGCTAAATGGCGTAATCCTCTCGCTTCTGGATAGCTAGGGCGCTCTGGCGGATTGGCAAATGAAAAAAGTTCTATTTGGTCATGTTGGCAGGGTTTCTTTGAAAGAGAATTGCCCACCCGCAAATCGAGCTTGTAAGAATCGCGTTCGGCCCGGTAGGTTTCTTGGATGATCTCAAAGCCCAAAATCTCTGTATAAAAGTGCTTGGAGCGGGCGTAGTCAGCGCAGATAATAGCCACGTGATGGATTGCGCAAATCATGTGAACCGAAGGAAAACGTCTTTCAAATAATATCTTTTAGGAAAAGCGATAATGAAAACCGCCGTAATTGGCTGTGGCTACGTTGGCAAAACGGTTGCTCGTCTCTGGCAGTCTAAAGGCTTCGACGTTTTGGCGACGACGACTCGTCCAGAGCGCCTAGATGAGCTGAGTAAAGTGGCCCAGCAGGTCGCTGTCCTTAAGGGCACAGAAGAAGAAAAGCTATTGGCAGCGCTTGCAGATAGAGACGTGGCTCTTTTGTGCGTTGGCTCTAAGCGAGGCGCTAACTACCGAGAGACTTATCTGGGTACGGCTGAGACTGTCGCCAAAGTGTTGCCCAAAACGAACGTAAGACAGCTGATTTATACCAGTACCTGTTCTGTCTATGGTCAAAGCACAGGTGCTTGGATCACCGAAGTGATGCCGCCTAATCCTTCTACAGAGAACGGAAAAATTGTGGAGGCTGCCGAGCAGACGCTATTAGAGACTGACGCTTCTGATTTGAAGGTTTGCGTTCTGCGGTTGGGCGGTATCTATGGCCCAGGGCGCACAGTAGAGGATATTTACAGTCGCGTAGCTGGAAAAACGCTGCCCGGAAAAGGAGAAGAGGCCGCGAACTGGGTGCATTTGCTAGATATTGTTGGCGCGATTGACTGGGCGCAGGAGCGGCGGCTTTCGGGCATTTATAATGTTGTTCAAGATGAGATTCCGACTCGCAAAGAGCTGATTGGACGGGTGTGCGATCGCGCCAATCTCTCCCCCGTACAATGGGACGGCGACGAAAATGCAGGCCGAGGCCGCAACGTTCGTTTATCCAACCAAAAGCTCAAAAGCACCGGCTATCAATTTGAGCATCCAACCTTTTGGCCATAGTTCTTGCTTATGGCCCGATTAAGCGTCCACGCCTTCAATGGGAGCAAACCCCTGTCGCTGCACGTTCTCAGTCACTGTCCGTGGATCTAAGAACTGAAGTAAATAGTCGGGGCCACCGGCTTTAGAGCCAACGCCGGAGAGCTTGAAGCCGCCAAAGGGTTGACGGGCGACAATGGCTCCGGTGATAGTGCGATTGATGTATAGGTTCCCGACTTCAAACTCGGCTTTGGCTTGCTCAATGTGGGACGGGGTGCGGGAATAAAGGCCGCCTGTGAGGGCAAAATGGCTGTTGTTGGCGATCGCAATTCCCTCCTCAAATGTCTGGGCCTTCATCACCGAAAGCACTGGCCCAAAAATCTCTTCCTGCGCCAGCGTCCCTTCGGGATCGACATTCGTAAAAATAGTCGGGCCAACAAAATAGCCTTCTTCTGGAGCCGGTAATGCCAGCGCTAACGTTGCCTCTTTCTTACCCTTTTCCACATATCCTAAAATCTTCTGCTGCGCCGAGGCATCAATTACCGGGCCAACTTGCGTTCCTGGATCAACCGCATCGCCAACGTTAAGAGATTTTGTCGCTTCTACTAATCGAGCCACAAACGCATCGTAAATCGGCGCATGAACGATTACGCGAGAACAAGCCGAACACTTCTGCCCGCTGTAGCCAAAGGCAGAATAAACCACGCCTTGCACCGCCTGATCGAGATCGGCGCTTTCGTCTACGATAATCGCGTTTTTCCCGCCCATCTCGGCGACTACGCGCTTTAAATGCTTCTGCCCAGGCCGCAAAATCGCCGCCTCTGCGTAGATCTGACAGCCCACTTCCTGAGAGCCAGTGAATACAATCATGTTGACGTCAGGGTGCTTCACCAGATGACTGCCAACCGTAGAGCCTCGGCCTGGAATGTACTGAAACACCCCTTTAGGGACGCCCGCCTCGGTGAGAATCTCACTAATTTTTGCCGCAATCACAGACGTAGCTGCGGCTGGTTTTAACAATGCGCAGTTGCCAGTGACTAGCGCGGCAACTGTCATCCCTATAGGAATCGCCAGCGGAAAGTTCCAGGGCGAGATGACTAAAACGATGCCTTTGGGTCGATAGAAATAGCGATCGCACTCTCCCGCCACATCATAATTAATCTCACTATCGAGCCGATTC
Source organism: Phormidesmidales cyanobacterium (assembly GCA_038260205.1). GTDB lineage: Bacteria > Cyanobacteriota > Cyanobacteriia > Phormidesmidales > Phormidesmidaceae > Phormidesmis. Next base: position 4,160 of record JBBSOB010000041.1, read on the forward strand.
ATCTCCGCTGCATAATACCGGCAAAAATCAGCCGCTTCCGAGACTTCTGCATCCGCCTGATGCAAAGGCTTACCGCCCTCAAACACCATCCAGGCGTTTAGCTCATGGCGTCTTTTTTCTAATAGATCGCCCGCCTGACTGATAATCGCCGCCCGTGCTTTCGCCGGTGTTTTCTTCCAGCTTTCAAACGCCGCTTTCGCCGCCGCCATCGCCTGGTCAGCCTGCTCGATATTAATTTGGCCAATCGTGCCCACCACTTCTGCCGGATGGCAAGGATTCACAGAGTCAATAGTCTCTTCTGTCTGCACAGATTCACCGTTAATCAGCGGCAGGTAGGTTTTGCCAAACTGTTGTTTTACCGTTAATAGCGAGGCATTGGCTGCTTCTCGGTGCTGCATCACGGCATAGTCTACGTCTGCTGCTGGGTTAATACGAGTAACGTCAGATCCTGGTAAAGCTATCGGAATCGGCAGCACTTCATCACCGTCATGGTCACCTTCGCCCCAAGTTGGAATGGCCAAAAGTTCTGCGGCGGGTCGATCTTCTAGGCTCTGGCGGAGGAAGGAGCTGTTTGCGGTGTTCTCTAGCAGGCGGCGAATCAGGTAGGCCATGCCTGGAATCAAATCGCCGTAAGGGCAGTACACGCGCACCCGGCAGCCTTGCTTTACCAGGGCGATCGCAATTGTGTCGGCCATGCCGTAAAGAACTTGAAACTCGACGCGGCGAGCGGGAATGTTGAGTTCTTTCGTGATGGCTAGGGCTAGGGCTTGCGATCGCACATTGTGGCTACCTATTGCCGCATACAAATACTCATGATTCTCCAACAGCCGCCGCGTTAAGCGCTCAAAGTTCGCATCGGTTGAAGCCTTGTGGTTATAAACCGGCGTTGGCCAGTAGTTCTGTCTCGCGATAATGGTTTCTTGATCCCAATAAGCTCCTTTTACCAGACGAACCGTAACCGGGTGCGCTCTCTTTTTAGCCCACTCGATCCAACCTTCGAGATCTTCATCGCTATCGCGCAAATAAGCCTGTATCGTCACGCCAATATCTGTTCTTGCTCGAAACTCTTCTTCCATCAAAAGCAATTTTAGTGTCTCTATCGTCGCATCCTTATAGCGATACTGTTCCATATCAAAGTGAACCGCTACGCCCAGCGCTTTCGCTCGTCGCAACAAAGTCCGGATATGATGACCCACCTTTTCTCTAGAACCTTTCACATCTAGCGGGTCAAACTGTGAGTAAAACGCCGTTAGCTTTACAGAAACCTGCACCCTGGGCAAATTTTCGCCGTCAGCCACATCAATCTGCGGGATTTCGCGCCAGCTTTTGGCCGCGATCGCCAACTGTTCCATCAGCGTTAAATACTGGTTTAGATACGCCTCGGCCTCCACTTCAGTAATTACCGCCTCGCCCAGCAGATCTACGGTAAAGGCCATCGACTGTTTGCGGAGTCGCTCTATACTTTTGAGCGCCTGCTGCAAATTCTCGCCTGCCACGTATTTTCGCGCTAGTGTCTCTACGGCACTCGAAAGTGTGGTCGCCGCAACTGTCCCCGGTATAGACTTTGGATCGCCATAGTTCAACAAATTTTTGAGCGCCTGAGGAACTTCAACGCTGTCGTCGCCCAAGTACTCTTGCAGGTGGCTGGCAATCTCTGACTTTGTGCTCAGCGCTGGCAGGCAGTCGATTAGCCGGAACATCTGCACTCGCAGTCCCGGATTGTCCATTGTCCAACTCAGCAGCTTATCGTCCCATTTCATCTGATCTTTTAGCTTGGAAAAGATGTTTTGCTTTCCTTTGCTGTCGGCTAGAAGCTGCCGCGCGATCGCCTGCGTTTGCGATTCATAATCAGCATTAGCCGTCGCTTTATTGCCAGCTGTCGAGCTAGTCGAACGAGAAGCATTTCCAACCATTTTAAAATCTCCTATAGCCTCTAACTATACCAAGCAGCTAAAGCTTATTGCCTGCTTTAAAGGGGCCTCCGGCTGATTTTTCAGACGACCTAGCCAGCGCCTACTACAATAGATGTACGCTTTTTAAGCTTAAACAACTACTCATCTAAAGAAGAACTGCTATGAGCCAAGAAGAAGTCGGCAAGTCGATTCAGGCACTACATGCCGAAATTGATCGGCTATCGAGCACCGATGTCACCGTTAAAGAAAAGCTGCTAGCGCTGATCCATGATGTCGAGGTACAGCTAGAAAATCCTCAAGATCAAGAGACTCGCGATAAAACCGTTCAGCATTTACCTACTTTAATAGAACAGTTTGAAGTGGAGCATCCTCAAGTGACGGCTAATCTCAGCCGTTTGCTCAACACGCTTAGCAGCATTGGCATTTAGCAGGCGTCTTCTAGAAGTTGTCTTTATAGCAGATATCTTCTAGCGATCGCTTTCAGGTTTCTTTTCGTGGCACTGCTTAAACTTTTTGCCGCTGCCGCACCAGCAAAGATCGGTGCGCTTGGGCTGATAGTCTGGCAGAATGTCGCCTTCGGTATAGAACCACTGACCGTTCTCTTTGACGAAGCGCGATCGCTCATGTAGCTGCATCAAAGTTTCTGGGCTATCTGTTGTCTGGGCCGATGCCGAAACCGCCGCTGTAGCAGCCGCTGTAGCAGCCGATGAAACTAACAACAACTTGCGAGGCTGACAGGCCGCGACAAACTCTACCACCCCGGTTTTGTCGCGGCTTTTGCCTTTTTGGCAATTGAGCACTATCAGATTTTTCCATTCCGTATTGCGAATTGTTTTTTGCAAAGCCTCCCGGTCGTCGGGCTGTTGGGTGGAAGCGTGGTGAGTTGCCACTAGATAATCGGCCTGGCTTTTGCAAAATGCGGTGTAGCGCGATCGCATCAAAGCCTCTGCCGTAGGCGCTACCTTTTGGCCTGCTAGATAAAGGCCACAGCAAGCCGCAAAAGGCCTTCGACTCCCACAGGGGCATTTCTCACTTATCAACGTTTTCTAGCCTCCATCCACAAGCCCCTTTATTTTAACGCCCCGATCGCTCATCACTTGTCCACTCCGAAATCTGGCGTCATTAAAGTGAATTTCTACAGGTCTCCCCGTATGCTAGGCGGTAAGAATGGAAAATCATCATGCAGATTAAATTTCGCCTGGATCTCAATTCGGATCGAGTCCGCCAAAATTTGTTGCAGGGAATGGACAACTGGGTGCGGCTCGGTTTGCTCTCGGATGAACAGGTGAAAGAACTAGCGGCAACGCTCAGCGAGCGACTCCCGACGCCCCGCCCATCCCCGACGGCGCAAAGGTCGCTAACGAGCAGCGGCGAACCAGCTTTTAAGGACTTTATCACGGCAGAAAGGGAGCTGGCGTTGGCCACTGCTGAGTCCACAGCCGTAGCAGATTCTGGTGAAGTCTCAGATGAAGTTTCATCGCCCACTCGGGCCAGCGGCCTCTCTAGAGCCCTTCAGTCTTTGCTAAGCGAAATTAGCGTGATCTGGCTTTTGTTCTTGGGCGTTTTTCTGGTGGTGGTTTCCTCTGGCGTTTTGGCGGCGAGTCAGTGGCAGTCGTTCTCCGCCGTTGGTCAATATGCCATTTTGTTTGCCTACACCCTCACCTTTTGGGGCGCTAGCCTTTGGACGGGCCGCCGAGATCAGCTACAAACCACCGCCAAAATGCTGTCGCTGGCCACCGCTCTACTTATTCCCATCAACTTTTGGATGATAGATGCGCTCAGCGTGTTTGGCAGCATTGCGGGTATCGGCTTTGGCGTGCTGGCGGCGGTTATTCTTAGCCTCATTGCTTCCAAACTGCTCAATAGTCGATTAAATAAGCTCAATCTCATCGGCCTGAGCTGGCTACAGTTCGGCTGGCTGGCGGGCGCAGGCTTTTGGCCAGTTGTCGCGACCTATCTTGGCACCGTTGGCAGCGCGGCAAATTTGTTCTATCAAGATCGTCAGCCGTCTGTCTCTGAGCCTATCGGTTCTGATGACGATGCGCTATCCGAGTCTCAGCGCTCTCGCTCCGGGCGATTTTCTTTTGATCCGCTGACGGTCGCGATCGCCATTACCATTTTGCTTTTCCGCAGTCTCTTCATTACGCAAGTTCCCCCCCATCAGCTTGGCTTGGCGGCGGGCATCTGCGGCGGCCTTGCCATTTGGCTATCTAGAACCAAGGCTACAAGGCGCTTTTGGAACTTCGCAGGTTTTGGACTGTTGTTTCTCGGCTGGGCCGTTTCCAATTCTCAAAGTCCGCCCTGGCAAGCGATAGGTGTCAGTGCGATCGCCCTTTGGCTGCTTAAAGATAAACTCCAACAAACTTGGAAGTCGTCTTACCTATTTGCCGTTATCGGCGTAGCTTGCCAAGCCTATGGGCTGCTCTGGCCTGTCCTCCCTGCTCCTGCTAGAACCCATCTGCTCACGGCCCTCTCACACATTAAAGGAAGTCCCTTAGACAGCGACGTTTGGGTTAGTTTAGGGCTGTTTCCGCTGGTTCTTGCGCTCCTTTTTCTAGCCGCTTGGTTACGCCGCCTTCAGCAGGGCAAACTTGCTAAACAAACAGAGCTAATTGCCCTGCTCATGGGTACCGGACTCACGCTGCTCAGCTTTTCTAGCAGTCCTACAGCAGTGGCCAATCTGACGCTTTCAACCCTCACGCTAATTGCCGTTGGGCGCAGCCGCCAATCGCTAGCGATCGCAACGCTGACTCACGCGGCTGGGTTAATGGCGATCGCCACGTCAATCCATTACTTTGCACCGGGCCTAACCACTCAAGGCTGGACGTACGTAGCCTTGGGAAGCGGCGCTATAGAAATTCTGGCCCATCTGATTAGTCGTAGCGATCGCTGGCGAAAAAACCTTTGGTTCGGCGGCATTGGGCTATTGGCGATCGCCTACTTGCTGTTAGTCATTCACTATCACCAACAGCCCCACTGGCTCTGGTTGCCTGTTCCTATTCTCTTTTCGGCGATCGCCAATCATCGCCGCACGCTTTATCCCAAAACCGCTGCTGTCCTTTCAACTGGGGCCTTGATCTTACAGACGCCCTGGATATTTTTGACTTGGACAACTGCTATCGTTAACTTTGCGATCGCCACCCTTTTCGCCGGATTCAACAGCCGCATTTGGCGCACCCTACCCGCCACCCTATTTGCCGTCGGCGAAGCCATCGCTCTCGTCAACAGCATCCTGCTATATGGCCTTAGCAAACTTCCTGATCTCGACGCCGGATGGGTTTTGAGTCTGTATGCAGTTGAAATTTGGGCGCTTTGGCTGCTGCCTAGACTCATTTCTCGGCGATCGGGATTACTCAGCGCGCTCTACCAAAAGTCCTGTCTGCTGTGGAGTTTTGCGCTGCTAGCTCTGTTCGCGCTCACCCAAACCGTTGTTGCTACAGTTACTTTTCCCCCTGCTCCCGGTGCCCCACCCCAAGAGCCACTTGCCTACTCCATCTTTGCCGCTATTTTGCTCGCCGCCGCCCTGATCGAAAACATTCACCACCGGCCCGCAGAATGGAAGTACTGGAGCCTCGGCTGGACAATAGCCAGCGTGGTTGTTTTTGGGCTTTTGAACCATGGAACCATAGGCGCTAAAGAACACGGAATTGCCTTCCTAATTCTGGCCTTCATCGCTCAAATCATGGGTGATCTTTGGGTCAAAAAGCATCCTGGTTATCGCCTGAGCTGGCACGGTATTCCGTTTCTCTACGCCCTTATTGGCGGCGGGTTGGGTCACCTCGTAACCTATGCTCCCTTGGCTGGAGATCTGTCAACTGGAGAGCTGTCAAACAGTTGGCTTGCACTCTCAGCCGAAACCGGACTCTACACCCTCGCAACCGCCATTATCTTTACCGCCATTGGACGCAGAAACCCTAAGCTCAGTTCGCTCAGCTACCTTGGCCTACTGGCTTTTACAGCGGGCGCTTACGAGCTACTTATCTACCAACTGTCGCAAGCTTCTAGCGGCAGTCTTGGCGATGGCGTTACGTTGCTAGCGGCGCTCGCCTTGGTCATTGCCCTGCTCGAAAAATGGCTCAGTCCCTGGCTCCAGCGCTACCTAAAACTCTCTATGGCCGCGGTTCAAAATACCGCTCATTTGCACTGGCTCTTTAGCAACATTCTAAGTGTACTTGCGCTTAGCGTTGGACTTAGCCAACCTCATGGCACCCGACTTTGGCTAATCATCTCGCTTTTTCTTGCCGCCTATGCGCTGATGGTCGGCAACCGCCGCTGGACGCCGCAAACTTTCGTCACCAACCACAGCAATTGGACAAGCATCGGCCTGCTAGAAATACTCTTGTGCTTGGCCTTCAGCCGATATGAGCTATTTTTCGATAGCGCTGCTTTGCTCATCTGGGCAGGCGTTATTGCCTGCATCGCTGGTGCTGTGATCTACCGCCTGCCTTGGGAACGGTGGGGCTGGCCGCTTCGCCCTTTTAGACTATTTAGCATTTGGCTACCCATGCTAACTATTGCCACCACCGTCCTTCAAATAAAAATTCCTGGGCTGCTCGCTGTTAGTGCTTTTTATGCCTGGATGGCAAAAGCCTGTAACCGTATTCGTCTTAGCTATCTCAGCATTTTGCTCTTAGACTGGGCGATTTTAGACTATCTCGATGGTCAATCTTTGCTTACGGCGTTAGGTGTTGCCCTTATCGCCGGACTCTCGGTTCTCTACGTCGCCCAAGTCGATCCGTATTTTCAAACCATTCAACAAAGGCAGCAACGCCACCTGCTTAGAATTCTCGCTAGCGTTGCGATCGCGCTTACTGCGTTATATCAAGCAGAAACGGCTGACCCGATGTTGTTGTATGCCGGACTCACGCTGATTCTCTGTTTGGGCTTTATCTTTTCAGGGCTGACGCTGAAAGTTCGCGCATTTTTATACGTTGGCACCCTCACATTTGTTGTTCAAATTGTTCGCGTTCTGTGGCTGTTTATTAGCGCTTACTCTCTTCTACTGTGGGCAGTTGGCATTGTGCTGGGGCTGATCTTTATTTGGATAGCGGCTACTTTTGAATCTAGGCGATCGCAAGTTACGCAGCTCTTAGATACCTGGACAGCCGCTTTAGATACTTGGGACTAATATAAGTAATATAAGCGCTTGACATGAGCGCCTGATATAAGCGGCTTATAAGCGGGAGCGCGGCTATGAGGATTTTATTGCCATCGGCCTTATCTATTCTGGGCGATCGCACGATAGGCTAGAGACGACTTTGATCCCTCAGGTAGACCCTAATCCATGACTGTGAGCCGAAAAACCGCCCAAAAACTGCTCTACGATTTTATGTTTGAAAGCGAGGGTGCCCAAGAATGGGTAGAAGATGTTTGGGGGCTGAGTCCATTTTTAGGCCAGAGCGCGGCAAATGCAGCGGAGGTGTTGGGCGCACTCATAGAGACTTGCTCGGAGGAACAGATTAACGCGGTGTTAGCAAACTTGTATGCTGCGCACCAAGACACGATTAGTGAATTAGGCTCTGCGAGTGAGTGGAGAGTGCCAATAGATCCGAAGCAAGAACAGATGGATCCCGAAAAGAAGTAGGGTTCTCAATCGGCGCTATTTTTTTCTGCAATAGCTGGCTCAGGGACGACTTTTTTGCGATCGCCCACCCCATCAAAGCTATTCAGGAAAAGCCGCAAAAATCATCAGATAGCTCGCCAGGCAGCAAATTAAAATGGAAGCAACGTTGAATAGCGCGGCGAAGTTTTTACGTAGCCGAGGATTGTATTCGAGCGAGTCGCCCACGATTTCTAGCGTGGGGCGATAGTTTTTGCCGTTGGAGATTTCGGCATCGGTGTGGAGCTGCTGGGTATGGATCGCTAAATCATTGAGCAGGTAGCGTAGCCAGAAGGTAAGGCCCACTGCGGCTAGTAGCGTAACGGTGGCAATCACCAACGGATGAATGATGATGTTGATGATGGCAAAAACATTTTTGGGCAGTTCGTAATGAAGAAGCCGAAGGACGGCCCAGATGAGTCCGGAAATGCCCGTTTTGTAAACAAGAGAAAGATAGGCGTTGCGGTTTTCGGCCTGAAAGCGACGGGCGACTTCGGCTTCGGCTGCTTCTATCCCGGCTTTCGCCGAGGGGTTCTTTTTGCTTTTGCGAGTGGTGGACTTGGGGGCGGACTTGCTGGCCCTAGCTCGGGTTTTAGCGGCTGATGTTTTGGGGGCGGAATCGCCAGATATTGCCTCTGTTTGGCTATCCGTTTTTGCCCCTGTCAGCTGTCCGGTGATGCGAGAAAGATGGGAAAGTCTGTCTTTCAGTTTGGGCGTGGTGGGGGCGGTAGCGGCAGTGGTAGCGGCGGTATTAGCCCCTGCAACTTTACCGGCTTTTTGGGCGGCTTCGGCGGAGGTTTCTGAGCCTTTGTCTAAATCCTCTGAGCCTTTGTCTAAGCCCTCGTCTGTAGGTGAAATTTTCGCTGCGTCTGGTTTGCTAGCGTCTGGTGTTGTCGCTCCGAATGGGCTTTGGCCAAAGGTTTTAGAGTCGTATGCCATCAATTTTCAGCGGATCACTGGTATGGTCAGACTATCAAAATAATGGCGAAAAGGGGCTTTTTATAGATAGATTGCTGCGAAATTTATGGGGCTGGTTTTTTCTGCTGAATTTCGGCTTTGAGTTCGGTGACGGCCTGGTTGAAGAGTTCGGGGGGCGCGTTGCCGGGAAGCTGATATTCGTTGAGGAAGAACGTGGGAGTGCCCTGTACCTGTAGGGCTTCAGCGAGTTTAACGTCTTGATCGATAGCGGCTTGGGCTTCGGGGCTATTGCGATCGCGCTCAAACTGCTCCATATTCAACCCCATCTCCTTGGCTAGCGATACATAGTAGCCTTCACCCAGCTTGTCTTGAAAAGCAAACAGGCCGTCGTGATAAAGCCAAAACTTACCTTGTTTGCCAGCGGCCCAGGCAGCTTTGGCAGCGGGCATGGCTTCGGGATGAATGTTGGTGAGCGGAAAGTTCTTATAAATGTAGAGAACGTCAGACTCATGCTCTGCAAGGAAAGGCTTGAGGTTGGCGGCGGCTACGGCGCAGTAAGGACACTCGAAGTCTGAGAACTTGATTAGCACCACGTCGGCGTCTTTAGGGCCTTTGGTATAGTCGGAGCCAATCAGCTCGTCACGATCCATGTTGCTCAGAACATCGCGGGTACGCTGAACCTGAGTTTCCCAGGCTTCGCGGCGAGCAGCTTCGTCTTCGGGTGCGGCTTGCTCGGTAGAGGCCAGCGGATCGGGCGCTCCTTCCGGGGCAGTTTGCTGAGCACTGTCGGAGCAAGCGGTGGTTAGGATAAGAATGAGGGCAACAAGCAGGGCAAGGGGCTTTCTAGCGCTTTTGGACTTGGGCTGATGGTTGAATGGATGCAAAAGCATGGAAAGTTTCCTGATGAGCGTCTTTAGCAATCTTATTTTGACGGCCTGACTTTGACGGCCTGACTTTGACGGCCTGGTTTTGGCGGGTTGATTTTAGCGAGTTGGGTTTGGCGGACTTGCTTTGGCAATTTTAGACGATTTGCCTAAAAAATGAGCTGAGCAAAGCTGGTCGCCGAGTTCATCCGTATTGGATTGACACTGAATTAACCGTGGTCTAACCGCGTGGCCTAACCGTAGCCTAATCGACCCAGCCGATGTCGTCGTCGCTCATCATGCTGTTGTTTTGGCCGCTAGCGGGAGTGCCTCTTTGAATGGCGTACTCGGGGATGGATTTGTAGCTAGGGCGTCTAGATTGACGGATACTGAGCGCCTGTTTTTCGGACTTGTTTTCAGCGGCTGTCTTTTCCGGGGTGGCTGTTTCTATATCTGCCTTTTCTGTCTGAGCTTCCGTCAGCTTAAGGATCGTTTGTTTGGCTTCTGTTAGCTCAGCGGTGGACTTATCGAGCTGATTGGCCTGCTCTTTGCTAGCGCCCTCTACCTTTTTTAGATTGTCTTTTAGTTCAAAGATTCGCTCTTGATGAGTTGCGATATCTTCTTGCAGGGCGCTGATTTGCTCATTGGCCTTGCTAAGTTCTGTTTCGAGGGTGGCAATTTTTTTGTTAAGGGCGTCGGCTGCCGCTTGGGAGGTGTCTGTGCTTTGAGCTGGGGTCGATGAGGATTTTGCGGCTGTAGATTTTGCGATCGTAGATTTTGCTTTAGTTTCAGCAGGCTTGCTTTTAGCGGACTTGGCTTCGGCAGGTTTGCTTTCGGCGGTTTTCTTGGCGGGGTTTTTGCGGGCTTCGGTGGCTTTGGGTTTTTCCACTTCTTCTTTTTCCACTTCTTCTTTGAGGAGGTCGGCTATGCTCTTTTTGCTCATGGTTTTTTCCAATCGGTTTGAATTTCTTGGGCGATCGCTCTATAGTCGGCGCTGGCTTCTTTGGCGTTTGCGCCGCGTAGCTGAATAATAGAAACCCCTTCGAGCGCGGCGCGTTCGTGGGCTTTGTACATACGAATAAAACCCTGGCAGGCAGGAATGTCTAGTTCTTTGAGCATGGTCTGGGCGTCTTTGGCTTCGTTGAGGCTGCGGGAGTCTACTTTGGTTAGAAGGACGCGGTATCTAACTTTTGTAGGGGCGATCGCACTGCGAACAGCTTGGACTAGGGCGGCGATGTCCATTGGCGCAGGCGGAGTCGGTAGAAGCAGGTAATCGGTGATAGGAAGAATGGCAGCGACGGACTTGGAGTCGAGGGCGGGAGGCGTATCTACGACAATTAGATCATAGCTGTCGATATCTTTTAGTTTACCAAGCAATGCGGGTTTGGTTTCTTTCCCAACGTCGTAGCCGAGGCCAGCAGAAGAGGCGGTGTCGCTGCGGTCGGCCCACCAACTAGCAGAGCCTTGGGTGTCGGCGTCTACGAGAAGGACGGATTGAGTTTCGGCAAAGATGGCGGCTAAGTTTACGGCAGTGGTGGTTTTGCCGACGCCGCCTTTGCCGTTGAAGATGGTGAGGACTTTGGGCATGGGAACGGGTACTTAGCTTTTGGCTAGGCGATGGAGGCTTTTATGGTGATTAGTTTTATGGTGATTCTTAGAATAAGGGGTCGTGGAGGGTTAGCGCTGTTTTGTTTATTTCCCGTTACGCCTAAACTCTCATCCATCCTCCGCAAGTCATACATCCCCCGCAAGGATCAAAATTCTAAATTATCCGGCGTTCTCGGAAACGGAATCACGTCTCGAATGTTCGTCATGCCCGTCATAAACTGCACCAAGCGCTCAAATCCCAGCCCAAATCCAGCATGGGGGACGGTGCCATAGCGACGAAGATCCAAATACCACCAGTAGTCTTCTTGGGGAAGCCCAGCCGCTTCAATCCGGCGCTCCAATACCGCCAATCTTTCTTCCCGCTGCGCACCGCCAATAATCTCGCCAATGCGGGGCGCTAGCACGTCCATCGCGGCGACGGTTTTATTGTCGTCGTTTAGACGCATGTAGAAAGCTTTGATTTCTTTGGGATAATCGGTGACGATAACCGGCTTTTTGAAGTGTTCTTCAGCTAGGTAGCGTTCGTGCTCGGACTGCATGTCGATGCCCCAAGAAACCGGGTATTCAAAGGTTTTGCCACCTTTGATGGCAGCTTCTAGAAGTGCGATCGCCTCAGTATAAGTAATGCGAGCAAACTCACTGTTAATAATATTCTCGGCTGTTTCCAAAATGGTGTTGTCAATGCGCTCATTGAAAAAAGCCATGTCATCTGGACAATGCTCTAACACATAGGAAAAAACGTACTTCAAAAAGGCTTCGGCCAGGTCAGCGTTGCCTTCTAGGTCGCAGAAAGCCATTTCGGGTTCGACCATCCAAAATTCGGCGAGGTGGCGAGAGGTATTGGAGTTTTCGGCGCGAAAAGTGGGGCCAAAGGTATAGACATTACTGAAGGCCATCGCCATGATCTCGGCTTCGAGCTGGCCGCTGACGGTGAGGTAGGCGGGTTTGCCGAAGAAATCCTGGCTATAGTCGGCTTGGCCGTCTTTGGTTTTGGGAATATCGTCAAGGTTGAAGCGGGTGACGGTAAACATCTCGCCTGCGCCTTCGCAATCGCTGGCCGTGAGGATGGGGGTGTGCATCCACAAAAAGTCTTTTTCTTGAAAGAAGCTGTGGATGGCAGTCGCACAGGCGTTGCGAACGCGGAAGACTGCGCCCAAAGTATTGGTGCGGCTGCGCAAATGGCTGATGGTGCGCAGAAATTCGAAGGAGTGGCGTTTCTTTTGGAGGGGATAGGTTTCGCCATCAGATTCGCCAAAAACTTCAAGGTGGCTGGCCTGTAGCTCTACGCGCTGGCCTTTGCCGGGAGACTCGGCGAGGGTGCCGCTGATGGCGACCGAGGCCCCGGTACTGATGCGCTCCATGCTTTCGGCATATCCAGGCATGTCTTCGCCCGCGACAACCTGTAGCCCGCTCATGGCGGAGCCGTCGTTGACTTCGATAAAGGTGAACTTTTTGGCAGCGCGTTTGGTTCGTACCCAGCCTTGAATGGTGAGAGTTTCTCCAGGTTGGCCGGATGTGAGAATGTGCTTAATGCGCTGAGTAGTCATGATTAGTCGAGGCGGCGAGATGAATCGGGTGAGATGGTTGCTGAAAGGGTAGGAACAGATTGAAGACTAGCTGACTCGCGGTCGGCTGAGGCTCTTTTGCCTGCCATCCAGAAGCCTAGTGCCCAGCCAACAACCAGTCCTAGCCCAACGTAGCGAACGATTTGCCAGAAGGGTTCGCTGGCTTCGCGCCAGGAAAGAAGCTGGCTTTCTAAGGTAATTTTAAGGGATTCGACGCGTTCTTCGAGCTGGGCAAGTTCTTCTTGGGGAAGGTTGCTCTTATCAATGTCGGTGGCTTGTTCGTATTTGGCTTTGGCTCGGCGAATGGCGAAGAAGCGATCGCGCACGCGTAAAAATTCGTCAGCGGTTTTTTTGAGGTCTTGCTCGAAGCTGGCCAGATCTTCGTCACTGGGCAAGGTGGGCGGGCGCTGCTTTGACCGACTCAATAGTTTCATAGCAAGTAAAGTATTATAGATAGCCTTTTCTATGTATGAGGAATTACAATTTTGGCAATCCCTACATCTACACCGGTTTCTAATACCGGTAACCCGTCTAACTCTAATTCAAATGTCCCCATCAGCGATTATCCCGATCGCTCTGTGCTGAAGTCGTTTGGCCCCGAAGCGTTGGCTCAGGCATTGGCAGAGCAGTTAGCGATCGCGCCGAATGACTGGCACCGGCTAAGTGCAAACCGCTCAGTTCGCGCCCGCGAGCAGGCTGCTGCCGCATTAGTATACATGCTCAAAGATAAACCAGAAGAGGCTCTCCCTAGACTTCAGCAGGCAATCGGCTGGTTAGACAAAACGCTCAAGGCTCCTCCTTGTCCTTCGCATGGCGAAAAAAAGGCAAGGCAAAACAATTAATCACGAATTGATCTAGTCGTAAATTGATCTAACCGTAAATTAATCTATCGCGAATTGCTCGTGCCCCCTCTTCTCTCCTCTCCTCTCAGCCGAGCTAAGCGCTGCGAATCGCAATGGTAGTCCACCTGCGCCATAGCGATTCCACCAGCTTGAGAAAGGCGATAGGCGTCAATGTCACTGAAGGCAAGGTGCGAACCTGCTTGGCCAAATAGATTTCCTTGCCATCTTCGCTCCAAAGCACCTGATCAAAAACCTGATGCAAAATGAAGAGGCCGCGCCCACATTCACTCACCGCTTTGTCGTCTGAAGCAAGGCAGCCACAAAGGGTCGGTCTTTCAAAGCCTTCGCCCTGGTCGCTCACAATCCACCAGTAATAACCTTTGGCCTTGGCATGACGGACAGAAACAATCTTTTTAGGGTCGAGGTGGTTGCCATGCTTTGCGGCATTAACCAGTGCTTCTTGTAAGCCTAATCGCAGTTCGTCATGGAGGGGATCAGGGGTAAGTTCTAGCAGCGTATCTATAATGGGGCGCAGATAAAGCGTAGAGGTAAAACTGAGACTTTCCCAGCGCTTAATCGCAGAAGACGCAGCGGGTGACGAAGATTCTGGTCTAGCTTGGGTCACTGGTGTATTCTCCTGGCAAATACATACTTTGTCTGGCACACTGCCGTAGACAATGGTCTACTCGCTAGATATCTGGCTAGATATTAAATGTTAGCGACAGCGCGTGGATAAAGTGAATTGTTGACTTCTTTGTAGGGTCTTCTTAAGGCTGGATTTATCTAAATTTTCTTTTATTTGTCGTGGTCTGTAGGGGCGATGCAGATAGCTTTAGTATAGCTGGCCTCTGGCGGCCGTTCTCTACGCGTGGCAACAGAACGCATGGCAGCAAACCACAGCCGTACAGCCGTAGACCTTTAATTTTGCTGGTGCAGGGGCTTAGGTAGATGTTCTAACTAATCTATTTTGATATATTTCTAGTCTATCAGAACATCTAAGTAGATGCATGATAGATGCATGCGTTGAATAGCGTCTTGTGCTTTAACTTACGCTTTAAAGCGCCTTCTGGAGAACCTTTTGTCTGGATGTGTTCCGTTAATTGTTGGGGCTGTTTGCGGTAATGATTGACTCGGTAAGCCTTAATGATTAGCCAGAACAATTGGCCAGAATGATTGGCCAGAGTGACTGGCCAGATCTTAGCGATTAGCCAGATGGTTTTTGGCTGTTTCGGCTACGAGATCGGAGTCGTCTTGAGCAAGCTTTTGCAGTGCCTGATGAGCTTCGCTAGGGGTGGACTTTTCGCTGCGAATGAAGTGTCCTAACGCTTGGGCTACGCGATGGCGCTCTTGCCAGTCTTGGCTGTTGACGTAGGGGAGCAGCAGGGGGAGCGCTCTGTCGTCTTGCAGTTCGCCGAGTGCGCCGATAGCCGAAACGCGTACGAGCGAATTGTCTGAGCTAAGGGCTAATGTCAGCAGGTCGAAGGCGCGGCTATCGTCGGTGGCTCCGCCCATTTCGCCTAGGCTGGCAACAATACTCATTTGAACTAACCACTCGCTGGTCATGCCGTAGAGTTCTCTGAGATCGTCTAACGATTCGGTGAGTTTGAGTGCGCCTAGGGCGTCGGCGGCGGCGGCTTGAACGTCTGGTTCGGGATCGCCGAGGGATGCGGTAAGAATTTTTAGGGCCGTTGATTTGTCTTGCTCGCCCAGCGTGGAGATTTGGCTGACGGCGGCGTAGCGAACGCGCGTGTTGGGATCGTCGCAGAGAGGCTGGATTAGCTCGAAGGCCAGGGCGGGATCAAGGTCGCGAAGTTGGTTGACGGCTTTGATGCGATCGCCGAAATTCTCGGCTTTGAGCATTTGACGAACTTGGTTGGGATCGGTAGTCATGGCGTTTCTTTGAATGCGGCGCTTTTAAAGCATAAGGGGTGATGATTTTGCGAACAATAGGCTGTGGGGTGAGAAGGCGATCGCGAGAGCAAGGGAGAATGGAACGCGTTTGAGTTTGGGAGGGGGGTGCGGATGAGTGGGATAGGAGCGGTGTTGGTATCGGCAGTATTACCGGTGGCGCTGGTGGCTTTGGTTGGCGTGTGGATAGGGCGACGGTTTTCGCTAGATTTGCGGACGTTGGCGCGAGCGAATATTTACGCGCTGCTGCCAGCACTGGTGATAACAGGGCTGTATGAGAGTGAGCTGGCGCTAGGGAGTGCGCTGGGCATTGTCGCGGGATTTTTACTGAACTGCGGTGTGCTGTATAGCGTGGCGATCGCCTTAGGCCGCATTTTTCGACTGCCGGTTGAGAGTCGTAAGAGCCTGGTGGCGACGACATTGCTGGCCAATTCTGGCAATATCGGCCTTCCGTTCATCCTGTTTGCGCTAGGTGAAGCAGGGCTGGCGCGGGCGATTGTGTACTTGGTGGCCTCCTCTATTTTTATTGCCAGCGTAGGGCCGATTATTTTAAAAGGTGAAGGGCTTGCCGCCGGAGTGCGCGTAACGCTGGGCCTGCCCGTCTTTTGGGCAACGCTTGGAGGCATTATTTTACTCAAGTTGAGCTGGGCGGTGCCGGTGCCGATTGACCGTGCGCTCCAGTTGCTGAGCGGTGCGGCCATTCCCGTAGCGCTGCTAACGCTGGGCATTCAACTGTCGCAAACGCGGCTAAATTTTGGTTTGTACGAACTGTTTGCGGCCTGTTTACGGCTGTTTGTCTCGCCGCTGAGTGCTTATACGCTCGGTCGGCTGCTAGGTCTAGAAGGGTTGGACTTGACGGTTTTGGTCATGCAGTCGGCGATGCCGGTGGCGGTGAATACGCTGATTTGGGTCACTGAGTTAGGCGGTGATACCGACCGCGTGGCTAAGACGATTGTGCTCTCTACAATTATGAGCTTTGTAACTTTACCAGCGGTGCTGTGGTTAATGAGTCATTAATTTTGTGATATATCGCCGCTGTCTATCACCATTTGCGGGGTTCCTGAATCTGCGTAAACAGTTGGCCCTTAGGGTCTGATATAGCAACAAAAAACTTCACAAATTCTTAAGGTCTGAAGGCTATTATTTATAGGTAACCACTTGCCAAAACTATGCAGTACACCTATTGCTTTGCGAATACAAGCTTGGTTTTACGCCTGATGACCTATTTGTCTGGACAGCTTTCTCTTGACCTGATGTCGGTGACTGTCATCTACTTGGTAGATAGGTGGATTGTGCGGATCAAACTAAGCCACGAGCTGTTACCTCCTTTAAAGGGGAACTTTCTGTCTTTTTTGAAAGAAAATGGATACGCCTTTAAGCTCTCAGCGAAAGATTGCGACGCGCTGGCTGCATTGGATTTGGGCGTATCGGTTGCTGATGTTGCCAGTCTCTATAGCGCGGTGATTGTCTCGCATGGCGAGTTGCACCCAGAAGACATTGAGGCTTTTTTCAAAAAATTTGTTTGCGGCCTTGGCTATTGTCCGCCTAGCTTGACCTAGCTTGATTTGACTTAGCTCGGCTTCTCTTGACTCCCTTTGGCTGAGCTTACGCAGTAGCCGCTAACGGCTGACAGTAAGGGCAAAAGTAAATGCGCCGACTGCTGATCGTGTCTTTGACAATAGGCGTATCGCAAACTCGACAGGGCTGATTGCTGCGAGCAAAGACCCAGTGGCGGTACTCGCGGTAGCTAGCTCCGTCGGCTTTGAGCTGGTTGGCGAGGTTGAGGTCGTTGGTGATGCCTTTGTGTTTGTAAGATTGGCGGGCGATCGCAATCGAAGCCTCAGCCAGAACAAGAAGTTGCTCTGCCGTACAGTCTATGGGCCTCAGCTTGGGATGGAGCCGAGCGACAAAAAGAATTTCGCTGCGCAAGTAGTTGCCGATGCCTGCTAGGAAGTGCTGATCGAGGTAGAGGTTAGCCAGGCGGCGGCGATAGTGTTTTTTCTCTAATAGCGAAGTCTGTAGCCGTTTGGCGGTGAGCTTTTTGCTGAGAACGTCTGGCCCTAGCTGGCTGAGAAAGGGATGGGTTTCTATTTCGGGTTCGGTGAGAATTTGAATGTCTGAGGCGCTGTAGAGCAGGGCAGACTTTTGGGCGTTGTGGATGGCAAATCGAAGCTGACGATTGGTCTCAGGATAGCTGTGGGCTTTGCGTACCATCCATTTGCCGTAAAGCTGATTGTGAGTGTAGACGCTGAGGCCGTTGTCGAAATGGGTAAGCATGGCTTTGCCCCGCGTTTCGATGCCTTTTATGCAGCAGCCCGCAAGATCTTGTTCGAAGGGTTTGAGATGCTCGAAGGCGAAAAAGACTTCGGTGGTGGGGTAGGGACGGAGGGCGCGTTCGATTTTGTCGGCGGCGATGCGGATTTCTGGGCCTTCGGGCATGGGGGAGAGCTAATTGCGTTGAGTATTCGAACTTACCGGAATCGCGGGGAAAAGAAACCTTACCGAAATTAAGAGAGTCTGAGAGAAAGAAGCAAAGCCCCGATCCTTTAGGACGGGGATGTAGTCTCGCGTCTCTCGGGTGAGTGTTGACGAACAATCAATGTTTATGCAGTTAGGCA
>JBBSOB010000042.1:0-21664 GCA_038260205.1 Phormidesmidales cyanobacterium
ATTGCGATCGCTCAAATCAATCCTACCGTCGGCGACCTCACAGGTAACGCCCAGCGCATTCTTCAAGTGGCCCAGCAAGCCGCCGAAGTCGGCGCAGATATCTTGCTGACACCAGAGCTATCCCTCTGCGGCTATCCCCCTCGCGATCTGCTAATGCGGCCTAGCTTTGTCGCCCAAATGAAGACGCAGGTAGAAAAACTTGCGCAATCTATGCCCCCTGAGTTAACGGCTTTAGTCGGCATCGCTGAGGAAAATAGCGCTGCCGCGAGCCAGGGCGAAAAGCCTATTTTCAACAGCATGGCATTGTTAGCGGCGGGTAAAGTTCAAGAGGTTTTTCACAAACGTTTGCTGCCGACCTACGATGTGTTCGACGAAGACCGTTACTTTGCATTGGGGACAACCGCCAATCGCTTTATCTACGCCTCGCCTCTGGGGCCAGTTCGAATCGGCGTCACCATCTGCGAAGACCTTTGGAACAACGAGTCTTTTTGGGGGAAACGGGCCTATGCGGTAGATCCAACCAAAGAACTGATCAAGGCAGGGGTCGATTTGGTCGTCAATCTATCGGCCTCACCTTTTACCGCGAACAAGCAAGCCCTACGCGAAAATATGATTGCCCATGCGGCTAAAGACAATCGTTGTCCCATTGTCTATGTCAATCAGGTGGGCGGCAATGACGATTTAATCTTTGACGGACAGAGCGTTGCCTACAGCGCGAAAGGAGATCTAGTGAGCCGCGCGGCTGCGTTTGAAACAGATTTTCAGATTATAGAATTTGACATAGAAAAGAAAGATTTGCAGGTAGGAGAGATTAAGGCTTCACTTGAAAAAGAAGAGGCAGAGATCTGGTCGGCGCTGGTGCTAGGCGTAAAGGACTATGCTCGCAAGTGCGGCTTTAAGCAGGCGGTGATTGGACTAAGCGGCGGGGTAGATTCGGCTTTGGTCAGTGCGATCGCAGCCGAAGCCCTTGGCCCTAGTAACGTCCTTGGCGTCCTCATGCCCTCTCCTTACAGCTCCGATCACTCCATTAGCGATGCCGAAGCGCTCGCGAAAAATTTAGGCATTCATACCAAAATCATTCCGATTGGCACCCTGATGGAAGGCTACGACCAGACGTTGCATGAACTATTTGCCGGTACTGACCGCGACGTGACCGAAGAGAATTTGCAGTCTCGAATTCGCGGCAATGTGCTGATGGCGATCGCCAATAAATTTGGCCATCTACTCCTCTCCACTGGCAACAAATCAGAAATGGCCGTCGGCTACTGCACGCTATATGGCGACATGAATGGCGGCCTCGCCGTGATTGCAGATGTACCCAAAACTCGCGTATATTCCCTTTGTCGCTGGCTGAATAGAAACCGCGAAATTATGCCTGAAAACATTATCACCAAGCCGCCAAGCGCGGAGCTTAAGCCTGGGCAGATGGATCAGGACTCTCTACCTGACTACGATACGTGGGACGATATTTTAGAACGGTTAACAGAAAAACAACAATCTGCCGACGAAATTGTTGCGGCAGGCCATTCAGCCGAGACCGTAAAAAAGGTGGTGCGACTCCTCACTCGCGCGGAGTTCAAGCGTAGGCAGGCTCCCCCCGTGCTGAAAGTGACTGACAGAGCCTTTGGTATGGGCTGGCGAATGCCGATTGCGAGCCGTTGGTCGCTAGAGATGCCACTGCTCTGATGCTATTTGCCCCAAGTCGGGCTGAATGATGCGATCGGCTAGAGGGAAGTAGTGGTCGTCTGCTATGGTTTATCCAATCTAATAGATCTAATAAATAGACCTAGTGGATAGATCTAGTAGATAGACTCAAATAGACGCTTACGGTTGGGTTGACGTTCATAGGAGAAAACAATGGCATCTGAGTCTCAAGATTGGCAGCGGTTACAAAACGGCTCGGATATTCGCGGTGTCGCCATGGAAGGGGTGCCGGATGAAGCGGTCAATTTGACGCCAGATGTGGCTTACCGGCTCGGTCGAGCTTTTATTAGCTGGTTGGCTAGCAGTACAGACAAGGTGTCTACAGATTTGGTGGTTTCGGTGGGGCGTGATAGTCGGCTGTCGGGGCCAGCGCTGCGAGATGGATTGGCGAATGGGATGCGGGCCATGGGCGCGAATGTTTTAGATTTTGCGATCGCCTCTACTCCTGCCATGTTTATGAGTACCGTCGCCGCAGGCTACCAATGCGATGGGGCCATTATGCTCACGGCGAGTCATCTGCCCTTTAATCGCAACGGCTTCAAATTTTTTACCGCAAAAGGTGGATTAAACAAGCCAGATATTACAGAGATTCTGCGACTAGCCAGTGAAAACGTCTTTAAATATGTATCAAAAAAAGGAGAGTTTGTAGAAAAAGACTTTATTTCTGTGTACGCAGATGGGCTAGTTCAACAGATTCGTAAAGAAGTAAACGATGCTAAACAATATGAGCAACCGCTAGCGGGACTGCATATTGTTGTAGATGCTGGCAATGGCGCGGGTGGATTCTATGCCAGCAAAGTTCTTGAACCGCTAGGCGCAAACATTAGCGGCAGTCAGTTTTTAGAGCCGGACGGCCGTTTTCCCAACCACATTCCCAACCCAGAGAACGCAGAAGCGATGGCCGCGATCTGCAATGCCGTTTTGGAGAACAAAGCAGACTTTGGCATTATCTTTGATACGGATGTAGATCGATCGGCAGCGGTCGATTCGCAGGGCGTAGAGCTGAACCGGAACAAGCTGATTGCGCTAATTTCGGCGGTCGTGCTGCGCGAGCATCCAGGATCTACGATTGTGACAGATTCGATTACTTCGGACGGGCTAGCTGAATTTATTGCTGGGCTAGGGGGCGTTCATCATCGGTTTAAGCGCGGCTACAAGAACGTAATTAATGAGGCGGTGCGGCTAAATCAGCAGGGACAGGCGTCCTGGTTAGCGATTGAAACCTCTGGGCATGGGGCAATGAAGGAGAACTATTTCCTGGATGACGGCGCTTATTTGGTGAGTAAGCTGCTGGTGGAATTGGCCCGCGCTAAGCAGTCTGGGCGGGTGCTGACGGATTTGATTGCGGACTTAAAAGAACCGGCTGAGAGCGAAGAGTATCGGCTGAAGATTTTAACCGAGAACTTTCGCGCGCAGGGTGAAAAGGTTATTCAAGGTTTAGAGAGGTTTGTAGAGCAGCAAGCCGATTGGCAACAGGTGCCGGATAACTACGAGGGAATTCGGGTGGCCTGTAAGCATGGCTGGTTCCTGCTGCGGCTATCTCTGCATGACCCGGTGCTGCCGTTAAATATTGAGTCTGATATTGAGGGCGGCGTAAAACAGATTAGGAACAGATTGATCGATTTCTTTAGGACAGTTGATTTGCTAGATATTTCAGCGCTATCTGCTTAGCGCTATATTCGTTAAGACAGTTTAGAAAAAGCGCGTCAGTCAGAGGAAATTTCTATGATTACTGAATTTACCAACGCTCAGGAAGCCGACTGGTGGCGATCGGTGGATGATGTGGTGATGGGCGGCGTTTCTGACGGTGCGTTTACCGTGACGCCAGCCAAAACGGGCGTGTTTTCAGGAGAATTGTCTTTAGAGAATAACGGCGGGTTTGCTTCGGTGCGGCGAAATGTAGAAGGCGTAAACTTTGAAGGGGCCAAGGCGATCGCACTTCGCATCAAAGGCGATGGCCGCCCATATCAATTTCGGCTGCAAACCAAAACCGCCAACGATGGCCTTTCCTATCGGGTCGTGTTTGAGACTCATGCGGATGAATGGATGGAAATCACTCTTCCGATTGCAGACTTTGAGCCAGTGTTTAGAGGAAAGGTTGTGGCCAATGCCCCTAAGCTAGCGCTTGACCAAGTGAAGCGAATTGGATTTTTGCTAGCAGACAAGCAGCCAGGTGCTTTTAGACTAGAAACAGACTGGATAAGAATCGAAAGGTGATTGCTTTATGCTGAGTGCGATCGCCCCAAAAAGATAACTGCGATCGCGCCCTTCATCCTAGACCACTTAAATGCTCGCCCAATGGTTTGATTGTTTTCAAAGCTCGTCTTCAAAGCTCGTCTTCAAAGTTGGTCTTCAAAATTTGTCTCTCTAAAGGCACCCCTTCTACTGTCTTTAGAGGGATAGCTAATTATCTTTATCCATCTTAATGTTAGGTGCAAGCAGCCGGGCCACAAGCTGCGTCCATAAAACGTTGTACCTATAAAAAACCTGTTCTAGACTATTTAGAACAACAGACTACTGCATAAAATTTTGCGCATCAGAACCTCCAGCTGCCATAAAACAACGGCAAAAAAGCTGGTTTAGAGAGGTGGCCTAAAAGCCCTTTTTCGTAGTTTTTGTCTGACCATTTACCTGCTGAGAAACCTATAGATGAAGATTGCCGTTGTTGGATTGATGCGTCACCCCATCGCCGAACCTTTTGCGGGCGGTATGGAGTCTCATACTTGGTGGCTAGTTAAAAAATTGATCGAAAGAGGCCACGATGTAACCCTGTTTGCCAGCGGCGATTCTGATCAAACTTTGGGCCTGAGTGCCTGCACCGAAAGCTCATTGGAAACCCATCCTCAGGCGCAAACCTTAGCAGGCGAACAAGCTTGCAACATGTCTGCCTACGCCAGCGCGATTAAGCAGATTTGTCATGGAGACTTTGATATTGTTCATAACAACGCGCTGCATCCGCTCCTGTTGCTGAGCGCTGCGGATCTGCCCGTGCCCATGCTGATGATATTACACTCCCCGGTATATCCCGAACTGGCCGCGGCAATTCAGTACGCAGCGGCGCGAAATGCTTCAGGTAATCTCGCGGTAGCGGCGGTATCTGGGAGCCTGGCGGCGCAGTGGGAGCCACTGATTAAAACAGAGACTGTCTACAACGGAATTGATGTTGATAGCTGGACTTTTGAGGCTGAGCCAGTGCCTAATTTAGCGATGTGGTACGGTCGTTTTGTCCCTGAGAAAGGGCCACATTTGGCGATTCAGGCGGCGTTGAAGGCCGGTTACTCTATTCAAGTTGCTGGGCCAGTTAGCGACAGAACGTATTTTGAAGAAAATATATTGCCGCTTATCGATCAACAACAGGTGAAATATCTGGGTCATCTTTCGCATCGTGAGATTAAGCAGGCGCTGAAGCAAGCGAGCGTGTTTGTCAATACGCCGATGTGGGAGGAACCCTACGGCATTGTCTATGCGGAGGCTTTGGCATCGGGAGCGCCGGTGGCTACGTTTAACCGGGGGGCCGCAGGAGAGATTTTAGACGATCGCTGTGGTGTTGTGGTTGAGGAGCGAACCGTAGAGGCGTTAGCGCGGGGTATTGTCCAGGCGGCAAAACTTTCTCGGTATGATTGTCGCGATCGCGCTGAGTCTTTCTGTCATATTGATTCGATGGTAGATGGCTACGAACGGCTCTACCAACAGTTGATTGCAAGACAGCAGCAAAATGAACGGCTAGCGCGTCAGAAGGCGATCGCTATAAACGTCGCCACGCTGACCCCTGCAAAGTCTCCTTTGAGCGAGATGAATATTGCCAGCTAGTTTGGTGCCAGCTAACTTTGTTGATAGATCATCTAGACGCATCGTCTGCAAAAACTGCCGTGAAAATTGCCTTTTATCTGAATTTGCAAGGGGCCGGACACTGCCGTCGATTTGAAGCGATCGCCCAGCATTTACCCAGCGACTGCGAGCTAGCCGTCATGGGTATGAATGGCCTTCCGCCTATCTCGGATATCAACCAACGAATAAAACGAGTCAGCGTACCGGGCTTTGCACCCCCATCAACTAGCCCATTCTTACAGCAACAGACCTCGCCCGACTACCACGGCCTAGCCGTAAATCGCGGTGGCAATGCGGCGTTTACGCTGGCGATGGTCTCCTTTTTAAGCGAGTGGCAGCCAGACTTATTAGTGGTTGATGTTGGCTTAGAAGCCTCCATTTTGGCGCGGATGTGCGGCATTCCCACCGTATACTCTCGTCAGCACGGCAGACGGTGGGACAAGGGCCACACCCTAGCCTACGAATGGGCCTGTGGATTACTGGCTCCTTTTTCTGAGCAAATGGAACAAGATGACTGCCCGCAGTGGATTCGAGAGAAGACTTTTTACAGTGGTGGATTCTGTCGGTTTTCGGGACGCAGGCGATCGCCCACTGCTCCGACGAGCTATGCGCAAGATAGGCCAAATGTGCTGGTGATGACCGGATTTGGCGGCACAGAAATTACAGGAGAGGCGATCGCCCGCTCAGCCCTGGCAAATCCTCAATGGCGCTGGCATTTACTGGGCAATTATTCCAAGGTTGAGTCAAAAATTGAGTCTAAAGCTGAGTCCAAAATCAAGTCCAAAGTTGAGGGCGTTGTTTCTCATGGGGTGGTTGAAGATGTTTGGCCTTATCTATGCCGTGCAGATTTGGTCGTGGCAAATGTAGGGCATAATTCTACAATGGAAATTGCAGCAGC
The DNA here is from genome assembly GCA_038260205.1 of Phormidesmidales cyanobacterium. Taxonomy (GTDB): domain Bacteria; phylum Cyanobacteriota; class Cyanobacteriia; order Phormidesmidales; family Phormidesmidaceae; genus Phormidesmis. The sequence goes on from JBBSOB010000042.1 coordinate 6,431, forward strand.
AGGTGTCCCTTCCGTCTGTATTCCCGCCTGGCGACATTTTGACGAACAAATTTGCAAAGCGCAGGTGCTAGCGCGATTGGGCTTAAGCGTGGTGGTAGATAGCTGGCCGCAGGCAGATGCATGGCTAGAAATTTGGGAGAAGTCTCGTAGCTTGAGCGCATGGGCGAGTTTTCAAGATGCCGAAGCTCCTAAAAGAGCGGCTCAGTATCTTGCTAAGGTTGCCAGCGACTGTATAGGCTAAACCACCGACTTAAACCATAGGCTAAACCTGTGCGGGGAGGCGGATTACGTCTAGGCGATCGCCCTTCAAAGTCCAATTGATGTAACCCTCATCCGCAAAAACCTTCAGCCAGCCGCCCATCGGCCATTCTTCCCACCGCTCATAGAAGACTTTTGCGTTGTAGATAACGCTCTCGAAATGGTGCCAGGGTGGAACAACGCTGTCGTGAAATTGATGAAAGGCCAGCGCCTTGGGAACCCAACATAGGTCGATTCCCTGGGCCTTTGCTTTCCAGGCGAAGTCGGTATCTTCTGCGCCATAGCCAGAGTAGCCGCTGCTAAAGCCACCGAGCTGATTGAATAAATCCTGAGAAAGCGCGAAGGAAAGCGACCAAAAGCGCCCGTAGCTTTTCTCTTTTGTCAGTGACGCAAGCTCAGTGATATCTCGATTTGGATGCGGCTCACTTTGTCTTTTAAGCAAGTCTTCTGTCCAGTCTGCGGTGATTTTTTCGGGCAAATAGTGAACGTTTCCCATGGCGATCGCGTTCGGAACTTGTGCGTAAGCTTTCTCATACTCAGCCACCATTTCCCTGGCTGGAATACAGTCCACATCTAAAAACAATAGGAGATCGCCCGTTGCTTTTTCAGCGGCAGCGTTACGCGCATCCGTTAGCGGTAGCAACACCTCAGCGTTCTCGTAGGCTAAATGATGACAGGGAAAAGGCCAGTCTCTCAGGGCTTGAGCGGATTCGTTCATGTGGATGACGATGCACTCATCTGGCAGGCGGCTAGAAAGTGAAAGCCCCTGGAGCAAATTCTGGAGGTGATCGGTGCGGTTGCGCGTTAGCGTTAGAACGGAGAGTTTGCTCACAAGTAAAAATTGAGAGAGTGCTTAGCCAGCATGCCGGGATCAATCTAGGCGAACATCTGCCTTAAGCTCTATCTCCACCTTCTTTCACACAGTCGCTTCAGTACCCTTAGATAGAAGCTTACGCGCCCGAATCTGAGTACTTTGAGTACATGTCTACCTGAGCTATCGCGAAAATATCGTAAAAATATAGTGGAAATCCTGGTGCAGCCATCGCTTTTAGCCAATGATTCTGAAGACGCGTCTGAAACGCTGCGAGCGAAGGCGATCGCCCTCCACCATCTGCTCTGCAAAGAATATGGCTGTCCTATTGCCTATTTTCACAACCTAGACCCGCTTAGCGAACTGGTTTCTTCCCTCTTATCTCACCGCACCAAAAATAAAGACTCCGGGCAAGCATTCAAACAGCTTCGAGCCGCGTTTCCGACCTGGGAAGCCGTGCGCGATGCTGAGACTGAGAAAGTAAAAGCGGCGATCGCGCCCTGCACCTGGCCAGAACAAAAAGCCCCTCGCATTCAGGCAATCCTCAAACAAATTACCCAAGAAAAAGGAGAGCTTTCAATAGATTTTCTAGCAGATATGTCTGTCGTGGAAGCTAGAGCTTGGCTAGAACAACTGACCGGCGTAGGGCCAAAAACCAGCGCCGCCGTGCTCTCGTTTAGTACCCTGCGGCGACGAGCGCTGCCTGTAGATAGCCATCATCATCGAGTCGCGGCGCGCACTGGTTTGATCTCGGCAAAGGTTCCGGTCGGGCGATCGCACAAAATATTAGAGGCCCAGCTTCCCGCAGACTGGTCGGCTCAGCAAGTGTACGACAATCACGAGGTGCTGATGCTGCACGGTCAGCGCTGCTGTCACTATCATCATCCGCAGTGTGGACGATGCGTAGTGCTAGAGATGTGTCCGCATGGTCAAACACTGAAGGTAAACCTGTCATAATTGACCATAGCAAGTAGGCTCATAGCGATCCGTAAAATTTTGCTATAAAAGAGGAGTGCGATCGCCCCATCCAACCCAGCCAATTTCTTCAGGTTCTGTGCGATCGCTAAAATAGAAAAACCACAATAATCCCAACTTAGTTTATGGGTGGCTTATCGCAACAAAAACATCAAACGGAAGTTGGGTATAGAGTGAGTTTAAGCCCTATCCCGCTCTCCTCATGTTTCAAACCACCCGCCGCCGCCTCGCTCTTTGGTACACCACCGTCACCGCCGTTCTCCTTCTTCTTTTTGCCAGTGGCGTCTACATCTACGTCCGCAGCACCCTGGTCGAGCGCGTAGATGACACCCTCAACCACGTCGTCGAAATTGTCCAGCGCCAGCTTGTTATCGAACCCAACCTAGACGACAACGCCCCTCATCTGCTAACTATCACGGGCACCCTCGAAGTCCCGCTCAAGGTAAATGTCGAAGACAGTTTTCGAGACGGTGAAGCTGCCAGCGAGGACGACCATATCGACCTCGAATGGTTCAGCCCAGAAGGTAATCTTCTCTGGACAACCTTTGTTAAACCGCATCACATCGGCCTGCACGTCAATCCCAACGGCGAAACCGTCACTCCCCCAGACGGCTTGGTGCTCCGCCAAATCACTCGCCGCGTTCAGTCTGGATCTCAGCTACTAGGCTACATTCGCGTTAGTCATCCCTGGTTTGAAGTCTCCAAGCCCAGCCGCCAGCTCATCGTTGATTTAGCCGCCGGGATTAGCACTATGCTGATTGTTGTTGCTTTTATCGGCTGGCTGCTTTCCGGCCTCGCGATGGAACCTATTCGCACCTCCTATCAACAGCTCAAACAATTTACCGCCGACGCCTCCCACGAGCTGCGCAACCCCATTGCCGTTATCCAAACCAACGTCCAGGTCGCCCTTACCGATCCCGATGAACAGTTTCAGCGCAGTCAGCTAGAAGTAATCGAACGTCTCACCCGCCGTCTTGGCAGATTGGTAGACGATCTGTTGTTTTTAGCCCGGCAAGAGAGCGGACTTGTCCCTACGAGAAAAGAACCCACGGATGTCTCAAAGCTGTTGCAAGAGATTGTAGAAGAACAGCAGGCGATCGCCCAGTCCAAATCTCTTACTCTCACCTACAGTTCTGCGCCTACGCCCACCCTTCAAGCCGATCCCGACCAGCTCACCCGCCTGTTTACCAACCTCATTGCCAACGCCATCAGCTACACCTCAAAAGGTGCAGTCTCCGTTACGCTCTCTACTACCTCGGCCCAAATTCTCATTACTATTCAAGATACCGGCATCGGCATCCCCGAAAAAGATCTCGCCCACATCTTTGATCGGTTCTATCGAGTTGATCCTGCCCGCAGTCGTAGCGCTGGCGGATCGGGGTTGGGATTAGCGATCGCCAAAACTATCACCAGCAATCATCAGGGCCAGCTCGCTCTCACCAGCCAGCTAAACCAGGGCACCACGGCCACTATTACTCTTCCCCTCAAGCATTCGCTGCTAAAAAGAGAGCAAAAAGCAACGCCTGGCCACAAATCCGCAGTCCCTAAATCCGCAGTCCCCAAATCCGCAAACTAGGCGCTCCCCTAATTCATGCTTACCTTTGGCCCAAACGTTTTTTCCTCTGGCATCCCCAGCTCGCCCATGGGCGCAGCCTTAGAGTCGTTATACGAATACATTACGCCCCCGGCATTTCCCACGCGGATTGTAATCGACTGATCTGCCGTCCAAGAGCGCGTTTCGCCCTGCTCTAAAATCGCCTCAAACTCAGTGACCCCATCGGCCACCACCCGCACCCAGGACTGACCCGTCAGCGCCAGATTAAGCTCGACCGGACGGGTCTGCGCCTTTGGCTTTGACTTTTCTGTGGCCGCTGGAGCCGCTGCTCGCTTGGCCTCTTTTGGCATTAGCTGCTCCATCACCACCGGATCTACAATCGGCTCGGCAAACTCAGGCGTATCCCGCTTGACCAGCCCCGATAGCGCCATCACCGCGCCGATAATTAACAGCACATAGGCACCGTACAAATGCAGCGGTCGTAGCTGGGCGGCGGGAGAATCCTTCCAAGAGGCGCGCGGCGGCTTGACCACCGGATGCGTAAAAAACTGACTGGCGATCGCCTCACCATCTATTCCCAGCGCGTTGCCGTATCGACGCAGCAGCGCCCGCACATAAATCGGCTCTGGCAGCTCGGCCAAATTTCCGTCTTCTAGCGCTAGCAATAGCGTCTGACGAATTAACGTTCGCTTTTCAATCACCTTTAAGGACAGTTTTTGCTCTAGGCGAGCCTGTTTCAGCTTATGACCTAGAGACTGTAGCTGCTCTTGCTGTAGGTGTTGGGCGGTGGGTTCTTGAGGGCGAGCGTTCTGCTTCATGGATTCGACAAGAGGGTTAAGCGATAATTAAGCAATCATAGATAGGAAACATCGACGCGGGAAAGGTTTAGCGCGGCAAGCAGCCTTGAGCGAGACTAAGTTTGAACATAGAAAAGCATAAGAATAAAACAGTGATATAGAAAACCGTTGCCAATTAGTATGGCCGCAAAGGCCACCTCTAAAATTAAAAGCTTCGACTAAGTTGCAGTCTCCACCGATAGCGCAGAACTTCGTTTGAGCTGAGCAACTTCATCTCTACTTAATAAACGATAGCGACCTCGAGGCAAATTTCCCAGCGCCAGTGAGCCAATTTTCGTTCTGTGTAGGGCCGTCACAGGATGACCTAGGCTCTCCGCCACTCGGCGAATCTGACGGTTGCGACCTTCCGTGATGGTTACTCTTAGCAGCGATCGCTCTTTAGGCAACTGCCGAATCACTGCCACCTCAGCCGGAGCCGTCTTTCGGCCCATCAGCATCACGCCTTTACGCCAGCGCTTTAGCACCTCGTTCGAGGGCGATCCCTCAACGCGAACCTGATAAACCTTCGGGAGCCGATGTTGAGGATGGGTCAACTGATAGGTGAGCTGCCCGTCGTTCGTAAGCAAAAGTGCCCCGGTAGAATCTGTATCCAATCGGCCGACCGGATGAAGCCCGATGCCGTCGCGCAGCTCAGCTTCTAACAAGTCCAAAACGGTTTTTCTTCCCTGAGGATCGTCGCAGGTAGAGACAACGCCCTTAGGTTTATTTAACAGCAAGTACTCGCAGCGGGGCGGGTGGCCTATATGAGTGCCGTCAACACAAATTTGATCAACCTGGCCATCTGCCTGTTGACCAATGGCTGCAACCTTGCCGTTTACGGTCACTCTACCCGCCGAAATTAGCTTTTCAGCGCCACGGCGCGATGCGATTCCACGCTGAGACAAAAGCTTTTGAAGCCTTTCGGTCATAGGATTTACTACTAAACGCGCCGCACCGATTAATAGACTCCAAAGCCTCAGGCTTTAGTCTTCATCGCCGATGCTAACGGCTCTTTGAATACTTTTGAATACTTCTCTATTCAACCAGCTATCCCTAGATCTGCACAAGGGGGTGATTCTACTAAATAGATGATATTTCATACCTCAGGGGGTGGAAGTCAATCCGTATATATCGCTGAAATCTGTCTAAACGGTCGTAAAAACCGTATAAAAAGGAGATCTTACTCAAATCAGCCTCTTATATTTACTTAGGAAAGTCTTAAGGACTGATCCCCTGTCTTCACAGTTCCTTTATAAACGGCTCCTTTATAAACGGCTCCTTTATCAATCGTCCACTAGCCTTGTCCTTGGCAGCCACACTCGCAGCCAGCCGCCTTTCGTTTCAGGATTGTTTTTAGCCTCTACCCAGCCCTGATGAGACGTTATAATTTGCCGGACAATCGCCAGGCCAAGGCCAGTGCCGCTGCTGGATATCTCGGCTATTTCGACCGCTCGATTTTGAGCTGCCGCTGACTCGACGCCCACCTCATGGCTGCGGGCCGGATCGGCGCGGTAAAAACGGTCAAATACGTAGGGCAAATCTTTTTCGTCTAGCCCTTTGCCCGCATCAATCACCTCTAGCAGCACGAAGTCTCCTTTCTCTCGAATGCTAGATAAGCTGAGCTGCACTCGAATCAACTGATGGGCCGGACTGAACTTTACCGCGTTGCTCAGCAAATTGAATATCACGCGATGCATAAGGCTTTTGTCTACCTTCACCATCATCGACTGTGGCCCTCGATAGTCCAGATCCAGGTGTTTTAGCTGTGCCAGTGGCTCCACGCTTTGCCAAACGATTTGCACCAACGCGGCCAAATCAACCGGATTGCCATCTTCTAGCTGATTGGGCTGCTGGGCTAGGTGGCTCATATTCAACACATCATCGACTAGCTTACTTAGACGAATCACTTCGCTTAGCAGCCGCTCTACCCAGACCACTAGCGCTGGACTAACTCGAGACTCTATGGTTTCGGCGACTAGGCGAATAGAGGTGAGCGGCGTTTTGAGTTCGTGGGCTACGTCAGAAATCCAGCGATCGCGCTGAGTCGCTAGCAGCACTGCCTCCTGCTTATTCTCCAAAAAAACGCCCACATGCCCGTTGCTAATCGGGAGGCCATAGCCCTTAAGTGGATAAGCGGGCCGCTCCAAATAGTTAGAAGGGTCGGTCGAAATAGAGTTAAACGTCCAGCTGGCCTCGCAGCGCGTTTGCGTTGTGCGCGTCCGTTCTATGAGCTGATCGAGTTCGTAAGATCGCACCGCTGCTAGCAATAGACGCGGCTCGCTATGGCTACCTGGCTGAATATCTAAAAAGTCTTGGGCCTGCCGATTGAACCAGATCAGCTGATTTTCTTCATCGACTTCTAGGTAACCTAGCGGCGCATTTTCTAGCAGCGTTTTAAAGTCGTTGAGCTGTTCGCTTAGCTCGTCTGATCGCGCCTGACGATCGGCGATCGCGCTTGCCAACTGAGCTTCATAGCCCAAGTCGGGCAAAGGCTGACGATCTTCTAGCCGAGTAAGCAGTTGCTTGAGCCTAGCGTCGTACCGACGGCGGTATACCGAAACCACCATCAAGCCCACACCGACGCCGATGATAAACTCTATCACTGCTCGCTCATACTCACGGCCATATACTTACTGCCATCTTGTTCTAACCTGTCTTAGACAGCCATGATACAGCAACTAAAAAAGCGCACCCAGTCAATAATCGGTCAATGATCGCGTCCTACTCATCTGTTCCAACCGCAGCTTGAAGCGTAGACACGGGCGCACGATAAAAGTATTGACGGCGAAAGTTCTCTTCTTGCACGGCTGCTAAAAATCGGGCTAAGGGCTGGCGAGTCTCTCGTTGCTCAAACTGGCGCTGTGGTTGTTTTGCCGCTGCTTTTTCGGGTGTATAGCGAATGCGAACGTCCATAGCCGAGCGATCTATCGTAAAGCCCGCCGCTTCTAGGGCAATAAGTCCTAAAGATAGGGTGCGATCGCCCACCTCCAACCGCTCGCTTAGCCGCGCTAGTGTCACCGTCTCACCCACCTTACTCAGATGCTTTGCCAGGCCCAGCAACAATCTCCATCGATAAATCGGATCTATCGACTCCGGCGAAGCGTAGGCCAGCGCCACCGGCTGACGAGTTTGCGTCGCCTGATGCCGCCAGAGTTGCAGCACCTCCCACTGCGCCGGGCAATCATTCAGCACCAAATCGGTTGCCTCGCGATCTAACTCCTTTAGCTCAGTGCTGTCAGGCTGGGGCTGCTCGGTAATTCGCCAATCTAGTAGCCATTCAGGGTGCGATCGCTCAGCGCCTTCCGCTTTCCCCACCGCCGCACGAATATCCACCAGCCGCACCTCATACCGACTGCTATAGCTGTTGTAATCCAACTCCACCACCGCGTCCCCCATTCCTGACGGCAGATCCTCCTTATAGTGGCCCCACCACAGCCCCGGAAATTCAGCCTCTCCTTCGCCAGACTCATCGCAAAGCAGAAAAGTCGTCTTAAGATAGCCCACCTTTCTGCCCGTTCGATCCTTCAGCTTTTGATGCCAGGCATTTTTAAACCAGCACCGCTTAATCAATAGCTTCGGCACCGGGTTCCCCATGCCGCAAGGCTCCAGCAAAGCGATCTGCCGAAACAAATCCTGCCCCAAATCGGCCACCGTCACCGTTAAATCAACCTTTAGCGTCGGTACGCTGCGCTGCGCCCCTCTCTGCTGCCGCATCTGCTGATTGATGCCAGCCGCAAACATCGGCAAGTCTTCAGCCGGTAAACTCAGCCCAGCGGCAAACGGATGACCGCCAAACCCACTCAGCAAATGTGCCTGAGACTTCACCAGCTCATACAAATCAATCTGGTTCACAGACCGCGCCGATCCGCGAGCAAAAACCCGGCCCTGCGCATCTGGCGAATCTAGCGTTAGCAAAATTGTCGGCTTCCCATACTGCTGAGCCATTTGCCCGGCCACCAATCCCAGCACCCCCACCGGCCACTGCGGATCGCTCAGCACAATAACGCCCAGCGTCGATAAATCGGAATTCTCTAGCTTCTGCGTGACCTGTTTTAGCACATCAGCTTGCAAAGCCTTTCGCCTTGCATTCGCCAGCTCTGCTTTATTCGCCAGCTCTCGGCATCGCTCCACATCTTGGCTGGTCAACAGCTCCACGCAAAAGCTCGCCTCGCCATAAATTCGGCTGACCGCGTTGATTCGAGGGCCAATGCCAAACGAAATATCAGTCGGGCGATCGCCTGCTCGTTTACATAGCTCCAGCAGCTTAGCTACCCCCGGCCGACTAGGCACCTGCGTCTGCGCCTGCCGCTTCAACTGCTCAATCCCCATTTGGGCCAAATACCGGCAGTCTCCTTTTAGCTCCACCAAATCGGCAATCAGCCCGATTGCCACCAAATCTGTCAGCTCGTGCAAAGGCCGACTCACCGCCTCCGGCAACCGCTCATACAGCGCCTCCACTAATTTGTAAGCCACTGCCACCCCCGACAAATGCGCCATCGGATGATCCTGCGGCAGCGCCCGAGGATTGATAATGGCCACCACCGCCGGACGCTCACTCGGCAGCGTATGGTGATCGCTGACAATCACGTCCATTCCTAGCTCGCTTGCCCGCACTATCTCTGCTGGATTTGTGCTTCCCGTATCGCAGGTCACAATCAGCGTTACACCGTCCGCTGCTAGCTGCTCAATTCCTATCATCGACAGGCCATGCGACGCCTTCAGCCGATTCGGAATAAAATAGCTGAGCCGATCATCCTGGCTAAAAAACTGGCCTAACCCATCCCATAGCACCGCCGTAGCGGTAATGCCATCCGCGTCGAAGTCGCCCCAAATCGCTACTTTTTCATGGCGTTCTCTAGCCAGGATCAGCCGCTCAACCGCCCATTCCATCTCCTCACCAAAGGCAAACGGACTGGCTGGCTCGTAGCTACCTGCTTGCAAAAATCCCTTCAGCGCTGAGGGCGATCGCAGTCCCCGCTGCCACAAAAGCTGCGCTCCCCACTCAGGCATAGCTAATCCCGATAGCTCCGCCACCGTCTCCACCCATTCGGCGCTCACCGTTTCCATCGGCGCTATCTGCCAATCCTTTTTCACCTCAACGCCCATGGCTGATACCCATCACTTAGATTTCTTAAATTTCTTAGATCTCTTAGATCCTTTCAAGCTAGCAGTTTCTAAATATTCAGGACTATCCTCAGTCTTGGGCCGAATCGCTCAGATGCCGAATCGCTCAGATACAATAAGCCCATTAATCAGGCCCATTATTAGAGGAAGAGCGCTATGAAGCTGGGCGACTGGATTAGTCTGGTGTGTTTGATCGCAGCGGGCTACATACTGTGGATCATCAGGCCGCTGCTGCTGCTGTCCTTTGCCTCTGTGGTGATTGCGATCGCCCTTAACAGCCTCACCCGCCGCATCCAATCTTTTAATGTTCCTCGCCGCTTCGCTATCCCGATTGCGCTTTTTTGTTCGATCTTTATCGCGACCCTGTTTATTTTAGGCATCGTCCCGCCTTTCATCGATCAGTTCACGATCCTGGTGGCAAAAATTATCCGGTTTTCGCAAGCTATTCCGGGCTACGTCATACTGCTCCAGACCAAGCTTCCCGAGCGCATTCACCTACCTAATGTTAGCGAATTTACCGCCTGGCTCACCTCCCCAGACTCCGCCGTTTTAGATGTTTTAGGCAACTTCTTTTCCTTCTTCAACTCGTCCTTGAAAGTGCTCATCCAGACCTTATTAGTCACGGTGCTCGCGCTGATGATACTCGCCAATCCCGACGCTTACCTCAATGGTATTCTGCTGCTTTTTCCAGCCTTCTATCGCACGCGGGCCAAAGAAATTTTTGCCGAATGCGAGCGTTCTTTAAGGAACTGGATCGGTGGCATCGTCCTCGGCTCTATCTTCATCTTTTTTCTCAGCTTTATCAGCCTGCTTATCTTGGGCGTAGATCTGGCCTTTGCGCATGCCTTGCTAGCGGGCATCCTCAATTTTATTCCCAACATTGGCCCAACGATCAGTATGGTTTTTCCGGTGATTGTCGCGGTGCTCTCGCCCGATCCTTGGAAAGCCATTGCCGTCATCATTATCTACATCATCATTCAGCAAATCGAAGCCTACTGGCTCACGCCAACTATCATGGCTCGTCAGGTATCGCTCCTTCCGGCCTTCACGCTGATTGCCCAAATTTTTTTCGCCAGCATCTTCGGCTTTTTGGGGCTGCTGCTGGCGCTTCCGCTCGCGGTTGTGGCCAAAACTTGGCTGCAGGAAATGCTGATTAAAGACGTTCTCAACCAGTGGAGTCGGCCAAAAGGCAGCCCGCTTCAAAAAGCACTCGCCTCGTCGAAATCCGCTCACGAAACGGCTCCTGGTTTGCCCACAGCCGCCGAGATCCCGCCCTCTCCGCCCGCAGAAGCCTAGCCCGCAGCCTATTATTAACTCTGGCCTAAAGCTTAACGGCTTAACGGCTTGGGAAAACTGCGAAGACACCGCCAGATCGCGATCGCCATATCTGTCAGGGTTCTGTCAGGGTTCTGTCAGGGTCAAATAGCACTAGGATGCAGCTATTGAAATCTCTAGCAACCAATTCTAAATGCTTCCGACGCTTAAGCGGCCCTCTCCTATTGGCTTACTCCTTTTCTCTATCCTTTCTGTTCAATTTGGCTCTGCCCTGGCCAAATCTCTATTTGGAGAACTCGGGCCTTGGGGTGTTGTCTCTTTGCGCGTCAGTTTTTCTGCTCTATTTTTCTTTGTCGTTTGGCGGCTCAAATGGAATGCCAATATCCGTAAAAATATCGGCCCGATTATTGCCTTCGGGCTGATCCTCGCTGCTATGAACTCCGCCTTCTACGCCGCGATAGACCGCATTCCACTGGGGATTGCGATTACGTTGGAGTTTACCGGGCCTTTGGGTTTGGCCGTTCTTAAATCTCAGCGCTGGCTCGATTTTTTTTGGGCGATGTTAGCGATCGCAGGTATCTTACTTTTGGCTCCCGTCAATGGCTTCACCATCGATCTTTTGGGCATGGGGCTGGCCCTACTCGCAGGCATTTTCTGGGCCATCTATATTCTGCTGGCCGCTAAAGTAGGCGCTCAGCTATCGGGCATAGAGGGTCTGGCCTGGGCGCTTGTGGTCAGCACCATGGTTCTTTTACCGATTGGCATTGCCACTACGGGCAGCGCTTTACTCAATCCCAAACTGCTTGGGCTAGGCGCTGGGGTCGCTCTGCTATCGACCGCGATTCCCTATTCGTTTGAGATGACTGCGTTGCGATCGCTCCCCATCAAAGTTTTTAGCATTATGCTCAGCTTGGAACCCATGGCCGGTGTGGTGGCCGGGCTGTTAGTACTGCAAGAGCAATTGTCAGCTAGGGCGATCGCAGCCTGCCTCCTCGTCTCTATTGCCGCTGCGGGAGCCGCCCGATTCAACCCCGCTACGCCGCCACCTGCTCCCTAAATTCGAGATATCAACGAAAACTAATCAAAGCCGACTGGGTAAGCTAAGTCATCATCAAATCCGACCGTGCATCCGCTAGCTCGCGTCAGAGCCTGCCACCATCTAAGCTGCGACCAAAACGTTTAATCCTCCTATGTCATCACCCGCGTCACAAGCTGTTTTTTTACCGGCCTCTGCCAAGGCCCTGAGCGAGTTTTTCCCGCTCTTTCAATCTGCCAGCCCAGAAACGCTCGACATTCTCCATCGCAGCGCAACTTTCAACGAATGCCCCGCCGGTCGCACCGTTCTGATGGAAGACTCTTGGGGTAACGCGGTCTATCTCATTGTCTCCGGCTGGGCCAAAGTCCGCTGTCAATCGGGCGATGGCTACGTCACGCTGGCCATTTTGGGCAAAGGCGAATTCTTTGGTGAAATGGCCGTTCTCAACGAATCCCCTCGATCTACAGATGTCGCGGCCCTCTCTCGAGTCGAACTCGTCAGCATTCCCGCTCAGCTCTTTCTCAAAAGCCTATTTAGCGATCCTCAACTGCACCATCGGCTGCTACAGCTCATGGTGCAGCGGCTAAAGCAAACCCAGGCCCGCTTTCAGCTACGCAACAAAGCCCCCGGCATCAAAATGGTCAATACCTTGGTTGGGCTAGCCGATGCCTACGGAGATCAAAAAGGCGACACCGCCGAGATCTTCAATATCCCAGCCAAAGATCTCTCCGAAGTAGCTGATGTCAAACTCTGGGAAGTCTCCAAAATTCTAGCCAAACTCGCCGACCACAAGCTCCTAGTTATAGACACCCAAAGAGATGTCATCAAACTGCTAAACATGAAAAATCTCAGACACCTTTCCAAGCTGGGATAGTCGAATTATTCAACAGCCGCAAACAGTGGTTTTAATGTAGAGTAAAAACCTACGCTGCCAGTTCCTCACAGTACCTCCTGTTCTCTCTCTTATAGACCCAGAACATCAACGTCTTGAAGCAGCAGGCTAGGGTGGATGAGGAAAAATCGCTGATTTATCTACGATCCAGGAAATCTTTATTCTGCTCGATTAAATGTGTCGACTAAATAAAGCAATGGGGATGCAGATTCATACAAAGTAGAGTTATCAGATTCTGCGATCGCTCGTCATTACTCAACATCTCAATAGCATTCTTACTTGCCATGAGACCTACTGCGACCAAACGACCGCGCGCGCGACTCTTTTCTCTTCGCCCGCCTCAGCTCAGAATCTACGATACCGAAAAAGAAAAGCCGCGCCGCGCAACCTGGCTAGAGCTGTTTTACGATTTGGTATTTGTCGTTGCCGTTTCTCAGCTCGCGCATGAATTAAGCGAAGATGTTTCCTGGCATGGCTTCTGGGCATACGCTGGGTTGTTTGTACCCCTGTGGTGGACTTGGATTGGAACCACTTTTTACGCCAATAGATTTGACTCGGATGATCCGATTCGGCGGGTGATGATGGGCCTTCAAGTGCTGGCGATCACCATCTTGGCCGTCAACATTCATCAGGCCTGGGATGATGCTTCTACAGGGTTTGCGCTGGGCTACATCGTGTCGCGAGTATTGCTGATTGTGGAGTACTTGCGAGCCGCAAAGTATGTACCCGAAGCGCGATCGCTCATTTACCCGATGAACGTGGGCTTTGGCCTGGGTGTCTCCTGTTGGATTGTTTCGCTGTGGCTACCTGCGCCCTGGAAGTTTGCGCTGTGGGGCCTGGGACTGCTGATTGATTTTGCCGCGCCCTTCCTCGTGGCTAGCCAGCAGCGGCAGTTACCCCCTCACGCGGAGCATTTGTCCGAGCGGTTTGGACTATTTACCATTATTGTGTTGGGCGAGGCGGTGGTTGCCGTCGTCAGTGGCATTTCTGATATGAGCTGGGGCATAAACTCAGCGGCAACGGCGGTTTTAGGCTTTGTGGTGGCGTTTAGCCTGTGGTGGCTATATTTTGAAAATGTTTTAGAGGGTGCTTTGAAAAAGGCGCGAGATACCGGACGAATGCTGATCACGCAGATCTGGCTCTACGGTCATTTGCCTTTGGTGACAGGCTTAGCCGCAGCCGGAATTGGCGTAGAGCATGTGGTCATTAGCGAGCAGAATTTGGCGCTAGCAGGCAATGAACGGTGGTTGATGGCCGGATCGGTAGCGCTGTGCTATTTGGCACTAGCAGCGCTACATAAAACAGGTGTGATTTATGCCTGTAATTCTAGGACACAGCATCGACTGTTTGCGGCAGCGGTGATGATGGCGATCGCGGTCTTTGGCAGGGGCCTACTGCCGGTGAGCGTAATGAGTGCGATCGCCCTAGTCGGTATCGTACAGGTTGTACTAGACATGTCCCTAGAAAAAGGAGACTGCTAAAGCTTTACCCTATTGCTTTCACCGCTCTCACCGTCAAACATTGCTTCAGCGCCCGGTCTAGCGCCTCTCGGTCAATTGGCTTACTCAGATAATCATTCATACCTGCGTTTAGGCAGCGCTCTTTGTCCTGAGCCGTTGCATTAGCGGTCATCGCAATAATCCAGATAGGCTGGTGCTGGGGCATTTGCCGAATTTGACGAGTGGTTTTGATGCCGTCTATTTCAGGCATGCGCATATCCATCAAAGTAACGTCATAAGACTGATGTTCTAACATTTCTAAAACGGCCCTGCCCGAGCTGGCGACACTGGCCTCGTAGCCCAACAGCTTTAGCAGTCTGAGGGCGACGCGCTGATTGACAAGATTGTCTTCGGCAATCAGAATGCGCAGCCTGGCGCTCGGTTGAGGTCGTTGAAGCGCTGGTGGCAGTACCAGCCTATGCTCTGAGTCGGTGCCGGGTGGGGCCAGCTCGTTATTGGCTAAGCTCTTGGGCGCTGCTTCTAGGGGAAAACGCGTGAGAGATAGCGCTTCTAGAGGCAGCGGTTCGGGGTGATGGCGCTCCGGCTGAAAGTCGCTGCTCTCGGCGGTATCTGAGTGGGGGCGGTTACACAGAGCGAACTGTAGGGCTTGATAAAGCGACGCCTGTTTGACGGGTTTCCACAATACGGTGGTGTTGATCGAGCTAGGGACATGATTTTGCAGCTTGCTCAGTAAAATAATCAGTAGATGCAGATTATTAGCCGCTTGCCGCAGAGCCTTGATAGTGCGGCCACAGTGGTGGTCGGATGCGCAAATTGCGTCATGTGACATACTCCCGACTCCCGACGCTGACTCTGGGAGTACAGCGCGGGCTTCTCTACTTGCGCACCACAATTTAATGAGTGCCGCAAAGAAGCTTTCCTACTTCATTTGGTCTTGTCTAGGTTGCAATGCAACCCCCGATAGATTCCATCCGCAGGCAGTTTTTTTTACGTCCAGGCAATGACCAACCCC
>JBBSOB010000043.1:0-21508 GCA_038260205.1 Phormidesmidales cyanobacterium
CCCGATAGGTGTAGGTTGTTGGGGGACTCGTATGTGGGTCTAGCAGCGCGACGATATCCCCATGCCGTTCTGCCACGATTGGCCAGACTTCGGGCATGGCCCTCACGCTGTCATAGTTGATAGCTTGAGCGCGGTTGATCTTTTCCTGTTCGTGCATTGCCGCTGTCATGGTTCGCGCTATCCCGATTAATGATGAAATGGTTTAGTTACAAGAGGGTTGCGTCCCTCTTATCAGAACTACTTGTCAAAACTACTTGATAAAAAGAATACTCGGATTCTCAGTCCTCGTATATGCACAGATAGACAGTTTGTGATAAAGGCTGCCTAAAAGCCTTTTGGGCAACTCATGGCGCAACGGTTTACCATGGCTCTTAGAGTAAGGTTTAGGAAGAAGGTTTAAGATTTTTTCTCCCTAGCTCTAACGCTCTAAAAACGATTCTATTCAATTCAATATCTATGGCAGATTTATTCAACGGATTGCGATCGCTCTTCGAATATCCCAACCAAATAGCCTGGGCCGTCGGATCTATTTTCTTAGCTGAAATGGTGCGCGATTTTTACCACCTATTGAGCCATCATCTGCCATTTTTACAAAAGCTGCATAGCTGGCATCACCGGGCCTATAAAAAGGACTTTACGCCGATTAGCACCGAGGTTTATCGTCAGGCTCAGCTTTATAACGACACGCCCGAAGCCGTTTTTATGATAGCCGTGATGGCGATCGCAGCTACGCTCACTCAAACAACTGGGCTTTGGGTGGGGGCGCTGTATGCGACTGGTTTTTTGCTGGCGGCGGTAGGGCGATCGCGCGGCTTTTTCACGGCTACCGATCTGACTCACGAACCTGGCCCGCTGACGGGTATTCCAGGGCGCTGGCGGGTCAATCGTACCGGGCACTGGCGACACCACTTTGACAATACCAATGCCTACTATGCGGGCCTTTTTCCCGTGAGCGATCAGCTAATAGGTACGGCGCTTTCGCTTAAGGGTAAAACCGTTGCCGTGACGGGCGCTTCTGGTACGTTGGGTCGAGCGCTAATCGCAGAGCTTAGTAAACAGGGGGCTAAGCCGATTGCGCTAACCACTTCATCCGGCGTGGGCATTCCGGGTGCGACCAAGCTCATTAGCTGGAAGACGGGACAAGAGTCAGCGCTAAAAGATACTTTTCAAAAAGTTGACATTCTTTTGATCAATCACGGCGTTAACGTGATGGGAGAAAATTCTCCGACAGCAGTTCAAGCCTCTCTCGAGGTCAATGCTCTTTCTGCTTGGCGGATGATGGAAGTCTTTTTAGAAGGGGTGGATAATCGCACCGGCCATGCCACTAAAGAAGTGTGGGTCAATACGTCCGAAGCTGAGGTGAATCCAGCTTTTAGCCCGCTTTATGAGATTTCTAAGCGATTAATGGGCGATCTGATTAATATTCGCCGTACAGACGCGCCCTGTATTATTCGCAAGTTAGTTTTGGGGCCATTTAAAAGCGAGCTGAACCCGGTTGGCGTTATGAGTGCGAGTGTAATTGCAAAAGGCATTCTCTTTTTAGCTAAGCGCGATTTTAGAAACATCATCGTCACAATTAATCCGCTAACCTATATTCTTTTTCCCGTTAAAGAGGTTGTTCAGTCAGTTTACTTTAAGCTTTTCCTGAAATCGGCAGAAAAGAGAAGTTTTATAGCACCCAAGGCTGAGAGTTGGCGCGATGTCTAAAAATATCGCTGAGTTTTGCTCCCGTTTTCTGTGTCGAATTTTAAGTGTCAAACTTTCAGTATCAACTTTTAAGTGTCTATTCACTGAAGATGCGGCTATCTAGAAGATGCGGATATTTTTTCTTCTAGTCGGATAACTCTCCGATTTATCTCAATGACCAACGTGGCTAAATTATCGAATTGCTCGGCTGAGGAAAGTTCGTTCAGCGGTGGGGCAACCTCTGGGCGGCTATTGGCATTGCCAGCGCTCAGACTCGGTGATTGGCCCTGGAGCTGATTGATTTGGGTTTGGAGCGATCGCACCTTAAACTCCAACTGATTAATCCGCGAATCGCTAAGCGAAGTATCAGCAGCGACAGGCCGCAGCCAAAGGCTCAACAGCAATGCAAGCATCAGACAAATAGCGATAAAGAAACGAGAATTCAATTTCATAAAGGTCTAAAGCGCCCGTATTTTCTAGCTAAATTATAGGCGATCTCATTTATTGCGTGGCTAGTAGAACAGGCGATCGCGCTCAGTGTTGTCGCGATTTTCTTTCTCAAAGAAGCTTAAACTCATCGAATTTCACGACCTCAGAATTGGGCTTTGTCGTGTCGAAGTAATAGCTAGATAACAGACCTGTGCCTGTATCGAAAATGGTAAAGCTGGTAATCTCGTTACTGGCAATGTAAGGCAGCTCACTACCGCTATCGTCTTTTAAGGGTGCAACCGTGCCGACAATCGCGGTTAGCCCATTCGGATCGCCGATTGCTTCGTAGGTTTCTGTAAAGAGCTGCAAATCCTCAGCAACATCGACCGCTGCTGCCGTTGGCGTCTCTCGCGGGTTATGTTCTAAATGCGCGCCGTAATGTGCCCCGTAGCTATTGCCTACATTAGAGGTTTCTAAAAAGTTCAGTCCGCTTTTGCTAACAAAACGATTCCATAAATGCGAATGACCATAAAACACAAGCTGCGTACCGGAAGTTTCTATTAAAGGAAGTAGGTCTCGGACAATGTAGTCATTTGCTTTCGGATATTCGTATTGAACAGATCGCAAATTGCCGGATTCGTCTCGGTTTTCTATTGCGATGGGATCTGTAAAGGCCGGTACAATATTTCCGCCGAGGGTGTGGGGAGGATGGTGCAGCATGACGATTTTGTATTTGGTTTGCTGAAAATCGGGGCTGGCAAGTTCTTGCTGTAGCCACTCATATTGCTCGCTGCCTTTGCAGATGTCTTCAAAAATATGCTGCCCGTAGCCCCATTTTTCTGGGGTTTTGAGGTCTTCTGCTTTTTCTCGATAGCGGCCTTTGGTGTCGGGCGATAAATTGGGCGATCGCCAAACCTGAGTCACATACAAAGCCACCAATCGCACATCGCCAAAAGACACTGCGTAGTATTCTGATATCTCTTTTTCGTGAGAGAGTTGGGTTTTGGGCTGGGTTTTGGGTTGGATTTTGAGTTGGGTTTTAGGTAGAGAGAAAATCTCTTTGTAGCTAGTGACGTTATAAGAGCGATCTTCTATCCAATTTTCTGAGGGATCTTCTCCATTGGCAGCGGGGTACAGTTTCTCTATCTGATGGCGCGGCAAAGTATTAGAAAATTGCGTTTTCAAGCTATCTGTTTTTGATCTGCGGCCCATTACTTCATGATTGCCAATAATCGGAAACAGCGGTGCGTTTTGAATAATCTGCCCGCCGGTATAAGTCGTGGCGGCGTCTGTCCCTTCGATGACATGCCGAACTCGACCCTGTAGGACAGGAAAAAAGGCTAGCTCGTTGGCATCATCGAACCATTCCGAGGCGCGATCTGGAACGTTAACCAAATCGCCTGCGAAAAATACTGCGTCCAATCGCCCGATGGTTTCTTCTACTTTTTGCAGGTTAGCCGGTGTCATCGGCTTGAGCTGATGGTCGGAGGTGAGGAGAATTTTGAGCGGCTGACCGGGTAGGGGAGCGGCGGCTAATGAGAAAAAATCGCTGATGGCTGTTTTACCGTTTTCGGTGCGGCTGATGACTCGGTAGGAAACGCGATTCTCATCGGGAGCGGCTCTGTTAACGCCCGCAGACAAATTACTGACGGTGGCCTCATGCCGCCAAATTGGTCTGGGCGTTAGCGAGTCGTACGTTTTGCCTTTTGCCCGCGAGTCCTGATCTTCGTACATCTGGCTTAGCTGGCTTGTGGTCGCCTTGACGCTTTGACCCTGTCCGTACTCCACCGTATGCTCGGTGCCTTTAAATTCGGTAAACCAGACAACGTTTACGGATGAGGCCGTGGGGCGCTGTAAAAAGGGATCGGTCAGAAGAGTGGGAACGATTACGACTGGCTGCGCAGGCTTGGCAGCGGGTTTAGAATGGGGAGATTGGCGGGTTGCATCGCCAATGGGATGAGTGTGCATAGCAAAGCGACGATAGATAAAAGATGGTAGATAGAATAAGTCCTGTGAGGTATTTTGTTGGATTTTTCCCGCTAGTGAGGCTCTTGCTCTATTAAATTGCGTTCGCCGCGATCGCACCTCTAATGATTAGAATGCCTAGCAAGAATTCTAGCCTTTGGGATAGTTTCTATAACTAAGCGTTTTTTGCGCTTGATTCTTGACAGTCTGGCAAGCGTCCTAGTTATAGCAGCGATCGCCCGATAAGATGTCACAGTTACAAACAGTTCACAGACAGACAGTTCACAGACAGACAGTTCACAGACAAACCATTCACACACATCCCAATTAGCTTATACAGTCACTTCTATAGCCTTTCGAAATGCCTTCAGGTGATTTTCTAGTCGACCGTAAACCCAAAGCAAAGACTCCACTGAGAAGGGCGATCGCTCTACTCAGTCCTTTGCTGCTGATTTCGCTAGGTCTTCATGGATTGGCGATGCTGCTGCCGCTGCCAGAAAAAGAAGAGATCGTCGAAGAAGAACCTAAGTTGCCGGAGCCAATTCAGGTTTCAGAGCTACCTGAGTTAGATCTCCCCAACTCAGAACCTGTCCCTGCGACCGCCTTTGTACCTACGCCAGAACCAGAGTCACCGGCGACTGTGAGGTCGTCTGCTCCTGTCGCACCGCCGCCGGTTGCAATACAACCAAAATCGCAGGAGCCACAGATTTCGACGCCGCAATCGCCACAGACACCGCAATCGCCACAGACACCGCAATCGCCACAAGCATCCAACCCACCAACCCAAAAACCCGAGAACAACCAGGGAACGGGAGAGCCGCTGACTCCAACTCCAGCAGAGTCTACCTCAGTGGTTAGAACCTATCGAAAAAAAGATGTAGGTAATCCAGATTACTTAACGGCGTTCTCAACGGCTTTAGCAGAGGGTGTCTATAGCGACGCAACGCCTATCTCGTTCAGCAACCTGAAGGGTAAAAAGTTAACATTAACGCTTCCATCTGAAGATAACTGCTTTGGAGAGGGGAAGGTAGTAGGGCCTGAAAGCGTTATGTTGCCTACATCTCTAGGTGTGGTTTTGAGTAATGATGGCGACAAAGGATTTCTTAAATATGCTGTTGTTGTTAGAAGTACCGGCTATGACGATGCTAATGATCTAATTAATGATGCCATGCTAGACAACACTAGCGCACCCTATAAGCAGGTCGATACCTGGCTTCGAGAAAATGTAGACAATGGTGAATTTCCGTTTGCGGAAAAAGGGGACTATCTGGCTTACGTCATTTTTGATGTAGAGGTGACGTTTGAAAGTCATACCTGTCCCACTACAAATCCGTGATAGTTGCTTAAAAATCTGTTGTGGCGGTTGCTTAGCCGCCGCTAACGGGGGGAATAAGAACAAGTTCGTCGCCCGAGTTGAGGACGGTATTGGCCTCTACAAACTGGTGGTTGATGCCAAAACGGGTGAGGGCTTTCCACTGGGAAAGTTTTGGGTGGTCGTTGATGAGGCGATCGCACACCGCCCCCGCTGTCGTCCCCACTGGCACAGTCAACATCTGCTCTTCCACGCCAAGCGCTTCTTGATAAACCGCAAATAGCTTTAGCGTAATTTCAATCGTATTAGCGTTCATTTAAGCGATTACCTGCTTAGAAGTTATCAGCATTTTCCCAGGGCAATGCCGCTGCCACCTTCGCTGATAGTAATGATGGTGACGAAGTATGGTCTAGCGAAAGAACCAGCTCTACGGCTGCTGAGCAGGCAAATGCTTAAAGACCATCTTGAGCAAATCAGATTGAGTAAAAGGCTTAGTGAGATAGTCAGAGGCTCTCACTAGCTTAGCTCTGGCCCGGTCAATAAGGCCGGTATTGCCCGTAACCATCACAATGGGCGTACGCCTATAGTGAGGATGACGACGCAGCAAAGAACACAGCTCGTAGCCGTCTAAATTAGGCATCGTAATGTCTAGCAAAATCAAGTCTGGCTTACTGCGCACAATTTGCATCAGCGCTTTTACCGGGTCGTTAATAGCCACAACCGATAGGCTCTGATCTCCTAGAAACTTTTGGATAGCGTTTAGTACGGTAGGGCTGTCGTCAATGCAAGCCACGGTGTAAGTGGTGCGGCGCGTGGTATTAGCATTATTGACTCGGCCCTGACGACCGCTATTATTGCCGCTGAGCGAGTTCATGCCGCTGGTTTGAGCCTGGAAGGTGCGATCGCCCATCATAGCGGTACTGGTAAGCTGCCGAACCACCGGTTGACCCGTTGCTCGCTGCCGGGCATTGCGCTGACACAGCTCTACAAGGGGCCACAAGTCCAGGTTGCAAAAGGTGGGAATGCCCTCAACTCGCGCCGCTGGAATCAGCTGATAGCTACCCTCTCGAATATCTAAAAACGGCTCTATTACTTCAATGGCAATAGAGCCAATCAGCTGAGCGGCCTGTTCTGGACTCAAGTGCTGTTGATCGACTAGCCAGCAAATTGCCCGGTAGTCACGGCTGACGACCTCATCGATCTCGTTTGATTCCTCAAATAGCTGCCGCACTTGCGATCGCACCTGCTCAGGAACAGGATTCTCCAATGCCTGTAGCTGACGCTCTAGCCGCGCAAATACATCAACTGAGCTAGTCGCAAAGTTCAGCTTCCCCTGGTTAAATAACAGCCGCCACTCCGCTGCCTGCGCTGATAGCGTCAGACAACCACTGACCTGACGACTAATAAGCTGTGCCGACAGACTGAGCGGGTGCAGCTTGCGTGAGGCACTATAACTCGTGCCAGAACGGCTATTTATCATCTATCTACGCCAAGCTTTGAAAAAATGTACATTTGACAGGGGTTCGAGATCTAATGTCCCAAAACATGTCCCAAAACTGAAGATTTATCAAAATCATTCGATATGAGTTCGGATTAGACTGCCCGATTTGTGACTGCCCGATTTGTGACTGTCTGATTTGTAACCAATTTAGTCTTTTCCGGGTATTTCCATCATACTTTTTTCTTTTTTAGCCTCAACTTAGCCTCAACTTAGCCTTAGCGCGCAGGAACGCGACCTCAACTTGTACTAAGACTGTACTATAAATTTGGACTACCAGAGCCGAAGTTCGCCAGTTTGTGCGGCTGCTAGCCACTGCAAAAACAATTTGCTTCTAAAGTATGACAATTTCTACATGCCTGGTCAGTATCTTTATAGCTGTGCAAGCGTTTTCGCCTGCAAATGTCCTTCTATTCCTGAGTAAAAATATGGGTTTTTTCAGCAGAATCTTCGGTAAAGATAAGCCAAAAGAAGCTTCTAGTAAGATTAAGCGTGGCACCGCCAGTGCTGGCCAAAAAGCCGCAGAGAATGACGTGCCCGATTACAAAGTCGGTCTCAATGGCGAATTTGACCAAAGCGGCCTAGCTAAGCGAGTTGCGCTGGCTTTTGACGAAGACAATCAGCTAGACGATGTTGAGGGTCTTTACGTTGCTCAGACATCAGCAACGGTTGTGCTTAAAGGCACAGTGCCTAGCCAGGATATTCTAGATAAAATGGTTAAAGTAGCTAAAGGTGTAGACGGTACTGATTCTGTCGATACTAGCCAAGTCAAAGTTGGTTAGGCTTTCAAGCTAAACTAAACGTCTAGAAGGGGAGCACTTTTGCTCCTTTTTTTGTTTTATCTATATGTTTAACGACCCAATCAACGACTAAATCAGCGACTAAATCTATGAGCGAACAGACTTTAGCTTCAACCCAAATTCCTGTTGTGGTTAACGGCGCACTCGGCAAAATGGGCCGAGCAATTGTTAAGGCCGTTGCGGAGGCGGACGACATGAAGCTGGTGGGGGCTATTGATCGCAACCCCGAATTCATTGGCGAAGATATCGGCGAGGTAATTGGCATTGGCCCGCTAGAAGTGCCGGTGCTAAATGAGCTAGAAGCCATTTTGGTAACGGCTCAAAATGAGGCTCCTCAGGGGGGGAGCGCGGTGATGGTAGATGTGACTCATCCAGATGGGGTGTATAAGTCGGTGCGGGCGGCTTTGGCCTATGGCGTGCGTCCGGTAGTGGGTACGACTGGGATGAGCGATAAGCAGATTAAGGATTTGGCGGAGTTTGCCGATAAGGCGAGTACGGGCTGTTTGCTGATTCCTAATTTTTCGATTGGGATGGTGTTGTTGCAGCAGGCGGCGCTTCAGGCTGCGGCTTACTTTGACCATGTGGAAATTATTGAGCTGCATCACAATCAAAAGGCCGATGCGCCTAGCGGCACGGCGGTTAAAACAGCGCAGATGCTAGGGGAGATGAACAAAACGTTTAATGCGCCTGAGGTGGAAGAGTCTGAGAAGATGGCGGGCGCTAGAGGTAGCCAAACGGAAGCGGGCGTGAGGATTCATAGTGTGAGACTGCCGGGTTTGATTGCGCATCAGGAGGTAATTTTTGGGGCGGCGGGTCAGTCTTATACGCTGCGGCACGATACGAGCGATCGCGTTTGCTACATGCCGGGAGTTTTGCTCTCTATTCGCCGGGTGCTGCCGCTGAAGTCGCTGGTGTATGGATTAGATAAAATTTTGTAGCTTACGTGATAAGCGCTGTGCGGCTTTAAAAAAGAAATGCCCGATCCCTTTAAGCCCCCAGGATCGGGCTGCTCATCTGTGAGGGCGTCATAGGCAACCCAATCCATCCCCAAAATGCCCTTGGGGAAAGCTGGGCAGTTTGTACGCGCCTTACATAATGTGAGTTCATTTTCACCTGGGGAGAACTCGACTGCCTCCAAGTAAACACGGAACTCTCTGATTAGGCAAAAAGAGAGTTTTTGGACAATATTGAGTGTTTTTACGGTGTTCGGCCTGGGTGGGTTGATGACTGAGCGCTAGTTGGATAGAGAGCTTTAAAACCTTAGAAGTAAAGCCTTAGAAGTAAAGCCTTAGAAGTAAAGCAGCAGGTTTAGTCCTGGAATAGTGCGAGACAGTGTCCACAGCAGCAGCACAACGTAGAGAGTGCCGAGTACCCACTGATACCAAACTAAGGTGCTGATAATGCCGGGGACGGCTTGGTCGCGCAGGCGGGTGTCGTTGAAGCCAAATTTGAACCAGTTATTGATACTGAAGTCGAAGTAGTTGAGCCAGTTCCACTGTTTGTCTATGGGCAGCGGCGAGTAGCGCTCTCGGTAGAATGGAAACTTTGGCATCAACGGCAGTCGGGCGATGAGGAGCTGGAGTTTTCGCATGGCTCCGTTTTGGACGAAGTAGCTGCGATCCATGAGGTCGTGGTAGCGGCCTTGCTGGTACAAACGAAATAAAAGTCCGGTAGGAAGAGGAAGGACGATGAGAGCGATCGCACCTAAAGTCCGTGCTGGATCGGGACTGCTGCGACTGATGAGGCTAATGGCAAATATCAACAGGGTAGTACTAGCTACCAGCATCGTTAGCCGCTCTTCTGACGTTGGCATAATCGGGGTCGGCACTCGTCTGCGGCAGCGATCAACTAGCCAAAATATGAGGGCAAATACCGTGGTGGCAATGAGTCCGACGCTGAAGGTAAGGGCTACGTTGGTGCCGTATTGGCTAAGCAGTAGCAGGCTAGATAAGAAGGCCCAGTGGGCTAGCCGTAGCAGCCGGTTCGTGGGGTTCGTGGGATTGGCTGTAACGCGATCGCGCACTTTTAGATAAGTAGCCAAATCGATCTCGCTTAGACCTAAAAAATCCGAGCGACTGATAAAGGGCTGAGATTTTGCGCGGCGGTATACGGCGGCGGCTTGCTCAGCGCTTAGGCCCAGTTTCATAAGCTGCTGAGGGTCTGCCTGATTAAGGCTAAGGCTGACGGACTGTCGCCAGAGCTGGGCTAGCCGCAGCCGTTCGGCGGTATATTCTATCTGGTTGGCATCGCCAATTTGCTCTAGCAGACGAAAGTTGCGTACGAGATTTCGCATGACGGTTTCGTTGTTGGCCAGCGTTGGCACCGAGAACACCTGACCGATGTAGCCAGGACTACCCAGGATGCGGGCCTCTCCCGGATCGAAGTCGAGATCGGAAACGTTGATGCGGGCCTCCGGCGAAAACCGCGCGTCGCCCAAATCTAGCTGATTGCCAATTTGTGCCCCCCGTAGACTAATAGCCGACTGAAACTGGGCCTGCCGAAAGTTGGCGGACTGCTCGAACTGGGCTTCGGTTAAGAAGAGCGATTTATCGAAGCGGCTTTTTTGGAAGTTGGCGGCGGCGTGAAAGACGGACTGCTCGAAGTCGGCGTTGGCTAGCCAGTGCGATCGCCCGAATCCGGCAGTCTGCCTAAAATCGGACTGGGCAAAGCTGGGGCTTTGATAAAAGGTGCTGCCCTGCCAAGTGGCGAATCCGCCGAAACTGGCCTGATTAAATTGGGTTTGCCCAGCGAATATGGCATCCTGAAATCGACTTTCCTGCTGAAACTGACCCTGGCTGAAGCGGACACTGCGGGCAAATCTTGCGCCTCGCCAGTCTACGGGCTGGGTGAAAATGACCTGTTCGGCTTCGAGGCGATCGAGAAAGTACAGTGAAGCGGCTTTGACTGCGCCGCCAAAGCAGGTTTGGTTGAGCAGTAGTGGGCCTTGAAAAACAAGCCTGTCGGTTTGGGGAGGCTGCGACTGGATGAGAAAGCGGCGGGCTAATGTAGCTTGTGAGCTAGTTTGTAAGCTAGTTAACGAACTAATGGAGGAGCTAATGGAGTGGTTATAGCGCGATCGCCCCACGATGGCATCGGCTGAGTTTTGGGCGGCGAGTGGTTGAAATTTTTGATTAAAAGACGTTAAAGCAGGTAGCTGAGCGCCGCCATAAGCCGGAACTCGCAGTCCTAAGCGGGTGAGATTGAAGTCTCCTTGCAACAAAGCGCCGCTTAAGTCCAGGCCCAGTGGTTGAGGGCCGTTTAGCGCCTGCTGAAGCCGCTGATAAAACTGTTCTGCAAATTTAGGATCGCGGCCTTCTGTGCCTAGTCGCAGGTCGATGGTGACGCCGGTTAAGTTAATGAGCGCAGCGCCGTTTTGTCGGACGGGGTGGGTCACCCTGCGGTTTAGCTGGCTTAGGCTTAGCACGGGTCGTTCTATCGCCGCTTGATAGGCGACGGAGGCCGGTAGGTTGACTGCCCAGGCAGACGATTTGATTTTGTCAGGGAAGGGGCAAAGCAATAGGCTTACCGCTAAAGTCAGCGCGATTGAGATTCGCATTAGCCAGTCTCTACTGCCAGTGCTCATTAATGATCATTCCAGGGTTTGCTGTTGCGTACCTTACCCCATGTCTGGCGCTGTCTCCTAAACTAATAGGAAGGCATTAGGAATGGATAAAAATATGAATAAGGACATTAGATTTGACTGAGCGGACAGATAGCCAAATTCGGCCGCTTGATGAAGAAATTGTGCATCTGATGGCGGCGGGTGAGGTGATAGACTCGCTAGCGGCGGTGGTGCGAGAGCTGGTGGAAAATGCGCTAGATGCTCAGGCGACTCGAATTAGCGTTAGCCTGTGGCCCGAGCGCTGGCAGGTACGCGTGGCGGATAATGGCAGTGGGATGACGCTGCGTGATTTAAACCAAGCAGCGATCGCCCATGCCACCAGTAAAATTTCTACGCGCCCCGATTTGTTGAATATTCGCAGCCTGGGTTTTCGAGGTGAGGCGCTGCACAGCATTGCCCAATTGGCTGAGCTAGAAATTTGTAGCCGAGTGGGAGCAGCGCCGGGGTACCGGATAGTTTATGCAACAACGGGTGAACCAAAAGAGACTTCTGAGCGGGCGATCGCCCCAGGAAGCATCGTCACCGCGACCCATCTTTTTGAAAACTGGCCCGCTCGACGCCAAGTCCCTTCTACAGGACAGCAAATTAAGGCAGTGGCTCAGTTTTTGCAGAAGATGGCGCTTTGTCATCCTCACATTACCTGGCAGATAGAGAAAGATAATGCGCCCTGGCTTTCGCTTTGGCCGGGAGAAACGGCAAAAACGCTGCTGCCCCAAATTTTGCGCAGCACTCACGAAACCGACTTTAAAGAGATTTCTGCTGAGGGGCTTTATTTAGCCATTGGGTTGCCCGATCGCTGTCATCGCCGTCGCCCGGACTGGATTCGGATGGCGATTAATGGTCGGCCGGTGGAGGTGAGCGCGCTGTTTCAAACCCTACTTCAGAGCTTTCGAAGAACGTTGCCGCGCGATCGCTATCCGGTTTGTTTTCTGCATTTAACCCTGCCGCCGACTCAGCTCGACTGGAATCGACATCCAGCCAAGTCAGAGATATATGTACAACAGATGGATGAATTGTGCGATCGCGTTTCAGCGGCGGTCGCTCAGTTGCTACAGCTTGACGATATGAGAGAAACGGCCCAAATTCACCGCGCCAGCGAGCTGATTAAGGCGGCTGAGTTTAAGGCGGCTGAGCAATCTGGCAGTTATTTCAGCGGCTTTTCTGGCGGCTCTTCTGGCGGCTCCTCTGGCGGCTCTACAGTATCTCGCCAGATGCAGCCAAATTCTGTTGATTTACCGGTTGTCAATCTCTCTGATTCATTGCCGAGTAGTTCTGCGCCAGGGGCTTTGCGAGCGATCGCGCAGGTTCACAACACCTACATTCTGGCAGAGCAAGCAGGCGGATTGTGCCTAATAGAACAACATGTTGCCCATGAGCGCGTACTGTACGAACAGCTTCAGCAGCGGTGGGAAATGGTGGCCATAGAGCCGCCCATTGTGTTGGCTGGCCTCAGCGAGCAGCAGGTAGAAAGATTGGCTGAGGTAGGTTGTGCGATCGCGCCATTTGGCGATGATTTGTGGGCGATTCGGACGCTGCCGGAGCCGCTAAAAGACAGCTCGGAACGAACGGAGGCGCTGCGCGAACTCAGCTTGGGCGCAAATTTGGAGGCGGCGCTAGTAGCCACGGCCTGCCGGACAGCCATTCGCAACGGCACTGCGCTTTCTCAGGTTGAGATGCAAACGCTAGTGACAAATTGGCAGCGGACTCAAAGCCCCAGAACCTGTCCGCATGGTCGCCCCATTTGCCTGACGCTCAGCGAAACTAGCCTAGCCAAATACTTTCGCCGTAACTGGCTAACGGGCAAAACCTGATGATCTGTTGGTTAGCTTCCTCATGTCTTTTTATAAACTAATTGTTAATTTATCCATTAAATATTAACTAAGTATAAGGATTTAGCGGGACTCTGCCCTTAGTCGGAGTATGTATGGGTTACTTGTCGAGTAGGCTGCTAGTAACACAGGATCAATTTCTGGGCAAAGCGCAATTTTTGGCTTGCCGTCTTGAAGCGGGGTTTGTGCTTCGATACACTTTAAGTAAGTTTCTATGATGATCACTCAAAATCCAAAAATCTTAGCAGTTGACGATAAGCCCGACAATCTTTTTATGCTGGGCGCTATTTTAGATGAAGCGCATTATCAGCTTACCTGTGTAGAAAGTGGTAAAGAAGCGCTAGCAGAGGTAGAAAACAATCGGCCCGACTTGATTTTGCTAGATGTGATGATGCCCGAAATGAATGGCTACGAGGTGGCTCGGTACATTCGTCAAAATTTAGCGATCGCAGATGTTCCCATTCTATTACTCACCGCTCACGACGAGCTAGACAGGCAAAAAGAGTTAGAAGCCGGGACTAATGGATTGCTGCAAAAGCCCTACGACATCTCAGAGCTAATCACCCGCATTCAAGATCTATTGACGAGCCATTAATAAGGACAGATAGCAAAGTTTTTACTCTTTATGTCTGGTCTTTACGCTTAATCTTTACGTCTAAAAAGAAAGCGGGTAACGCGATTCGAACGCGCGACAGGCTGCATGGGAAGCAGCTACTCTACCACTGAGTTATACCCGCAATTGAGGCTTCATTATGACGGTTGCTGAGAGATCTGTCTAGAGATAGGAATAAACCTTAACGAAGTTCTATTTCTAAAAGTTTTTCAAAGACTGAAGACGCCCGCCGTTACTCAGCACTTTCTGCTTCGGCTGCTGCTTTGTCACTTGCTTCGGCTGCTGCTTTGTCGCTAGCTTTGTCACTTTGAATGACAAAGGATCGCGCTACGGTTTCTCCATTTTTCTTTACGGGCGCATCTTTGCCTGGATATTCGTACAGACCCCGCTCACCTGCGTCAATATGCAGCAGCGCCCATAGCTTATCGCCCACAGCAGGAGCCTCCCACAGATCTACGACAATATCCTCACTATTGCCCGAGTCTACGCGCGCTTCTCCAATGCCGTCTGGCTGCTGAATGCTGCCGTCTGCTCTACTTTTGTGAATAGAAACCCAGCCGTCGCGGGAGGTTTCTACCTTTTTGATGGTGATCTGACCAGAGGTTCTTTGATCGCTGATCTGAAGCTTGACGTTTTTTTGCTCTAGTCCGGCGGTGTCTTCTTCTTTGGCCTCATCTTTGGACTCATCTTTTTCGGTGTCGTCTGAGTCGGCTTGAGTTTTGCTATCTTCGCTACTGTCTTTAGCATCATTTGCTTTAGCATCGTTTGCTTTGGCGTCGCTGGCTTCAGCGCCTGTACTACTATCTGCTTCGGAGATCATGGGGTTGGAATTGTTGCCGCCCTCAGCAACGGGTGTACCAACGTTGGCGCAGTTGGTCAGTAGCAAAAGGACAGAGAGTCCAAATAATAGATGCTTCATAGAAATTCGTTGATTTTGGTCACGAGGGCGCTGTGTTTTATGGTATCTAACTGTCGCTACAAAAGGCATCTCGAACGGCGGGAATATGACGCTCAAAGGGGTGATTTGTGGCTGATAAAGGAGATGATTGTCGTCATTATGGCTACGTCGGTTCTGTCGCAAAGTCCGGTAGGTTTGGAACGAGTGTAAAATAACGCATCGGTAAGGAGAATTTTGATGAGTCAGCGAATCCGGAAGATCCTCGGCTTCTTACTCTTGTTTGGATTAGTCGCGGCACCGCTGATTGCGCTGAGTCGAGCGGGGATTGGCAAGGACGAGATTCGGCTGTACGTAGAGCAGTTGGGCCTTTTAGCGCCGCTGGCTCTGTTTGCGCTGAGGTTTTCTAGCGTGGTGATTCCGGCTTTGCCAGGGACGGCTTATTCGGTGCTAGCGGGCGGGCTGTTGGGCTTTTGGCAGGGGCTGGCGGTGATGTGTTTGGCCGATTTTCTCTCTTGCTCGCTGAGTTTTTGGCTGGCTAAGCGATTTGGGCGATCGCTCATTCGTAAGCTGGTGGGCGATCGCTTTATCAACCGAGTCGAGCGGTTTAGCCAAAAGAATCTGGAGCGCAACGTCTTTTTGATGGCGGCCTTTTTGATGACTGGCTTTTTTGACTTTGTGGCCTACGGGGTGGGGTTAGCGAAAGCGCCCTGGACGCGGTTTTTACCAGCACTAGTGCTGAGCATCGTAGTGTCTAATCCGCCAGTAGTGGCCTTTGGGGCAGGGCTGCTGGCAAAGCAAGATCGGGGGCTGTGGGTGCTCGGGGCGCTGCTGGGCATTTTTGGGCTGGCGCTGTTGACGGGCTGGCTACAGCGAAAGAAAGGTTTAACAGGAAATAGTGAAATGCGATAGAGGCACTTTTTGCGGGTGAGTTTTCTGTCCTTATCTCGAACTGGCATTTGTTTAGCCATGAAGAAAATTGCGGTAAGCTAACCCCCACTTATCCAAAATATCTGTCTGGAATATCTGTCTAAAATATCTGTCTGGAATACCTGTCTGGAGTATTGCTAATGTCGCCGTTTTCTCTCTTTACGCTGAAGATTTTGGGGCCGACGCTGGCGAATGCGTTGCTGGTGTCTTTTAATATTCCGTCAAAGCTAACGAATAAAATTGCGGAAGCAACAATTAAGGAGGCGGCGGATAAGCTATTGAAACCGGCGGTGAGTCGAGGCACGCTGAATCAGAAGGTGAATGAGCTAGCCGAGCAAATAGCGAAGGACATACGACCGCTGTTTGAGGGCGGTGGGCGGCAGGTGGATACAGCAAGTCGAAACGCGGTTGTGTTGGGGCTTTCGGAGACGCTGGTGAAGGTGCGGCTGACGCAGGGAGGACTGGCTGAGCTGAATTTTGATGCGGATGCGTTGAGGGAGTATCTGCTGAAGGCTAATACGGGAGTGGATAGAGATTTTAATGCGGGGGAGAAAGCGCTGACTATTGCAGCAAGCTGGGCTGGGAACTTCTTCCTAATAATCTGTTAGACAGAAGGCTGCTCTTGTTTCTGTTTTCTGGTTGGCCTTTAGGTATGGCTTTACCCATTCACAGCCACTGGCGAGGAGGTCTTCTAGGCCGTCGTCTAGTTGCCAAATGTGGTAAAGACCGTCGTTTGATTGGGTGATGAGTTGAGTGCTATCTGGTGTGAAGCCAAGGTCGCTACCTCGCCCGCTAAATACAGAGCCTGGATACTCGGCCAGTAGCTTGCCTGCGGTGTCGTAAATTTGGCTAATGTCCTCACTGAAAACAGTGGTCACGATGTACTGTTGGTTAGGAGAAAATTCGCTGAAACTACCCTTTAGATCAAGTCCTGTCGGTTGTCCTGATAAATTGTAAAAGCGAGAAATTTGTTCTTTAGGGGAATACACAACAAACTGTTGGCCATCGTCACTGAAGCCGCTGAAGTCGACTTCAAAAGCGGCTGGCTCATGGCCCGATAGGTCGTACAGCCGACTCTGACTATCGCTATCAGAATAGGTCACCAACCGTTGGCCATCGTCACTAAAGCTGATGAAGTCGCCTTCAAAAGCGGCTAGCTCATTGCCCGATAGGTCGTACAGCCGACTCTGACTATCGCTATTAGAATAGGTCACCAACCGTTGGCCATCCTCACTGAAGCCCCTGAAGTCGCCTTCAAGAGCAATTGTTTCAAGTACGCTCTTTG
The DNA here is from genome assembly GCA_038260205.1 of Phormidesmidales cyanobacterium. Lineage (GTDB taxonomy): Bacteria > Cyanobacteriota > Cyanobacteriia > Phormidesmidales > Phormidesmidaceae > Phormidesmis. The sequence continues at coordinate 16,865 of JBBSOB010000043.1, forward strand.
TCGATTTTCTAAGCGCCAGCATAGGGCTAATCGCCGGATATTCATCGAGTCCTTTTCCACCATAACTACCGATGTCACGTTGCATCAGAGTCTGTAAACCCTTGCCAAGCTTCAGTGCATCCAACAGCGTATCTATATTCCGAAACTTGTTTTCAGGCCGTCTTAACAGGGCAATACCTGCTCGCTCCAGGTTAGTTCCCGCTTGCACAATATCCTGTCTTTGTAGTGACCCCCAAAATTAGGACAGCGACTAGAGCGAGTAATCTAGAGTCCGTACGGGGAAGGAAACATGGCAAGCAAGCAAAGAAACTACAGCAGCGAATTTAAGGCCAAAGTGGTACTCGAAGTCGTCAGCGGCCAGCGCAGCATCAGCGAAGCGAGTCGCGCTCACAAAGTGCATTCATCGGTGATCAACCGATGGCGCAATGAATTTCTCAAGCAAGCCCATCTGGCATTTGGGGGGAAAGGTACGGGTGAAGACTCAGAAGAGAAAATAGGGGAGCTAGAACGGATGATAGGCCGCTTAACGATGGAGCTAGCGGTCGCAAAAAAGGCTTCAGCGTTGTGGAGCCTAAACGGAAGCGAGTAATGATTGAGCAGTTGAAAACGGAGTATCCCATCCAAGTCATCTGCGACGTGATTGGCTACAGCCGTAGCCGCTATTACTACCAGCCACGAACAGAAAAACAGAGCGAAGAGGAGGCATTGAAAAAAGCGATCACGGATGTAGCAGGTCGGCATCCCACCTATGGTTACAGACGGATTACGAAGCAAATGCAGCGAGAAGGCTGGACAGTCAACCACAAACGGATTAGCCGCTTGATGCGAGAGCTAGGGTTGCTGGCAAAAAGAAAGATTAGGAAAAAGCGTACAACAAACAGCGTTCATGGCTACAAACGTTATCTCAATTTAGTCAAAGAGCTGGCCGTAGAACGGCCAGAGCAAGTATGGGTAGGCGACGTCACCTACGTTCGGCTAAGAGAAGAGTTTGTTTATCTAGCAGTGCTAATGGATGTATTCACACGCAGTATACGAGGCTGGCATTTGGATAGAACGATGGAAAAGAGTTTGACAATAACAGCGTTGGAGAAAGGACTGAAGCAGTATGTTCCAGAGATTCATCACTCTGACCAGGGGGTGCAATATGCAGCGAATGATTATGTACGATTGTTGGAGGAGAACAAGGTAGCGATTAGTATGGCTGGGGTTGGCAAAGCCTATGAGAATGGCTATGCTGAGCGCCTGATGAGAACAATCAAGGAAGAAGAGGTTGACTTATCGGAGTATCGCAATTTTAATGAGGTATACGAGAAGATAGAAGAGTTTTTAGAAGAGGTGTATATGAAGAAAAGAATTCACTCTTCCTTGAGCTATCTGACACCTAGTGAATTTGAGGAAAAGTGGAGGAAGGCGCAGTAATCGTCTAAAGATGATACGGGTAAGTCCAGACTTTCTATCATCTAATTTTACTGTCCAAGTTTAGGGGTTCACTTCACTTTCCCATACCTCAGTTAGCGGGTCGGGCGTGGTGCGCCAGTCGCGCACTCTGCCTCGATTGGGTCTGTGGCTTCCGGACTCTATGCGTTGGCCGCTACGTCTCGATATATTCGCTAACGCAGCGGTGTCCACCTGCGTTGCGCCGGTCTCTCTTGCATTCATATACACTTGGCTCTGATACTTTTGGATGACTGACACTAGCCGCGTTCCCTTTTCACATTTGGGTTTCGCTTCTAGTGTCTTTTTTTATGCTTCTTTTTCCATCTACGACAACGACCCTGACGCTCTAAAAGGTGGCGTCAATGTAGCTGTCGTCTGGCGCTTTTGATGCGCCCTTCTTACTGTCGTCTAATAGGCGACCTTCTTCCAAGTTCAGCCTATAGCTATCTATGCGCAGCAGGTGTTGACTAGGCAGCAGGTACTGAAGGAGATCCATAGTAGATACGTCAGCGTTTACTCTTCTAATAGTCTCTACTTTGAGCGATTAAGTTACCGAAAGACGAAAAGTTCTATGCAGATAAACACACAGCACACTTCTGTTTCGGTCGGTTAGTTCACAAGCTTCAGATCTTTAGAATGCACAGGTATTTGTCACCGTTCCTCTTTTACTACTTGTTCGCTAATTTTGCACAGTCTGTATTGTTCTCGTATATTCCTTTGCAACATGCTTAGTCAGATTGAGTGAGGGCGATCACTCCCTTCCCTTTTAACTATTTACACTCCTCTCCGTCCCGTGCTACAGTATAAGTAGTTACGCTATCAATAATCATGAGAGTTGTCAAAGCTGCAAAAGTAGAAGATTTCCTACCGTATGTCTCGGGCACACGGTTATCGCAGACGATGCAGCGGCATGTTGCCTTGTTCTTAGCCAAACTCTCGACTGTAGCCGACCCTGCAACGGTGCAGCACTTATGCATCGAGGAGAAAGGGTGGTTCGAGAGTCAGTACCGCAACGACAATACGCGAGCGGCGCATATGACGAAGTACCGGCGAGCGATCGCCTTGATGAGTGCCGACCGCACGTTCCCCTCATCAGTGCTGTACGAACAAGACACCCAGGACGGCCCCATCCTTCAGCACCTAGCGCTGAAGTGGATGAACTACAGTAGCGCGTTCCACCAGGCCCGCCAAGCGCCGACAAAAACCAAAGCGAAAGCGCAACGCCGCCAGCGAGTTGCCTTTGCCCCGCAGCCGGTGATAGACGCCGCTGTCACCGCCCTGTCCTCAGAGTTAACCTGGGAAGTGGCCGCAGCGATTATCTTGCTTACAGGCCGTCGCCCCACCGAGATTTTGAAGTCAGCTGAGTTCAAGCAATCAGGGCCATACCAGTTGGAATTCAGCGGCCAGCTCAAACGCCGAGACAACGAAAGTGCAACCGCCTATCCGATCTATTGCTTGGTGAGGTCACACCGGCTGATAGATGCCTTTACTCGATTTCGTCGTATCGCGAGCGTCAGGGAACTACAGGCAGCGGAGAACACCGCCGTCGATAGCAGATTGAATGCCATCGTCAACCGTGCGGTTCGCGAGGTCTTCCCCGAGGATGTTTTGCCCTCTCCCCTGGGTGAGTCCAGGTTGAGCGCGAAGAATTTACGTGCCGCCTACACCAATATTGCCTATCACTTCTTCAGTACGCCCCGAACGTCTATCAGTTCGTTTGCAGAAGACTATTTGGGCCATCAGAACGCTGCGAGCGCTGCCAACTACGAAGACTACTACTGTGTCGATGCTGAGGGCCAACCGCTAGCCGTGGGCCTATTGCGCAATGAGCTGGAAGCCAAGCCGCAGCGACCGAAAGCCAGAAAGCGGACGACGATTCATGTCGATGGTTTGCTTAAAGAGCGGTTTGAAGCCTTTGGCAGTGGCACCCATAAAGAGAAGATGGCGCAGCTCCTAGATGCTGTAGAGCGCAGCGAACGACTAGAGCGTAGATTACACAATGCGCAGCAACGGCTAAAGGTGGCCCGCGACCATATTGAGCTATTACGGAAGAAGCAGGCAGGGCTGTCCAATCAGCCATCATCTAGCGCTTCTACTCCATCCTCAAAGCGCGATTCATCTACGGAGCGGCCAAGCGATCACCTCTCAACACAGCCGTGCGATCGCTCTCAGTCTCCAGCTCATACACCGATTCCAGACGATTGGACGGAGGTAAGTAATGCGGATTTGAATGGCTCACAGATACCAGGCAGCGCCGACGAGAAGGTCAGACGTTCGATTGAAGCGCTCTATGAGTACAACGAGGAACGAGCATTTGCTGAGCAATGGTCAATTACGCCAACGGTCGTACAGAAGCTCTCTGGCTCGAATGCGAACCGGGTTAAGGACTATCTTTTGCGCCATGCTGATATAGCGAAGCGGTTAGAGAAGTACAACAAAGACTATGGCTATCAGCAAAATCGAGGCAAAGGCGACCCCCGCGAGAGGGTGAAGTGGCCTGCGAGCTACGGAGCTTATGAGTGGTAGCAGCCGATGGCTAGTTGCTCTATGTACGTGCCGTCGCTGTAGCGATTTCAGTCCGCTGCTATGGCGTGTGGTGACCGCACATACATAGAGCCTAATGAAGTGCGATCACTGCCTAATGAAGTGTGATCGCGGCCTTTTGAATGCGATCACTGCCCTTTCCCGAGATGCTAGAATAGCGGATCGGCGAACTAGCGAGTCTGCTGAACGGCTCATCGCTGAAGGCAAGTGTAAGCAGTTGTGTGCAATGTAAGTGGTTAATGGTTGGTGTAAATAGTTGTTGAGTTGTTGTTTTTCATAGTGTAATTGGATGGCGTAAGTAGTTGTTGCTGTAATTTCAATAGGGTTATTGAACAAAGCACAGGCATCATCGTGGCTGATTGATTTGTTGCTTAGTGGCCGTATCCCTTCTGCGGCAAGGGTTTTAAGAGATAGCGTTATTATTGTTCTTTTGTAAACTGTTGTATATTCTGTTGTAGTTTTTTGCAATAGTTGTTTATTTTTAAAGAGTGCAAGATGTAACACTTTGAGCGCTGTATATAATTGTCTGGTGTCAGATTAAATGACAACTTGTGCCAAGTTAAATGACATAATCTGTACAAGTCTTATAGGGCAGTCACTCCAGCTATTTTCATAGGTTTATACAGGGTACAGGTCAACTCTACAGATACAAAGCTTATGGAG
>JBBSOB010000044.1:0-21396 GCA_038260205.1 Phormidesmidales cyanobacterium
AGCATTGCCGGACTGTTGAGCGCCAAAGTCCTTTCGGATGTCTTTGAAGAGGTTTGGATAGTTGAGCGCGATCGCATCAATGAAGCCGCCGCCGAACGAACCGGAGTGCCTCAGTCTCCTCAACCACATATTTTATTAACGCAGGGCTACCGACTGCTAAAAGACTTTTTTCCTAACCTGAAAAAGGACTTGCAAAAAGCAGGGGCAGTGCCCGTAGATTGGGGTCAGGACTTTCAATATTTCGCCTTTGGTAACTGGTGCGCAAATGTTACCGAACCCAGCGGCCTAGATTCTTTTTCCTGTACCCGGCCCTTACTAGAAGCGGCGGTTCGGCGACAAGTAGAGCAAATCAACAACGTAAAAAGACTCTCCCCTTACCGGGTAGAAGCGTTGCTAGGAGATGCTAACGAAGTTACGGGTATTCGATGCCGACAGTCGAAAGATAAAACTGATGAGCGGATGATTGAAGCGGACTTGGTGGTGGATGCAAGCGGGCGATCTACCAATGCGCTGAAGTGGTTGGCGGCGCTAGGGGCGGCAGTGCCAGCGGTTGAGAAAATTGATGCGCGGTTGGGGTATGCCACTCAGCGCTATCGCATTCCTGAGGATTGGGATGAGGCTTGGAAAGTGTTGTTGATTGCACACAAACCGCCTGAAATGACCCAGTTAGGATATTTGGCAAGGGTAGAAAATAACGAGCTGATTGCGACTTTGGGCGGCTATTGTCAGGAGTATCCGCCGTTAGCGCAAGATGATTTTATGAAGGCGGCGCGGCGGCTACCGAATAGTGCTTTTTATGATGCGATTGCCCAATCCACCCCAGTCTCTGAAATCAAAGCCTACCGCTCTACGGCAAACCGGCTGCACCATTACGAACAGTTAGACAAAATGCCAACCGGGTTTATCGCCATTGGAGATGCAGTTTGTGCGCTGTGTCCGGCTTACGGCCAGGGACTGACCACCAGTGCGATGTCTGCGCTGACGCTGAAAGACTGGTTAAAGAACGCGAAAAAAACTGAGATAGGAGAGTCTCTTACTTTTCAAAAGAAACTGGCTAAACAGATTCAGCCTGCTTGGCGTGCAGCCACTAATAGTGACGCTGGTTTTTTGACGGGGAACGCCGCTCGCAAAAAGAACTTAGTCGAGCGATTGCTAGGTGAACATATGCGTAGGCTAGTAGCCAAAACGCATACGGACGGTGAGCTAACGCTGGCTTTGACGAAGATCACCCACATGACTGACTCGCCCGCTAAGCTCCTGCATCCAAAAATGATCTTAAAAGTTTTGACATAGCCGATATAAAGGAGGTTTTCTATGCAACATCACTATCTCGAAACCAATGGCATTCGGCTGCATTACGTGAGTGAGGGTGAAGGGCCTTTGATGTTGTTTCTGCACGGCTTTCCAGAATGTTGGTATTCTTGGCGACATCAGCTCAGCGAGTTTGGCAAAGACCACAAAGCGGTGGCGGTAGATTTGCGTGGCTATAACAAGAGCGATAAGCCGAAAGCGCAATCTGCTTACGCTATGTCTGAGCTGATTGAAGATGTGAGAGGGGCGATTCGGGCGTTGGGATATGAGCGCTGTGTTTTGGTGGGTCACGATTGGGGTGGAGCGATCGCCTGGAGTTTTGCCTATGCTCATCCCGAAATGGTGGAACGGCTAATTGTGCTTAATTTGCCGCATCCAGCCAAGTTTGCGGCCGGGTTGCGGACGCCGCAGCAGTGGTTGCGAAGCTGGTACATTGCTTTATTTCAGCTTCCCAAGGTGCCAGAACTACTGTTGAAATTGAACGACTACGCCGCGATTCGAGCGGTTTTTCGAGATCAGGCAGTGAATCCGGATGCGTTCACAGAGCAGGATTTAGAGAAGTTGGTGGCCGCAGCCGCAAAGCCCGGTGCCTTGACTGGCATGTTGAACTACTACCGCAATATTTTTCGCGCTGACGGATTTTTGAGTCGTCAGTGGGACGTACTGACCGTGCCTACTTTGATGGTTTGGGGCGAGAATGATGCGGCTTTGGGAAAGGAGCTGACTTACGGAACAGATGAGTATGTAGAAACTTTTGAAATTCACTATATTCCTGACTGCAGCCACTGGGTGCAGCAAGAACAGCCAGAATTGGTGAATCAGTACATCAGAGCATTTATTAAAATCTAGCGTAGCGTTTATTTAGAATCTAGCGTGTCTTAATGAATGCTCAAAGGCTGAAGGTCTACGACTAAAAGTTTATGGGTGCGGTCTGTGTGCGACGAGCAGTCGGCCAGAATCGTTAAGTGCATTGTTGAGTACGAGGATATAGACGGGGACATAGAGGCGATACTAGGGTAGTTTTGTCGGATTTCTCTCCTAGTTCTCTACCCTAATGCTCTAGGTAAAAGACTCGCTTTAGTGTTCACTATTAGGCCATTTTATCTACTGCTGCGGAAGCTTTTGAAATCGTGAAGTCTTATAAACTTTGGTTAGATGCCAGTAGAAATCGTTAAAATTACTTAAATAAAATAAAAATCCCAAAATTTTTACATTTAAGGTCTTACATAAGGTCTTAACAAGCCAAATTTTCAAAAATTATTGAAGAAGCGCTTTAGAGAAAATTTTAGAAATCGAACAAAATTAACTGTTTGTATCCATCGATCTAAACTGCTGACTTGAGATACAATCTGTATCGGCCAACGATTTGAGGTGATGCACGGCGTTTTTTGGCGAGCAATAGCAATGCGAATTTTACTCGTTGAAGACGACGAATTGGTGGCCGAGGTTCTTCAGACCGTGTTGACAGAAGCTGATTATGCAGTGGATGTGGCTTGCGATGAGCAAACTAGCTGGCAATTGCTGAGTGCGGCTGACTACGATCTGATTTTGCTGGACGTGGTTTTGCTGGACGTGGTTTTGCTAGACGTGGTTTTGCCTAATCTAGACGGACTGGTTTTTTCTCGGCGGCTCAGTGGGCGCGCACACAATGTGCCTGTGCTGCTGGTGACTTCGTTAGGCTCTAGTCAGGAGAAGATTGCTGGGCTGAGTGCGGGTGCTGATGACTACATTACGAAGCCTTTTGAAGTAGAAGACCTGTTAGCTCACGTTCGAGTGCTGTTAAGGAGCGTACAGGATTCGGCTGTGTCGGTGCTAGAACGAGGCAATTTGAGATTGCAGCCCAATTGCCGGGAGGTTAGTTATGGCTTGAATGTGCTTTATTTAACGCCGAAAGAGTATGTTTTGCTAGAACTGTTTTTGAGAAATTCGGCCCAGGTGTTTAGCCGAAGTGCTATTTTAGATAGCCTTTGGAGCTACAGTGATGCACCGAGTGAGGAAACGGTGACCGCTTATATTAAGAGTCTGCGCAAAAAACTTGCGGATGCGGGCGCTCCAAATGATCTGATTGAGACGGTGGATAGTGCGGGTTGCCGTTTGAAGCCGCTAACGGGAGAGGGTGCTGAGGCGGCTTGTCAGTCGTCTGCTGAGCAGGCACCGGAGGAACTATTCACGAAATTACGAAAGAAATTGCTAGAAAAATCACCAGAGAGATCCCCAGAGAAATTGCCAGAGAGATCGCTAGAGGAATTGCCAGGGGGATCGCCGAAGAGATCGCCGAAGAGATCGCTAGAGAAGCTGCCCGATGACTGTTCGCATAATATTAAAAAGGCGATCGCAACGCTTTGGCAGACGGCAAAACATCAGCAGCTCGACCGACTGAACCGGCTAGTGCAGTTGGAAGAAATAGGGCGATCGCGTCAGCTATCCAATGAGGAAAAGCAGCGCGTTTACCAAACAGCCCATAGCTTGAGCGGAACGCTTGGCATTTTTGGCCTGTTAGAAGGCTCTCAGATTGCGAGCGAAATTGAAACCCTTGTAACCGGCGACGGGCCGCTTTCTGCCGCTGAAAAATCTAGGTTTAAAGCCTTGATTGATTTGCTAGAAAATATCTTAAAAACGGCTTCAGAAGATGCCTTAGAAGACTCTATGGAGCCGTCTGCTCAGCCGTCTATTCAGTCTTCCGAGAAAGCACAGCCGGCGGTAAATAAGCCGCTGGATCTTCCTTTGCTGCTGTTGGTTGACACAAAGCTAAAGATTGTCTCTGAGTTGGTTACAGCGCTTGAGGCTGATGGGTTTACGATCAAAGCTGCGTCTGAGGCTAGTCGCGTTAGAGAACTGTTTGTGGCCTTGGAGCAGGGTGCAGAAAATCTGCCGCCGGGCTTTGCTGAAGATGAGGCCGCGCCCGATGTCATTTTGCTCAAATTTGCGATCGCCGATATGGATTCTGAGCTGTTTGACCGACTGATCGGAACAACGCGTCCGACGGCCAGATTAAACGCCATCGTCTGTAGTGCCAGCAGCCAGTTGAGCGATCGCGTAAAAGTTGTCCGGCTCGGTAACTACCCTTTTCTAGAGAATCCATCTATTGCTGCGGTGATGCAAGGCGTTCGAGAAATGCGATCGCCCGCTCAGATCTCAGCGCTGCGCGTTCTGGCCGTAGATGATGATAGCCAGGTGCTAAAACTACTGAGCGCTCGGCTATCTCGGCAGGGCCTTCACGTTGACACGTTAGAGCAGCCGCTCGATTTTTGGCAAAAGCTACAGTCGTTCGCACCAGATTTGCTCTTGCTCGATATTGAAATGCCCCGGTTTAACGGGTTGGAGCTGTGTCAAGCCATTCGTCAGGCCCCCGAGTGGAGCCATCTGCCCGTTGTCTTTTTAACCGCCCATACCGATCCACAAACCATTCAGGCCGCGATTGAGGCCGGCGCAAATGACTTGATAGAGAAAACTTTGTCAGACTCGGCGCTGTTTGATCGTTTGATGGGCCATCTAAAACGATCTAGCTTGCAGCGGGTCACTAGTGCGATCGCGACTGTCCATTCTCCCTCTTAACTTATGGCTTTCACCTCTTCTCACTCTATTAAAAAACTAGAAGATCTATTGCATCGGATGACAGATCGCATTCGGCGATCGTTAGAGCTGCCAGAAATTTTGGACGCGACCGTCGATGAAATGAGACAATTTTTAAAAGTAGATAGGGTGAAGATCTACCAATTTCAGAAGGACGGCAGTGGTGAAGTGGTCGCTGAGGCGATTAAGGACGATCGACTGCCTTCTTTGTTAGGTCAACGATTTCCAGCCGATGATATCCCAGTGCCTGCTCGCGAGATGTTTTTAACCTTTCGCCAGCGCAGCATTGTAGATATATCCACCGGTGAAATTGGGACGAGCCTGCTGCCCCAAAATCCGGAGGAAGGGGGTTCTCCCGCCGAAATTTTTTTTCGCACCATTGATCCCTGCCATGTGGAGTATCTAACGGCGATGGACGTACAGTCGTCTTTGGTCGTGCCGATTCTCTATCAGTATCGACTGTGGGGATTGCTAGTGGCCCATCACAGCAGCCCGCGACGGTTTGGGAAAAAAGAGCTAGAAGTCGTTCAGCTCGTGGCCGATCAGGCGACGGTAGCCATTTCTCATGCGGCGCTGCTGGAGTTAACGCGATCGCAAGGTCAGCATGAGGCCATTGTCAATCAAGCGGTTTCTCGCTTGCACTCGACTGTGAAAGCCCCCCTGAAAAATGCGCTGAGCTATATGGTCAAAGCGCTTCAGTGCGCTGGCGGAAGACTTTATCTTCCAGAGATGGACTCGACCCAGCGATCTCCCATTGTGACCAGTGGCATCCAGCCAACGCTAGGGGAGCCGCTAGAGGATTTGCCGATATGGAAAAATTGGCTAACGACCGAAGCTCTAACGCAGCCGGTATCTAATCTGTGGGTTTTTTCGGATATTCGCCTGGCAAATATGCCTCCAGAACTCTTTTCAATCTTCACCAGCCAAAATATTCGCAGCCTTTTGCTGATCAAACTCACTCACCGAAACCGACTTTTGGGCTACTTAAGTTTGTTTCGTCAGCCGATAGATACCGAAACCTTGTGGGCAGGTATGCTAGATCAGCACGATCCCAGACAGCAAAAACCTAGAGCCTCCTTTGAAGCCTGGCGAGAGATTAAACAAAATCAGGCTAATCCCTGGAGTTCGAGAGAGATTAGCATTTTTCAAGATCTAGCAGAGCAAACGGCCTCGGTTGTTTATCAAATGCAGCTTTATCAGGAAGTGCAAACTCTAAACACTCAGCTTGAGCAAAGAGTTCTACAGCGAACCGCCGAGCTACAGCGGCTAAATGAGAGCTTGACTCAAGAAATTTCTGAGCGCGAGCGAGCCTTTTTAGAACTACAGTCGGCGCGAGATGCCATCAAACGCTTGGGTCATCAGAATGAGCTAATTTTAAATTCTGCGGGAGAAGGCATTTATGGCATTGATTTGAGCGGCAAGATAGTGTTTGCTAACGTGGCGGCAGCTAGAATGCTGGGCTACGAAAAACAGGCGATCGCCAACTTGTTTATGCACGACTTGGCCCATCACTCTACGCCTGAAGGTGCTGCCTACGACTGGCGCGAAAACCCGATTTACAACACGCTAAAGTATGGACAAACTCACCATGTTTCGGGCGATTTGTTCGAGCGAAAAGATGGCTTTACGTTTCCTACCGAGTATGTCAGTGCGCCGATTCGAGAGCAGGGGCATATTATCGGCGCAGTGGTTGTCTTTAAAGACATTACCGAGCGCCAAATGGTTGAATCTATGCGAGATGAGTTTGTGGCGGTTGTTAGCCACGAATTGAGAACACCGCTGACCTCCATTCGGTCGGCTTTGGGCCTGCTCTCTCAAGAGACGCTGGAAATTCCGGCTTCCAAGCGCCAGCGAATGATGGAAATCGCCTTCTCGAATACGAATCGACTGGTGCGCTTGGTGAGCGATATTTTAGATGTAGAGCAGATTAAGCTAGGCAAAATTACCCTGAATAAACAGGTGTGCGAGCTGTCAGAGCTGATTGCTCAAGCCATCGATGAAATGAATGCAATGGCCGAACATGAGGGGATTCAACTCTCTTCGGAAGTGGCTGCTGTGCAGCTTCGAGTCGATCCAGATCGCATTATTCAGACGCTGACGAACCTGTTGAGCAATGCGATTAAGTTCTCTCCAAGTGGCTCCAAAATTGAAATCCTCGCTCAGATTGTTGATGCTAGTAATACTGCTTTAGTTAAGCAGACGCTGAGTGCTACTGGGCGAGCGGCTATCGATTCAACACTAGATGGTTCGAGGCAAATTGTGCTGCTGTCGGTTAAGGATCAAGGTAGGGGGATTGCTCAAGATAAGCTGGAGGCTGTGTTTAATCAGTTTGTGCAGCTGAATACCGGCGATTCGGGGCATCAGGGCGGGACAGGATTAGGGCTGGCGATCTGCCGCAGCATTATTCAGCAGCATAAGGGAAAAATATGGGTTCAAAGCGCAGTTGATGTGGGCAGCACGTTCTTCCTCACATTACCTGCACTTACGTCTGATACGCTGGATTAGCGCTGTCCTGCAGGGGGCGCTGACCCTTTTTATAAACTCTTATCAGAGACCTAGCTATGAATGCTAAACGAATTTTGATTGTGGATGATGACGACGATGTGAGGGAGGCCACTCAGATGTGTTTAGAGATTACCGGGCATTGGGAAGTTTTAAAAGCGAGTAATGGGCCAGACGGAATTGCGATCGCTCAATCTGAAAAGCTGGACGCTATTTTGCTAGACATGATGATGCCCGGTATGGACGGAATCACTATTTTACAAAGGCTCAGGGCAAACCCTGACACTGAGAAAATCCCGATTGTTATTTTGACGGCGAAGGCGCAAGCTAGTGAACAAAAAGAGTTTAGGCAGCTCAAGGTGGCCTCTATTATTACTAAACCCTATGACCCGCTGACGATTTCTCAGCAAATCTCTTCGGCACTGGTCTAATAGCAAAATCTCAAAGACCAGAATCTCAAAGACCAGAATCTTAACTACTGGAAATCTCAATTACTGGAAATCTTATTCACTAACATCTCAATCACTAACATCTCAATCACTGACATCTCAATCACTGACATCTCAATGACTGATGTCTCAACTACTGATATCTGCGGATAGCGATCGCCCGGTAACGTCCGTTTGCGATCGCTATTTAAGGCAGATTTTAGAGAAGGTGCGATCGCCGACTAATATTGGCTGCCCGATTTACGATGTTGTACCGCTGTCACCCCGGTTGATTCCAAAACATCTCCTGAGCTAACGGTCGCGTAGATAAGCTGATGATCGCCGCAGTCGATGGTGTTTTTTACCTCACATTCTAAGTAGGCCAGCGCGTCTTCTAAAATAAAGCAGCCGTTGTCAGCCTGACGGTGTTTTACCTGAGAAAAAGGCTGATCGCCCGTATTCGAGCGATAGTCAAAATGTCGTCGGACGGTGCGGCCCTCTTGCAAAAGATTCAGCACCAGGGGCGTACCCAAATGAATGTTCGCCTCTGCTGCCTGATTGGAATCGATTGCAATCATCACGCCCGGCGGATTGAAGGTGGCCTGAGACACCCAGGTAGAAAGCGTGCCGCTGTGATGGTTGCCCTGACGCATGGTGAGAACAGAAATAGATCCGACAATGCGGCCAACGGCTTGTTCGGTACGGCCCGCTTGAACTTCAGTCACGGCCTGACGAGGTGCCTGTTGTTTCTTTTGCTTTCTCAACTGCTGAGCAAATTCAGCCCCGGCGGTTTGGCAGATCTGTAGCATGTCGGCATCGGGGCTAAAGCGAACGCGAATAGGTTCAAACCCGAAGCGATAGCGATTGTCTCGCAATTTTTGTTCGATGAGATCGATGGCTTCTCCGCTCCAACCATAGGAGCCAAACACGCCTGCTAGCTTCGTGTTGTCCGCAGAAGAAAGAATAATGCCCAGCGCCGTCTGAACTTGAACCGGAGCATGACCGGCCAGCGTCGGCGACCCGATAATAAAGCCGTCGCTCGCTTCAATGATTTGGGCTAGTTCAGCGGGATCAATAGATTCGCAGTTGATGGATTTAACCGCAACACCCGATTGCACCAGTCCTTGAGCGATCGCATTCGCCACCGTTGCCGTATTGCCATAGGCAGAGGCATAAAGCATTGCCACCTGTGAAACCTGACTATCTTGCTGCTGACACCACTGCCGGTAGTCGTCGCGCAGGCGGCTAAGGCTGTAGCGCACGAGCGGGCCATGTCCGGGGGCAAAGCACTTTAGCGGCAAAATCTCTATTTGATCGAGCGCGGTTTCGACCTGCCGAGTTTGCATCGCGTGAAGGCAGTCAAAGTAGTAGCGACGGTCGGCTTCTAGCTGCCGCCAGTTGTCGTCAAAGAGCATATCCCCGCAGACATGGGCGCCAAACAGCTTGTCGCTAAAGAGGATTTGAGTGAGCGGGTCGTAGGTACATAGTCCATCGGGCCAGCGAGGCGTGGGAACTGGAAATAGCTGTAGGGAATGGCCCTGTCCCAGCTCTAGCGTCGTTTGCGGCGGGCGAACAGCCTGGATTCGAGCCTCTTCCCAGTCGGGGAAAGCCGCTTTGAGCGCTTGGGCCGCTGGGCGAGAACAGATAATGGTCGCCTCAGGCGCTTTTTCAATGAGCGCTTTAAGCGTGACCATGCGATTGGGATTGACATGGCTAAGGAGAATATAGTCGAGCTGCGTTTTTGCCAGATGAGGCTGTAGGGCGTCGAGAAAAATTTGAGTGAAGGACTCGCCGGGCGGATCGATGAGGACGGTGCGATCGCTCTCTATCAGATAAGTATTGGCGGTTGTGCCCTGGCGGCGGCTGTACTCCACTTCAAACTTTAGGCGTTCCCAGGTGCGCGATCTAAAGGCGAGCGTATGTTCTCCAATAGGAGCAATTTGCACATCGCGATCGCGCAGTTTGGTCGGTGCGGCTTCAGGTGCTTCGGCTGTTATTTGACGGGGCGGATTGGATAGAGAGGATGTCATTAGATGATTCTGCCTAAGGATGCATATGCGGTCTTTGCTGGGCGGTTCTAGATGGTCTGAAGCGCTGACCTAATAGTGATTTCCGGCCTTGCGATGATGAACTGCTGTCAGCCCGTCTCGCTTAGCGACCCGTCCGTTGTTCACAATGGCGTAAACGATCATGTGATCGCTGCATTCAAAGCGGCTAGTTACCTCGCATTCCATGTAAGCCAAGGCTTTTGCCAAAATAGGCGAGCCGTTGTTTCCCGGATGCGTTTCGATGCCTGCAAAGCGATCGGCTCCGGGCTGAAACTGCTTGAGAAAGTGCTTCATCAGCGGCTGATATTCGCCTTCTTCTAGCGCGTTGAGGATGAAGTGATCGCCCACCTGCAACAACAGCTCTATGGCCCGATCTTTCGCAATTGAAATAGCAACTCCTAGCGGCTCAAAGCTGGCCTGCATCACCCAAGAGGCGACCATAGCGCTAGACATATCTCCTTTTTTCGCGGTGACAATATACAGCCCGCTGCTAATGCGACCCAACGCTCGATTTAAGTTGGAGTCTAGCTGCTTGCTTTTTTCAATGGCTTTGCCCTGGGTAAGCTGGTGGCCTAAGTCGATCCCCGCCTCCTGGCAAAGCTGATCTAGGGCCGCGTCCGGCTCGTTTCTAACTAAAATGGGCGGAAAAGCGGCTTTTAGCCCAATCGCTTGAAACTGGTTGCTAATCGGATAAATTGGCTCATCTTGGCCACCGCCAGTTTCAAATAATCCGATAGTTTGCTTGCTGTTTACCGCCGTTAGCAAGGTACTTAGCGCCGGGTGAACCGCCGCGCCCTGGTTCATCTGCGGCGGCATTCCGAGCACAATACCCGCCGCGCTGCTAGCCAACTCTCTAATCTCGTGAGCGTCAGCAACAGACATTTCGACTAGTTCGATGTCAGCGCCGGTTTTGCTAAGTCCGGCTGAAATAGATTGAATGATGCGATCGCTATACCCATACTCTTCCATATAAAACAGCGCCACAAACGTCTCCGCCTTCGTCTGATTTTCGCTCCAGGTGCGGTACTTTTCCATCCACTCTAAGGCGTGATGCTGCAACAGCGGCCCATGCCCGGTGGCCACTAAATCTACTGGAAACGAGGCAATTCGCTTGAGTGCCATCAACACAGAGCGAGCATTTGGCCCCATCAAACAATCATAGTAGTAGCGAAACTCTTCTTCTAATAAATGGGGTGCTTCGTCGAAGAGCATATCGTCGCAGTAGTGCATCCCAAATACGTCGCAGGTATAGAGTAGGCGCGTACCGGCGTCGTAAGTGAAAATGGTGTCTGGCCAGTGCAGGTTAGGCGCAGAGACAAACGAGAGTTTATGGCCCTTGCCCAAATCCAGCTCTTGCCCGCTCTTAACAACTCTCGATTCAAAAGAGCGATGAGCCATGTTTTCCAAAAACTGAATGGCCACTTTAGATCCAACTACAACAATGTGGGGCGCAAAGTCCAAAATTTCTTTAAATAGCCCACTGTGATCGGGTTCTGTATGATTCACGATCAGATAGTGCAGCTCGCTCGGATCGAGGTTGCGGAGAATATATTCCAGATAAAGATCGCGAAACTTGACGTGTGAGGTGTCAATGAGCGCCGTTTTCTCGCCGCGAATAATAAAAGAGTTGTAGGTAGTGCCGTTTTTTAGCTCGAATTCTATATCGAAGCGATCGCGATCCCAGTCTAAGCAGCGAATGGCGGTGGTATCCGCTGCAATCTCGGCAGACTGTAGGGTTAGTCGCGCCTGAGTTTGAACGGCTTGGGGTCGGTGGTCAGCGATTGCAATCATAAGAGGTCTTTCCTTGGCATCCAAAAGGCGTATCGGTTAGCGGTTGATGTCCTTATGATGGCGTAGCTATCACGAGCTGTAAAATGTCAATATTAAAATAGACTTATAAACAAAACGTATGATTCTGCCATATGAGCAGCGTCTTTGCTAATGGGGTAGCCGGTATTTTTGGGCGATCGCTTCCTAGAAACCCAGATCTATTTTTCTATCATCAAAAATTTTAAAACGAAAATTAACTAAAAGATTTGCTTATGGTTTGGATTGAGAGATCTGTTCTTAAATTCTCTTCCTCTTCAATTTTTTGGGCGCACTATAGGATAGTCTTAGGTCAATGAATGAATGAAAAAGCATTTACCTGAGTCAATCTTAGATCAGGGCCTTTTCGCGAAGCATTGTTTGTCAAACGTTTTTCCAGTTCCACGAAAATAAAAACAGATGTCTCTTGCCCTGACGCTATGTCCGAAAGAGGCATCAACGAGGAGGTATTCATTTATGACCGGTTCAAAGTTTACGCGTCGCAAATTTGTTGTCACAGCAGGTGTGTCCGCAGCCAGTTCTCTCTTACTCAATAGCTGTTTAGGAAACCCACCTTCCGACACCGCTAATGACACCGCCAGTGGAAGCAGCCCGAAGGCAGCTCCGTTAGCATCGGGTGAGACGCCAGAAACTACGGCTGTAAAGCTGGGCTACATTCCGATTGTGGAAGCTGCTGGCCTGATTATTGCTAAAGAAAAAGGCTTCTTTGAAAAGTATGGAATGACTGATGTTGAAGTCTCCAAGCAGGCCAGCTGGGCCGCCGCTAGAGACAACGTAGTTATTGGCTCTCAAGGCGGCGGCATTGATGGCGGACAGTGGCAAATGCCGATGCCTCACCTCATTACCGAGGGCGTTATCACCAACGGCCAAAAAATTCCGATGTACGTGCTCGCTCAGCTAGTCACGCAAGGAAACGGGATTGCGGTCGCAGGTATGCACGAGGGCAAAGGACTGGGCTTAGACATCACTGAAGCTGCCGACTACGTCAAGAACTTCAGTGAAACAAATGGGCGTAAGTTTAAGGCGGCTCATACCTTTCCCAACGTAAACCAGGACTTCTGGATTCGTTACTGGTTCGCAGCAGGTGGGGTCGATCCTGATAAGGATATCGATTTGTTAGCCGTCCCCTCCGCTGAAACTGTGCAGGGAATGCGCAATGGCACCATGGACGCTTTTAGTACCGGTGACCCCTGGCCTTACCGCATTGTGGCCGACGACATTGGCTTTATGGGCGCGCTGACTCACCAAGTTTGGCCGTTCCACCCAGAAGAGTATTTAGCCATTAGAGGGGACTGGGTCGATGCCAATCCAATTGCGACCAAAGCCGTGCTGAAGGGACTGATGGAAGCGCAGCAGTGGTGCGATCAGCCTGAAAACCGGACTGAGCTCGTCGAGATTTGCTCTGCTCGTAACTATTTCAACGTTCCTGTAGAAATTCTCATGCCTCCTTATGAAGGCAAGTATGAAATGGGAGATGGTAAACCTGCCATTGATGACTTCAACGCTGGCCCCCTCTACTGGAAAGATCCGCGCGGAAATGTCTCCTATCCTTACAAGAGCCACGATCTTTGGTTCTTAACAGAGTCTATGCGCTGGGGCTTCCCGCTGGGTGAGATGACTGATTTTGCGGCCATTCAAACGGTCATTGACAAAGTCAACCGCGAAGATATTTGGCGAGAGGCGGCTAAGGAAGCCGGATTCCCTGATATTCCTACAGAGACTTCTCGCGGGGTAGAAACGTTCTTTGACGGAACTAAGTTTGACCCCGCAGATCCTCAGGCTTATCTAGATAGTTTAAAGATTAAAAAAATCTAAGACTCAGCTAGCTAAACCCGCAAGCGCTCTTACCTCATACGGATAGCGCTTGCGCACAAACCTTTCCCGTTCATCTCTACTTTTTCTCCTTTCATCTCTACTTTTCCCTCCTTTCTTTTCCTTTTAACACTCTTGGAGTTTTGACGATGATTGCCCAAAGCCAAAAACGCAAGAAGGCGGTTAGACGATCTAATTCGCGCCTGTCTTTTTCAAACAAACGAGTCCAAAATGTTCTGTTGCCGATTGTGGGAACGCTTGCCTTTTTAGTGATATGGCAAATCTTTTCTGTTTCCGGATTGACCCGACTACCGGCTCCAACGACGCTATGGACAGATGATCGAACCAGAGAGCTGTTGATGTATCCGTTTTACGATGCGGGTGGACTAGATAAGGGTCTCTTTTGGCAGACGCTAGCTAGCTTAGGCAGAGTGGCTAAAGGCTATTCGGCGGCGGCAGTTGTGGGCATTGCGGTAGGTGTGTTAGTGGGCGGCAATCAGCTTTTGAACAAGGCGCTCGATCCGCTGTTTCAGTTTCTTAGAATGGTTGCGCCGCTGGCCTGGGTGCCGATTGCCCTGGTTGCTTTGCAACAGAACCAGCCCGCCGCGATCTTTGTCATTTTTATTACGTCGGTGTGGCCCATTTTGATCAACACGGCTGAAGGCGTTAGACAAATTCCATCTGACTATCAAAACGTTGCGCGAGTTCTTCAGCTTTCTCGCAAAGATTATTACTTGAACATTGTTTTTCCAGCGGCGCTTCCCTATATTTTCACAGGCTTAAGAATTGCAATTGGCCTGGCTTGGCTAGCGATTATTGCCGCTGAGATTGTGATGTCGGGAATTGTTGGAATTGGCTTCTTTATTTGGGATGCTTACCAGCAGAACTATATCAGCGAGATTATTTTGGCGGTGATTTATATCGGGGCGGTGGGCTTGCTGTTGGATCGGGCGATCGCCTACATCCAGCGCCTGATTGTACCCGAGTCCTAAGACCTGAGTTCTAAGATCTTAGACCTAATGTCCGAAACTTAATGCCCGAGTCCTAAGCGTTATAAAAACCTCCAGATGTCTGGGGGTTGCCAGATAGTCGAGAACTTTGAAGGATTGAAAGATGAGTAATTTAGTAGACGTAGCGCAAGTTGATAAGTCGTTTCCCCTCACTGATGGTGGAGAGTATATTGCTTTAAGTGGGATTAATTTGACCATTAAAAAGGGGGAGTTTGTCTCTTTTATCGGTCACTCGGGCTGTGGCAAATCGACTTTGCTAGATATGATCGCGGGGTTCTCGCACCCAACTGCTGGGACGGTTTCTGTCGAAGGCCAACAGGTGATTGAACCTGGCCCCGATCGCATGGTGGTGTTTCAAAACTATTCGCTGCTGCCCTGGCAAACGGTACGAGATAACGTGGCGCTAGCGGTGGATACGGTGATGCGCGATCGCCCCAAATCCGAACGCCGAGATATCGTGGACGAACACCTTAAAATGGTGGGCCTGATGGATGCGGCTGATAAGCGGCCCATGCACCTGTCGGGCGGCATGAAACAGCGAGTCGCGATCGCCCGCGCGCTCGCCATTAAGCCCAAATTGCTGCTGTTAGATGAGCCATTTGGCGCACTCGACGCGCTCACTAGAGGTAACCTACAGGCTCAGCTGATTAAAATCTGCGAAGCCAACAAAGTAACGGCCGTGATGGTAACGCACGATGTGGACGAGGCGGTGCTGCTCTCGGATCGAATTGTGATGTTGACGAACGGGCCAGGGGCGCAGATTGGCCAAATTCTAGAGGTGGACATTCCTCGACCTCGCGAGCGGATGAAAGTGGTAGAGCATCCTAGCTATTACAGCTTGCGCTCTGAAATTATTTACTTTTTGAACCAGCAGAAGCGGATTAAGCAGTCGCGCGCGCGTCAGGTAAAAGATATTTCTCGGCACGGCTTAGAGAAGGTGAATATCGACGTTGGATTTGTGCCTTTAACGGCTTGCGCACCGTTGGCGATCGCCAAGGAAAAAGGCTTTTTTGTTAAGTATGGCCTAGATGAGGTCAATTTAGTTCGAGAAACGAGCTGGCGCGGTATCTGCGACGGGCTGCGGGGCAACTATTTAGACGCGGCGCAAATGCCTGCGGGAATGCCACTATGGCTAACGTTGGGCGGCGATGATGAACCCGATGTGCCGATGGTGAGCGCCCTGACGATGACCCGCAACGGCAATGCGATTACCTTTGCCAAAAAGTTTCACGATCAGGGCATTCGCACCTTAAGTGATTTCAAGCGGTATCTGGGCCAAACGCGCGAGTCTGACCATACGCTCGGTGTGGTACACCCTTCTTCGATGCACAATTTGCTATTGCGCTACTGGCTAGCCGCAGGAGACATCGATCCAGACTTAGACGTAAACTTGAAACCTATTCCCCCCGCCCAGGTGATTGTGGATTTGCGAGCGGGAACGGTGGACGGCTACTGCGTGGGCGAACCCTGGAACTTGCGGGCCGCAGAAGAAGAGGTGGGCTTCACGATTGCCACGGATTTAGATATTTGGAATGGGCATCCAGGCAAGGTATTGGGTGTGCGAGAAGACTGGGCGCGGCAGTATCCGAATACGCATATCGCGCTGGTAAAGGCTCTGCTAGATGCCTGCAAATACTGTGCCGATCCGGCAAATGAACTGGAGATTCGCGAGATTTTAGCGCGCAAGCAATATGTGGGTACGCCCATCGAGTATATCCATTTGAGCAGTCCTCAAGTGGCGGCAGGCGAAAAAGGACTTTCTCGTCTGTATGCTCACCATTTGTTCTATGGCGACGGCGTTAATCGACCTAGCCGGACGGAGCATTTGTGGATGATGACTCAGCTAGCGCGGTGGGGCCATACGCCGTTTCCTCGCAACTGGGTGGAGATTTTGGAGCGAGTTTGCCAGCCGAATGTGTTTTTGACGGCGGCTAGAGAGCTGGGAATGATGGATATGAAGTATACCCAGGACGCGATTAAGCTGTTTGACGGCACTCAGTTTTCGATGGATGACCCGATTGCCTACCTAAATAATCTGGCCATTAGACGCGACTTTAGCGTAGCGGAGGTCGATTTGAGACGGGCGGTGATGCCGGTCGCGGTTTAGGAAGGATGACTTGACCAGAGATCCTCTTTCAGAAGGGGTGACCGATAGGGCGGAGCGGGTTCGAGATGCTAGCCATAACCGCCCTACTGTTCAAGTTCAAGCCAAGTTCGAGTCAAGTTCAAGTCAAGTTCAATTCTCATTTTTGTGAACCTCAATCTTTCAAATAACTCATGAATACTAAACTTCAGATTCCGGTCGATTCTCGCGTATTCTCTCCTGCTCAATCGGGTAACTTTTTAAGCTTTGAGAACGTTAGCAAAGTTTATCCCACGCCTAGCGGCCCCTTCACGGTTTTAGAAAACGTTAACTTGACGGTGAAAGAGAGTGAGTTTATCTGCGTGATCGGTCACTCAGGCTGCGGTAAGTCGACGCTGTTGAGCTTGGTGTCGGGCTTTCAGCAGGCGACGGGTGGCAAAGTGAGACTGCGATCGCAGCCTATCACCGGCCCTGGCCCCGACCGCATGGTGGTGTTTCAAAACTATGCGCTGTTGCCGTGGCGCAGCGTGTTTGACAATGTGTATTTGGCGGTCAAAACCGTTTATCCGAATAAGTCGGAGCCTGAAAAGCGGGCGATTGTGCGAGACCATCTCGATTTGGTTGGCATTTTGGACGCAGCGGATAAGAAGCCGCCTCAGATTTCGGGGGGGATGAAGCAGCGGGTGGCGATCGCTCGCGCCTTAGCCATTCGCCCGGAAGTGCTGATTCTCGACGAGCCGTTTGGCGCACTCGATGCGATTACCAAGGAAGAGCTGCAAGAGCAACTGCTAACGATTTGGAACGATCATCGCTGTACGGTGCTGATGATTACGCATGATATTGATGAAGCGCTGTTTTTGTGCGATCGCTTGGTGATGATGACCAATGGGCCAAATGCCACGATTGGCGAGGTGCTGGAAATTCCGTTTGAGCGCCCCCGCGATCGCACACAAATAATGGAAGATCCGATTTACTACGAGTTGCGAAACTACGTGCTCGACTTCCTCTACAACCGCTTTGCCCATGACGAGTAAGTAGAGACTTTTTTAACTCAAGTGTTGTGCGAGACCGATGACATTCTCTCTTCACGATTCTCTTCAATGTTCATAGTGTTTCGCTAGTTGCGTCACCGCGCTCTCCTTCCCCTTCGGGAGAGCGTTTTTTTATGGAAGTAATGTGTGAGAAAAAAAGGTGAGAGGGTTAAAAAAACAAAAGGGTAAAAAGTAAGAGGATCAAAAAAATAAGAGAAATAAAAGGTGAGAGAGATAAAAAGCGAAAGCGTTAAGAGATTATCCAAACTAAAATCTCTGTCAGTCTTTGACAGGCTGACAATAGATCTAGGAACAGAATATCTAGGAACAGAAGATCTAGGGACAGATTGCCCAACAGTAATCGATTCTACCGAGTTGATGAGTTTATTTGCATTGGGTATAGCACGCTAAACCCAATGCCGTAAACACGGTGGCTAACGATATGTTATTGAAACGCCCGTCCCTGATCTAACTAGCGAGCTAATTTTCGGTTGGTTTAGCTGTTGCCCATGCGATAAGTACTGCGATCGCCCCGGTGCCAATCGCCTGCTCGCACACCACCCGACAACACGTTCGATACCCGGTTACGAGCTTTCAAATACTGAGCTTTTGGCATTCCTTCTTTAAATAGGGCTTCCATCACCTCAGCAATCTTAAACTCCTTCTCTGGCTGCGTCGCCAAAATCAGCTTCACTGCATCTGGAATAGACTGATTTTTTACGCCCGGACGCGTGTACTTTTGCCAATCTGCGGCGCGGCCATCTTTTTTCTTAGACTTTGTCTTAGTTGAGGTATCTGCTGATGCATCTGCTGATTTAGCTTTCTTCGACTTAGCCGCCGTAGGGGGCTTGTCTTTGGTTGCCGTTGCGCTGGATTCTGCTGACTTCTGCGCTGATTTTTGAGTTGATTTTCTTTGAGTGGACTTAGCCGCAGGCTCAGCCGTTGCCGACTCACCGTCTTCACCAAACATCGGCAAAACTGCCCGGATGCCGCTGAGCTTATCTTGAACTTCTTGTAGCCTTGCAGACAGGCTTTCTTCTTGAGCAGCTAGCTCTGATTCTATTTCTCTTAACTGTGGCAGTACGGTAGTTGACATAAATCCTGTAGAAATTTCTTGGTGATTAATAATACTACTGTCTTGTTGTTAATAACTGCAACTAAATGGAAAAGCGAAGTTTTCCCTTGAAAGGTTTTCCTGATCGAGCAATCGCCTATCTTTCAAAAACTAGCTATCAAAGGGCTTGAGGACGCGCGCTCAAACAATGTCCTGTTCCCATCAACAATATCGTAGAGGCTTGACCTGTTAAATATGTACTAAACATGTGCTAATTCCCTACGATGCGGTACGTTATTTTTCAGATTACTCGTTTATACCAGGTTGCTCGTTTATGTCAAATTACTCGCTTATATCAGCTTATTCACTTACATACTTACTCGCTTATGTACTTACTCTCAGATACTTACTCTCAGATACTTACTCTCAGAGCATTTCGTATAATACTCTAAACGACCGCACCAGCTCTCAATCTACTGAAACGAGCGGCTGAGTTGCTAAAATTAACTGCCAGAACTCTACTGCTAAACTAGCTTCTACAACTATCTATAATCTTCTTGGATGCCCTTAATGTCAATCAACCGTCGTCGGTTTGTTTTATTCAGTGGCCTAGCCGTCGGCGCAGCCGCAACCACTGCCCTAGCCTGTACCCAGTCCACTTCCAAAGCCGCTGCCAATGCCTCTACCTCTGCTCCAACCTCCGCCTCAACCTCCGCCCCAACATCTGATCCGACCTCCCTGCCAGAAACCAGTGATCCCGCTCGCCGAGCTGCCCTTGGCCCCGCTGGCCTCTTCGCCCCTGAGCGCGGCGACATTCGCATCGCTATCATCAGCGATCTCAACAGCGCCTACGGAGCCACCGACTATCTCCCTGAAGTTGCTCATGGCATTGCCCTTATCCCAGACTGGCAACCCGATCTTGTCCTCTGCGGTGGCGATATGGTCGCTGGCCAAAGTCTCGATCTTTCCCAGCCCCAAATTGCAGCGATGTGGAGCGCGTTCGACGAACAAATACTGGCTCCTATTCGTACCGCCCAGCTTCCCTTTGCGATTGCAATTGGCAATCACGACGGCTCTAGCTATCAAAACAACGGCGAGTTTGTCTATGTGCTAGATCGCCAGGAAACCGCTAAATATTGGGCAGGCCATCAGTCTGATACGGATATTGCTTTTGTCGAAGCGGCTGCTTTTCCCTTTCACTACAGCTTCAAGCAAAACAATATCTTCTATCTAGTTTGGGATGCTTCTTCGGCCAATGTCCCTGCCGAACAGGTGGCTTGGGCTGATCGGGCGCTTTCTAGCCTGGAAGCTCAAAACGCAGATTTGCGGATTGTCATGGGTCATTTACCGCTTTACGCCGTTGCTCAACAGCGCGATCGCCCTGGCGAATTTCTCAATCAGGCAGACGAACTTCGAGCATTACTCGAACGTCACAACGTTCATACCTACATTAGTGGCCACCACCATGCCTACTTTCCTGGCAAAGCGGGTCAGCTAAATACGCTGCATGCAGGCGCATTGGGCAGCGGCCCCAAAGCCCTCCTTTCTAGCACTGTCGATCCCTTTCAAACGCTCACCATCATGGACTTGTTTTTAGATACCGCTAGCGCCGTGTATACCACCTACAACATGAACACAATGGCCGTTGTCGATCTGCAAACTCTGCCGTCAGAAATTGTGGGGCCAAATGGCCGCGAGATCCGTCAGGACGTGGCCTAACGCAAATGGAAAGTCAGCAAAATGTTTCCGCCTATCTCAAGCTGGCCTGGCAGCGGGCGGTGGTTGGCGGTGAACTGATCAATGAATTTCAAGCGGATCGAGATGATGAAAACAATCAGTGGGCTAAGGGCGATCGCATCACCTTCGGCATTCAGCAACAAAACAATCACTACGGCTACACCGCCCACAACCTCACCCAAAACTGCAAGATTGAAAGCGCTGTAGAAGAAAGAGCGATCGCCGGACTTAGCCCTGGCGTTGACTTTACCTGTCTCTATAATGGCTACAGAGCGCTCAGGCCCGGTGGTACTAGAAAAGCGCTCGGACGACAGCCCGCTATTTCTCCTGTCCCCCAAGATTGTCGATTTGCCTGCCAAGACAGCACCCGCCCCTTAAGCCTGCTGGCTCGGACGCCACTCTTTCAGCAATCCTTTGAGCACTTTACCTGGAATGCTTACTACAACGTTTCCCCTGTCGAACCTAACGGTCATTTTCTGTGGGTGCCTACTCGCTCCAAGCATCAGCTCACGCATCTTCCGCAAGTCCTCTCACTGCCGCTATTAGAAGATGCTTTTGCTCTTTTTAGGCAGCTCTCGCAGTCGTTTCTGTTCTTTAACGCTTTGCACTCGGGCGCATCGGTCAATCACATTCACTTTCAGTCTATCGAGAGCGTTGGCAAGGCCAATCCTGCAGAGTATCGCCCCCTTCCTGCCGAAACTTTCCCCCTTACCCAGATGGCAGATTATGCCGTACCCAAAGACTATCCGGCCTATTTAATGATGTTCGATCCGGAGAGTTCGGCCAAAACAGTATTTAAATACATCAACCCGCTACAAACCCAGGGCATTCCCTTCAACTTAATGATTACCCCTCGGTTCATTATCCTTGCGCCTAGAAATATTGACTTTGAGATTGTGTCGGAATTTCCAGGTAATGGGCTGGCTGCTCTAGGGATATGCGGTCGCATTGTCACGATAGATCGCGCTGCTTACCTGAGC
>JBBSOB010000045.1:0-21200 GCA_038260205.1 Phormidesmidales cyanobacterium
CCATCACCCGATCGGCCACCCCCGGCGTCATGTATCGGTACAGCGTCGTCTTCATCCGCTTTTCCTGACTGATATCTTCTAGCACCACCAGGCCACCGCGCACCCCACCTTGCGGATCGTTCAGCGGACTCACCGTTAGATTAATGCTGCGATTCCAGCTCATCACCTGTGCGGATGAAACCAGCTGCCCAGCATGGCCCCACAGTCGATAATTCTCCCCGTCGGGCACTACCAGCGCACTCTCTTCCGGGTGACTTTTTCCAGCCTCCTTCCCGGTTTCTTTCCCCGTCTTTTTCACCGCTACTCGCAGTCCTTGCTCTGGGACATAGTGTCTTGCGCCTGTCTCCAGACTATCTTCTAGGCGATCGCGCAATCGCTCCAAGCACACCACGTCCCACAGATAGCAACCCATCAACGCCGCCTGCCAACGCCGGGCCGCTGCCTTGTTCACCCGCTGCTCCCCGCTCTGATTTATGCCCCTCGGCAAAGTCTCTAGCCCATCTCCTACTGGCGTGCCTAACAGCTTTAAAGCCGCCTCATTAATGGTCACAATTCGCCCCATCATATCGGTCGAAATCACTGCATCTGACAGGCTCTCTAGCATGTCTTTTTGGTACTGCTTCTCCAGCAAAATTTCCTGAAATAGCTGCGCATTTTCCAGCGCGATCCCTGCTTGCGTATTAAACGCCCGCATAAAAGACTCATCTAACGGCGTAAACTGCCCCTGCTGCTTATTAATGAGCTGGCTCACCCCAATTAGCTTTCCGCTCGAATTAAATACCGGCATACATAAGATATTGCGCGTTCGATAGCCCGTTTTTTGATCTGCTGATACATCGAACCGAGCATCCGAGTAGGCATCCAAAATATTTAGCTTTTCACCCGTCTGGGCCACATGCCCTACAATGCCTTTATTCGCAGGCATTCGCAGATCAATTAGCGCCCTCCCGTCCGCGCTCTGCACCTGAGACCACAGCTCGTCATGCCGCTCATCTAGCAGCCACAGGGTGCTTCTATCTGCCTGCATTAAGCTCCGCGCCGCCGCCATGACCGATTGCAGCGTTACTTCCAAGTTTAGGCTTTGCTCCATCGACGAAATTGCCTTCAGCAGCGCTGCTACTCCTTTCTGATTGCGAGCGGCTAAATAAAATGACTGGCAGCTCTCTAGCAAAATGCCAATCGAGGGCGCAAACTGGGCAAACCGCGTCTCGTCCTCTAGTGAAAAGGGCTGGGTGCCTGTCCCTAATTTGTTTAAAAGCTGGGCAACGGCTACGACGCGATCGCCACTACTCATCACCGGCATACACAGCATATTGCGCGTTCGATATCCCGTTTGCCGATCCGTCGCACCGTCAAAGCGCGCATCCGCATACACATCTGGAATATTGACCCCCTCTCCCGTCGTTGCCACGTATCCCGCAATGCCCTTATTCAAAGGCACCCGAATTTCTAGACTCTCCTGCTCCCCTAGTTCTCGGCTTCCTTGCGCTACCTTAGACCACAATTCTTTGCGATCCTCATCTACCACAAAAATAGTTGTCCGCTCCGCCTGCAAAATCTGACCAATTTTAAGGGCAAACGTCTCTAGCAGGTCGTCTAACATCAGCTCTAGCGACTGGTTATTGATCAGATCAATCACCTTCAAGAACTGCTGGAATTCGTGGGTTGTCCGATCTAGGAACTCAATGAAATCAGGAATGGAGAGGTCTTCGACCCGTGCGCTCAGTTGACCCTGGCTGTAGCGATCAGAAAGGGCCAACAAATCACGACTACTTGGAGGCTGAGGCATGGTTTAAATATGTCTAAAAGAGGGCAAAGCACCGTACTCATGCTTCCCGTCAGCGCCCGGTTGCCCTACTCTTCAGTCATCCAATATCTACACATCACTGCTCTCAATGCGGTGGGGGTCAAAGCGGATATTAAGCGGCGATCGCCCGCGGCGCAGAATTTCTTGCTCGCTTGGGCGATGGCAACAGGCAATAGTACAGCTCACTGATATTGTTGCCAGCGCGCTAGCCGTTCTTTAGATCGCACAGGAATATTAAACAACTTATGATCGCCCCATTGCTGAGCAGCTTGCCAATAACGGCGAGGAGAGCGAAGTGTTTTGCTCAGTCCCTTGGACTGCTCCCACTGCGCAAATGCCTCGGCAATAGGGCCTCTAAACAACGCCACCCATTGCTGTTGAATAGCTTCAAAACTAAATGCTGGATAGCGCTGAATCCCCGCCTGACGAACCTGATTGTAGTACTGAGGATGCTGCTTGAGTTGGCGAACAACGGCTAGGACATCTTCGGGGGTTTCGACTTGAAAGTAATCTTCGCGATCGCGCCCAATCTCACAGTAAGCTGGCTCCGCACTTAGCAGCCCCACGCAGCCAGCTTTCCAGGTATTTATCAGCTTAGAAGCCGGTTTGGTATCCGTTAGCAGCGAATGATGATGGTTGCGAACGGCCAGCACCAAATCGTTTTGCCGATAGTCATGCCACTGCCTAGTGTCGAAGCAAAGATTGAGCGAGACTCCCATTTCGCTAAGCGCGGCCCTAAAAGAAGGCTGTGAAAAAGCTGGAGAAATTCCGCCCGCGCCCCCAAAATAGCTCATGCACTCAATGCGGTTACCCCTTGCCGGGTCTCTAGCGAGTAGCTGGGGCTGGGGCCAGTGATTGACCCAGTAAACATCGTCTCCTCCCAAATTAGCGGGACTTTGCACAATTTCAAGCTCTCGCATTCGCATTGGCGGATTGTCTGCTCGTATTCCCACTACAAAAGAATTAGGTGCCCAAACCTGACCTTTGGTTGTGGCATAGTGCACCACGCAAATAGCCTCTTCAACCGGCTGGCTAACTAGCTCAACGGCTAGCCCCGCCCGCTTCATATACAAAAAAGTCTGAAAAATCCACGACCACTGCGCGCCTCGTAGTGGCGGCCGATCGGGCGCTAATAATTCTGGTGAGGGCAGCGGCTGCTCTGAGGCTAAAAGTGCCTCGATCTCGTCCGGAATTTGGGGAACAACAAAATATATCTTACGAGACATCGTGGTCATGCCAATTCGCTATAAAGATGTTCAGAAAAGACGTTCGGAAAAAGTGTACATTTGCTCATTCTTTTTCTCATTCTGATATGGCTCAAAAGCAGGCTGTCCAGAGTCACTACGCTTTCTCAGTACAGGCTACCGAGCCAGAATTCCGGATAGCCCAGCATATTTGCCTGTAGATAAAAAACAAATTTGAGGCGATCGCCTTTTAGCCGGTGGATAGCTGACGGCCTTTCGAGTAAAACCAAAACGCTATTGAGTCTAATCGTGCTAACTTTACGAACGCTTCATATTTAGAACAGAACTATCGACTGTTTAGACGTTTTTCCTGATAGGCACCTACTCATAGAGAATGCTTGAGTAAGTGTCTATACTCAAGCCGCATTAAAGAGAATTTATGGTGATTGCTTCTCATAGCCGATCAGCGCCGCCTTCATCGGCCTGGGTCAATGCTGCTGGCCTCTCTCGCATTGTCGGCTTTACCTGTGTCGCTGGATTTATTGCGGATGTAGCCGTTGCGGCTATGCCCATTGCGTTGAGATCTGCTCAGTGGCGTACGAACCTTTTGCAGCAAATGGGCGATCGCGGCATTATCTTACTCTTTGGCCTTTCACTGCTCGCGCTGAGCTATGCTGGCAAACGCCTGTGGAATCAGCGAATTGGCCTAATTTCTCTTATCATAGGCGTCTTCTTTCTGCTCTCATGCATTGCCTTTTTAAAGGACTCCCTATTGCTGCAAAAGACAGCCAATAACAATGTAGACAGTCAGGCTGCGGCGCTACAGGTCAAGATTCAACAGCAGAGTAGTAATCCTGAACTGCAAAATCAGATCGCCCCAGAGCAGATTAAAGAGGCCACACAGCAAATTAGTTTTCAAGCTGAGTCGTATAAGCAAAACGTTAAAACCAGCATGGTTAGAGTGGGGCTATCAGCGCTGAGTAATCTCCTAATTACCGGCGTTGCCTTTATCAGCTTAGGCCGCTACTGCATCCAGATGCGCAAGGCAAAGTAACCAAACAGAGTAGCCAAATAGAGTAGCCAAATAGAGCAACCAAATAGAGTCACCAAATAGAGTGACTGAGGAAACAACTGAGGATAGATCTCATGCGACAGCTAGTCTCTAAAAAAACTCCTTTTCTGGGGAAACTGGCTACCTGGTGTAAACGTATGCTGAGCGATGCTCACGGCATTATTGTTCTTTGCGGTCTATCAATTGGACTGTGCTATTTTCCCGTTTGGTTTAGGGGACTTTGGGTCAGCGAAGGCCAAGGTTCGGCTGGGCTACCTCTGCTTTGCGCAGTTGTTTATTTGGGGTTTATTCAGCTCTGGCGCAATCGAGCAGAGCTAGTAAAGGTGAAGGCCGCGCCAGAAGATCGGCTGCTGGGGCATCTTTTGATTGTTAGCAGCGGTTTGCTTTTTCCCCTGCTGCGATTCGAAATTTGGCCTCAAGCTGCAATTTGGCTGTTCATCTTAATCGGCATTGCTATTAGCACCTGGGGCGTCAGCTTTTTCTCTAAGTATCCCCTGCTCTCTGCGCTGATTGCCCTGGGGGTTTATCCTAAAATTGGCGTTATGAGTAAGCTGCTGTGGCAGGCCGCAACCCCGCCTATGCTCTTGGAGCGCTTTATGGCCTGGCTGGGTGCTCACGGATTGCAGTTAATCGGGCAAGATGCCGTATCTCAACAGTCTTATATTTTGCTGGCCGGTAGTGGCGTCGAGGTTGACTGGGGCTGTAATGGGTTCAACATGGCGCTTTCTATTGCCACCGCGGCCTGGCTCATGGGGATTTTCTTCAGGCAGAGCTGGCGCGTAATTTTGGGTATGGTTTTAGGTGCGATCGCGCTCTCACTCATCTTCAATATTCCGCGCATTATGCTGTTAACGCTAGCCCACGTCTACTGGGGGCAATCCGCTTTTAAGTTCTTCCATGGCCCCATAGGTGGACAGCTATTTTCAGGCGTTTTATTAACGGTCTATTACTACGCTGCCATGCCGTTTATTAACAAGTCCTAGAAAGTCTTCTTGCCTTCCAACATTTTCCCCATCAGGTAAACACAGCGCAATTTCATCAACATCTCTCGATATTATAAAATTCCGGTAAGGCACCTTCACAAAAACGCAGATCTTCTGAGGGCAGACCTATAGTAATCAAAGCATTTAAAGATTGATGGGTTCACCTACCTCCCAACGCCCGGTATTTCGAAGTCGAATAGCCTAGAAGCAACCCTATTTAAAAAAGTAATTGAGAGAAAAGTAAGCCAGTATATTTTGCTGACTTACCTTTTTCGGTCATTATTCCTCCGTTAATTTATTTTCAACTTTCAAAACTAGAGCTGCTGAGAAAAGGACGGCGCAACCCGCATCTAGCTCTACAAGTGACTACTTAAGATCAACATTTTCCTGGAGATAGATAACCATGAGTTCACTTCGTATTCAGGCCGAAGACTACAGTTCGTTCTACGATACAACCGCTAAAAACCAAGGCGGACAGTATCGCAACGATAGCGTTGATATTGAACTTAGCAAAGATAGCGAAAACGCCTATTCGGTCGGCTGGACGACGCCTGGTGAATATCTTAACTTCGAGATTGACGTGGCCGAAGCGGGGATATATCAGCTCAAGGCCAGAGCCGCCTCTGGACTGAACCGGACGAACAACTTCAAAATATCTACCGCCGATCAACAAGAAGCTCAGTTTAGCTTTGCATCAACCGGCGGCTGGTATAGCTGGAAAGATATTACGGCCAACAACACCTTCACGTTAGGCGCAGGACGTCATGACCTGAAAGTCGATATGGGCACAGGTGGCTTCAACTTTAATTATTTCGACTTGGTTCGAGTAGGCGATACAACAGGGGGGAGCACGCCACTGCCTACTAACCCAACGCCGCCGCCAACTAACCCAACGCCGCCAACTAGCAGCAGCAGTATCATTCGCATTCAGGCCGAAGACTACAGTTCATTTGTCGATACTACCTCCGGCAACCGCAGCGGACAGTATCGCAATGACGACGTTGACATTGAGCTGAGCCAAGACAGCGAAAATCCTTACTCTATTAGCTGGATCTCTCCTGGTGAGTCTCTTGGTTTCAACATTAACGTTGACGTTGCGGGCACTTATCAGCTCAAGGCGCGCGCCGCTTCCGGACTCAACACCGAGACTAACTTTAAAATATCTACCGGTAGCCAAAACGCAACCTTCAAAATATCGCCGACCGCTGGCAACTGGTATAGCTGGCAAAATGTCGCGGCCAACAACACTTTTACCCTGAGCGCAGGACGCCACGACCTGAAGGTTGACATGGGTACGGGCGGCTTTAACCTCAACTATTTCGACCTGATTCGAGTGAGTGACGCGCCGCCTACCAACCCAACGCCGCCTACCAACAGCGTTATTCGTGTTCAGGCTGAAGACTATAGCTCGTTTGTGGATACCACTAGCCAGAACTTAGGCGGTAAATATCGCAACGATGCGGTCGATATCGAACTGAGCAAAGATACTGACAATACTCCCTCGGTGGGCTGGATTGCTGCCGGTGAGTCCCTCGGCTTTAAAGTTGACGTGGCCAAAGCTGGGGTATATCAGCTCAAGGCGCGCGCTGCTTCTGGACTCAGCGGCGAGACTAGCTTTAAAATGTCTACTGGTGGCCAAAATGCGACCTTTAAAGTATCGCCGACGGCTGGCAACTGGTATAGCTGGCAAGATGTTGCGGCTAACAACACCTTCACTTTGGGCGCAGGACGGCACGACCTGAAGGTTGATATGGGCAAAGGCGGCTTTAACCTCAACTATTTTGACCTGGTTCGAGTGGGTGATAATGCGATCGCCGCTCAGTCTATCTCGACCACCCCGCTCAACTTTGGCAACACCCAAACGGCCGCGCCCCAAAGCCAAACCATCAACGGTACCGGAGGCATTGATACAGCTAGCTACAAACTGCTCAGCACCGGCATCAACGCAAATTTAAAAAAGGGGTCTGTTACCTACGGACTTCAGCCCACAAACGGCGACCCGCTAAAAATTATGCCGCTCGGCGATTCAATTACGCGCGGCGCTCAGCCTGACGATTTGGGCGGATATCGCGACGATTTGTGGAGTTCGCTTTATGGCAGCGGCTACAGCATTGACTTCGTGGGTAACGGAGCGCCTGTGGGGGGTGACAAAAGTGGCGACCCTGACCATGCTGGGTTTTCGGGGAAGACCATTGATGAAATAGCCAGTTTGACATTAGGTAGCAACGGCCTGCTTAAGACCTATCAGCCTGATGTTATTTTTCTCATGGCCGGAACCAATGACAACCTTCAGTACAAAACTGAGTCTGCCCCTACTCGTCTCAGTAACTTTCTAAGTCAAATTAGCCAGCAGTCGCCGAATACTCACGTCTTTTTTGCGTCTATTCCGCCTGCGGTGCCGCTCAATGTAGACCCCGGCAGAAATACGAGAGCTGCCGCCTATAGTACAAAGGTCAGCGAGTTGGCGGGCAAATACGCCAATACGACTTTTGTTGATATTTTCAGCAAACTCGAGCTGTCAGATTTGGTAGAAGATGGGGTGCATACCAATAAGGCAGGCAACCAGAAGATTGCCGCCGCCTTTGATCAAGCTTTTCGGTCGGTTTATCCCGTTGGCAGTCAGGGCGCGCCTTATGTAGATACGCTCAATAGTATCGAGAATCTGATTGGCACTGACTACAATGACACTCTGATTGGCAACGACGCTAATAACATCCTAGTAGGCGGTAAAGGCGACGATATTTTGACCGGCGGAAACGGCTCCGACAAGTTTGTGCTGTCGCTGGGTGGCGGCTTTGACACGATTACTGATTTTCAGGTGGGCAGCGATAAGGTTGTGCTCGCTGACGGCGCAAACTTCGGTCGCATTCACATTTACTCGGGTGTAAGCTACGGCTATAGCGCGGGAGATACGCTGTTGCTTAACGATAATGCTGACAAAATAGCGCTGTTATCTGGCGTTCAGTCTAGTTTAATCAATGCGTCTTCGTTTGCGATCGCTTAAATTTCACCGCCCAAATCTGATTCCTAAAAGTATCCAATCATTTATCCAATTATTCAAGCGGGTGAACGCCTCTAGATTGTAAAACAGGGTGATTATCACTATGCTGTTAGCTGCGATCGCAAGAGGGACTAGGCAGATTGTTTGAAGCCTAAAACATAGAAATCCCCATAGAGCTAAAAATAGCCGTAAAAGCAGCCTATAGAGCTGACGCTAACGGCAGTTTAAGCGATAAAATTGCTGATGTTTGCTGCAAATTGTGGCAAATATTTGAATCACGATTGCGTAAGTGCGTTGCCAGCGGTGGCTGTTAACGCCTGATACCAACAAGGGGCACTGTTCTGTGACGTTGAGCCGACGAGCATTATTTCAGAAGACGGGCGCGGTGATGGCCGCATTGGGATTGGCTGAATTAGCAATTGAGCGGGGCATTCCTGAGCAGGCAGCGGCCTACGGTCAATCGCTGACGCAGCCTTTTGGTCAGTCTTCGGGGCGAAAGCTGGCACTGCTAGTGGGCATAGACGACTACCCGAATGGGGTGATGGCTAGGGGACATTCTGGGCCGATACAGCTACAAGGCTGTGCGACGGATGTTGCTTTGCAGCGCGAGGTGCTGATTCATCGCTTTGGCTTTTTGCCAGCAGATATTGTTTGTTTGACGAATGAGCAGGCGACTCGGGCCGGTATCTACGAGGCGTTTGTCGATCATCTATACAATCAGGCGAAGCCCGGAGATATCGTTGTTTTTCACTTTAGTGGCTATGGGTCGAAGGTGCAATTTATTGAGCCTGTGAGAAATGCGGCGGCTGATGGGCCGGATCGCGACGCTAAAAGGGCGGCTGAAGTAGGGACGGCGGCTGAAGAAGATAAGGTGCGATCGCTCGTCCCATACAACGGATTTCTCCCCAAAACGAACGATGTCGCCGCTAACGATATTTCTGAAATTGAGCTGAAGTCGTTGCTCAAGCAGCTTAAGACTAAGCAGGTGACGACGGTAATTGACGCTGGGTTTATAGATATTTCCGTGCCACTCTCGGGTGGATTGCGATCGCGCTATCGCCCTGAAGTGGCGGTAGGTTTGCGGCCTTCACCGTTTAGGCTGCTAGCAGATAGCCGTCTGGCAAAAGAGTCCGATCCTTTTCCAGGAACGCTGCTGCGCGGTGGGAGACTAGACGAGGCGGTGATGGAACGTCCGTGGGATGGCTTTAGCGCGGGCGCTTTTACCTACGTCCTAACGCAGCATCTATGGTCTGCGCCCGATCCGCTGAGCGCTGAGCTAGCGCTAGGGCAATCGCAGGAAACGCTGATTCGATGGGGCGGCAGTAATCAGCAGCCTAGCGGCGAGGGTAGCGCCGTTAATTTGAAAAAGAACGCCTCCATCTACAACGCGCCTCTGTTGGAGGGCACTCGGGGCAGTGGCTTTGTGCAATCTGTGGGGAAGGAAGGCAAAAAGGTCACGCTCTGGTTAGGTGGACTGCCGCCTAGAGTTTTGAAGTATCTGGGGTCGCAGTCGCTGCTGAGCTGTGGAGGGCGTCGGCTCAGGGTTCAGTCTCGAAATGGTCTGATAGCGCAAGCCAAGCTAGAAGCAACGCCTGGAAACGACAATCAGTCCTCACCTTTGGGCATACAGGCCGGAGAACCGGTTTTAGAGTCTGTTCGCTTTTTGCCGAAAGGGATTACGCTGATTGTGGCCTTAGATAGTCGGCTAGAGCGGATTGAGCGAGTCGATGCAACGAGTGCGCTCTCGGCGCTGGCCTTTGCTAGCTCTACTTCTGGGACTGATTTACCCGCAGACTGTCTGTTGGGCAAGCCAGTGACGAAGGCGGCGGCTACTTCGATAGTGAGCAATCAGCGGGCGGCGATTGATCCGGGTGAAACTGATCCAGGTGAAACTGATTCGGGTAAAACTGAGCTAGAGAAACCGCCGGAATTACCGAACGAGATGGGCTATGGGTTGTTTTCTTTAACGCGATCGCTGATTCCCGGCACGCTAGCTCAGCAAGAAGAGGCGATTCATCCGGCGGTTGATCGACTAGCACCAAAGCTGCGGGCGCTGTTGGCACTGAAGCTGCTGCGACTGAGCGAAAATCGGGCTTCTTCTGAGCTGCGGGTGCGCGTCACCTTAGAAAAGGTTGCGCCTGAAGAAACGCTGTTGATGAGCCGACGAACCATCCAATCGATTTTGTCTTCACCAGGGACAACTAGATCGGATAGATCGGATAAAACCAGTGAAGCCAGGCTGTTACCTCAGGTAGCGATTGGGACTCGCATTCGCTATCGGCTGTTTAATGAGGGCGATGTTCCGCTTTACTACACCTTGTTTGTGGTTGATTCGAGAGAGCGAATTTCGGCCTTTTGCCCGGCGGTAGAGGAAGGAGACAGCAAAACGGATGGCGGAGGGATTGAACAAAGTGCGATCGCGCCGGGTAGCTCCGTGGCGATTCCGAATCCAGGGTTAGATTGGGCAGTTGATTCTGCGGCTGGCCCAGTAGAAACCTATGTAGTATGCAGCACTCAGCCCCTAAAACGAACGTTTGAGCAGCTTTTAAGTAGCGATCCAGGCGGAAGCGGTCAGCGGATTAGCTCACTGCCTGAACCGCTGACGGTGATTGAATCTTTATTAGCAGATATTAGCCAGCAAAACACAACCGATGAGTACAGATTGAACGTATCCGACTGGGCGACGCTGAACTTTACTTACGAAGCCGTGTAGGCCAGCGCATAAACGAGATTAGAGCTGAGCGAGATCTCTGTCTTTTAGCCCCAGATACATCGATAGTAGAGGCGCAAAGGCAATTTATCTCTTTCTTTTGTTAGACGCAGCGACCGAAAGATTTGCGGTAAATTTTGCTTGCACTTAAGAAAAGAAAGCTTATATTTATGATGAAGCAACTCAGCCAGACCGTGGTTTCTGCGTTTCAAAGACTCTCTGGCGCTTTTGCCGGTCTAAAGCTACAAAGCGTTATTTCTATCGCCTTTGTTGGATTTTTTCTGCTAACGACTAGCGTAGACAGCGCAAATTTGCCCAACAGCACTAAAGCAATGTTGAACGATGTGATCGCGCGCGGCGCGGAAGGTCGCCCAACAACGTCCAGTCAGTGGCAATCCGAGAATGAAGCACTCCAGGGTCAGCCTGCTAAGCAAGCGAAGCGAATTGCAAAAGAGTCTGCTGATGCGATTGGCGAGATGGGCGAAATATATCCTGATACTGCCAAGAGCACTTTGCCAGGTATCGAAAACAAGTCTTTAGAGCGTGATGACTAACGCAAACAGCTTCTAAAATCTGAGATTATTTTTGATTAGTCTCAAATAAAAACGGCCTGGAGAAACTAATTCTTTGGGCCGTTCTGTCTGCGTTTAATTCGCTGGGTCGCTACTGAGTATGCTTACTCAGAATTTGAGCGAGTCCAGGGACTGCGGTGGCAACGTCTCCTTTCACAGACTTTCGCAGCTTATTATAAGAGGCTTTGATCAGGCCGCTGCCGTTGTTGGCAATGCGGGTATCGGTGGTACTTAAAATAATGTCGGCGGTGCGCTCTTTGTTTTGGCTAAGGTGAGCGACTGGATCACCTGTTTGTAACCCTTCTGCCCAGATCGGGTCGAGGGCGGTGCAAGTTTCGGGGAGCAAACGTTTGATCGCTCCTGGAATGTAGTCGGTGCCAATGCCTTTAACCATGCCGTAGGTGGCTTTGAGTGCTAGCCCCGATAGCCCGCTTTTCGCGGAAACCTGCTGGTCTATGAGTTGGGTGCAGTCGGCTGCAATGCGCTCACGGACGGCTTCGTCTTGGGTTTTGCTAGTAAGTTCCATATTGAACGGGGTGAACGAATCTCTATACGAACCTCTATGGTAGTCTTCGGCTGTTTCAGACTGTTTAAAGAGTTGTTTGAGTTTTCTGAAGTTACTGTTTTGTTAGGCTAGGTAGTCGCTATCGGCTGGGTTCCCGGCCAGTCGTCTCATGGCCGAGTGAAATGGCTCTATTGGTCTATTGCCCCCTATTGCTCTATTGTCCGGAGTAGCTTAGCGCTTCAGTTAAAACCTATTGGTTTAGCTTGAATGAAAAACCAATTTTCCTTCAGTTGCTTGGCTGTACCGCGCTTAGCATAGAGTAGGTTTTCAATCTTCGCTATTGGCCTAGTCGTAAAAATTATAAAAGCTCGTTCACCAACCGCTGGAACTACGCCATAGTAGCGAAAATAAATGGCGACATTCTTAGAATTAGGCCCTATATTACCTGTTGTTTTACCTAATAGTGCAGTTGAAATCGGAACGTCGTATTGAGATGGTTTATGAGTCTCAATAAAATGATTCACGATCTGTTGTCGAGCAGGAAATGTCAACAAGAAGTTGAATTCTGGACTCACCATAAACGCAGTGCATAGTATCGCGATTCCTATGAATGCTCCCCATCTGTATTTCAAGACTTTATGCCTGCTTGCTCGAAAACGAGAAATTAGCCATAGCACGACTAAAATACATACATCTATCGCTAGCAGTTTGTAGCATAGGTAGCTAAAAGCTGCGGTCAAAAATAGAGGCGCAAGTGCAATGAGAAGAAGACGACGAATGAACTTTAACGTCTTTTGAAGTCTTGATGCTTGCATAAGCCTAGCGTTAATGGGCGAGGGTGATTTTGCTATGATCTTATGAAACAAAAAAGAAAAGCAGTTTTACGCACGGTGATAGCTTATCTGTAGCACTGGCAGCTAAAAACCATGATTTCAACTGCTAGAACTCCTGGAAACAGGGGTCTTGTTGGTGCTGCTGTGTCCTAATCAATCCTGAAGAATCACGCGGCCTGCGTTCAAAATCGCCAGCAGCGCCACGCCAACATCTGCAAAAACAGCGGCCCAAAGCGAGGCTAAGCCAAAGACGCCCAGCGCAATGAAGACAGCTTTTATACTCATGGCGAACATGATGTTTTGCCAAACGATGCGACGGGTACGGCGGGCGATCGCGATCGCCTCCACCACCTTAGACGGCGCATCGGTCATAATCACCACATCTGCCGTCTCAATGGCTGCATCTGAGCCTAAGCCGCCCATAGCCATACCAACATCTGCTCTGGCGATCGCCGGAGAATCGTTAATGCCATCTCCTACAAAAACAACTTTCTTTTTGCGTTTAGCACTCTGACTCAAAAATGTTTCTAGAGCCATCAACTTGTCTTCTGGTAGCAGCTCAGCCCGATATCGATCTAGCCCTATTTGTTTAGCAATGCTGTCGGCCACCGACTGACTGTCACCGGTGAGCATCGCCGTTTCAATGCCTTGAGCATGTAGGTGTTGAATCGCTTTGGCCGCATCTTCTTTAAGCGCGTCGGCCACCATAATTCGCCCCGCATATTTGCCCTCAATCGCAATATGAACCACGCTGCCTTCTGCCGTACAGACCTCGTGAGGAATATTTTCTCGGTGCAGCAGTCGGTCATTTCCAGCTAATACCGTGCGGCCATTTACCTGGGCGCGAATGCCGTGTCCTGCCATCTCTTCGTAGTTTTGAATCGCCGACTTGTCAACAGATTTTCCGTAGGATTGCACAATAGATTGGGCAACCGGATGGTTGGAGAGGGATTCTACTTGGGCGGCGAGTGCGAGCAGCTCATGCGGATCGAGATTGCCTTCAGGAATCACTTCGATCACGCGAAATTTCCCCTGGGTCAGCGTTCCTGTTTTGTCGAAGACGACCATGCCCACCTGGGTTAGGGTATCGAGAAAGGTGGATCCTTTAACTAGAATGCCGCGCTTGGCTGCGCCGCCAATGCCGCCAAAGTAGCCTAGTGGAATGCTGATAACTAGACCGCAGGGGCAGGAAATTACCAGCAGTACTAACGCGCGATATACCCATTCTGCGCGAGTTTCGCTAGGGATGAGTAAAGGCGGAAGAATCGCTACTGCCAAAGAGAGAATGACGACGACTGGCGTGTAGTACTGCGCAAAACGAGTGATAAATTTTTGAGTTTCAGCTTTTTTGCTGCTGGCGTTTTCGACTAGCTCTAGAATTCTAGAAATGGAGGATTCGCTAAAAGGCTTAGTGACTTTGACCGTCAGCAATCCAGACTGATTAATCATGCCTGAAAGGACGGTTTCCCCGATGGCAACGCTGCGAGGCATCGACTCTCCGGTGAGCGCAGAAGTGTCTACCTGGGAGGTGCCTGCTACAATCTCGCCGTCTAGCGGAACTTTCTCGCCGGGGCGAACAATAACAATATCGCCGATGCTGACCGTTTCGGGCGAGACTTCGCGAATGCCGCCGTCTGTTTTTAGGCTAGCGGTGTCGGGGCGAACTTCTAGCAAGGCGCGGATGGATTTGCGCGATCGCCCGACCGAATAGTCCTGAAATAGCTCGCCCACCTGAAAGAACAGCATCACCCCAACGGCCTCAGGCAACTGGTGAATAGCGATCGCCCCGATCGTTGCGATCGCCATCAAAAAGTTTTCATCAAACACGCGCCCTTTCAAAATATTGCGGCCTGCGGTTGTCAGCACATGCCAGCCGCAGATGAGATAGGCCGGAATGAGCACGGCGTACTCACCGATAGAAAAAGGCATGTTGTGCAGCGCCTCGTTGAAAACAAGACCGACAATAAATAGGGGAATGGCGATCGCTATCGGGGTCAGTTCTGCTCGCAGGTCAAATTCGCCTGAGCTATGACTGTGCCCGTGGTCGTGCCCGCAGCAAGATTCGTGAGCATGGGCGTGGGCTGGTGTCATGGCGGCTACCTGCTAAAAGAGCAATCAAAAGAGCAATCAAGAAATAAAAGAGCAATCAGAACAAGCAATCTTATGAATATATGAAAGCTTGTTCATACTTTATAGCAGTCAATGACCTTTCGATCTATTTATTTTTGGCTATTGGTGACGGTCAAGCTTCAGCTAAATGCTCAGCGACGGCTTGATAAATGGTCATTACGTGGTCGTCGGCCATGCTGTAATAAACGTTGCGGCCCTGGCGGCGATATTTGACTAAGCGTTGCGATCGCAGCACCCGAAGCTGATGAGACACCGCCGACTCACCCATGTTTACTGCCGCTGCCAAATCGCAAACGCACAGTTCCTGTCGGGCCAAGGCCGAGAGCAGCTTGAGCCGATGCGGGTCGGAAAGGGCGCTAAAAAACTCTGCCATCTGCTGAGCTTGATCGGTGGCGAGTACCTCTGGCTTTACTAGCCGGACGTTATCTAGATGAACTAGCGAGGTGTCACAGCTAGGTGCCTTTATGGATGTTGTCTTCCCGCTGAGCGCTTTTTTTGGGGTAGATTTAGGACTATTCATACTGAGTTGGCAGTGAATCGGTTGGGGATAGTGCTTTCATGATACTGATAATCATTACCATGTAAAAGGTCAGGCTCAATTACGGTGTATGAAAAGATTTAATCTCAAAGTGTTTAGGCGTTTTTGGGCGATCGCCAAGGCGTATTGGTTTGGTGAAGACAAGTGGAAAGCGCGCGGGCTGCTACTGCTCATTGTAGTGCTGCTGCTGGGCTATACCGGTTTGAGTGTGTTGCTCAATACTCAGCGAGGCGAGCTAATTTCGGCGCTGTCGGCCCAGAGTGAAAGTCGCTTTTGGAAAACAGTGGGCGTTTTTCTGGGCATTTTGGTAGTGTATGCGCCGCTGCTGGCGAGCTATACCTTTTTGCGCGATCGCCTGGGTTTAGCCTGGCGGCGCTGGCTCACCAATAGCTTTATCGAAAGATATTTTTGCGATCGCGCCTTTTACAACATCAACCAGTTCAATCCCGACATTGACAACCCCGACCAGCGAATCGCGGAGGACGTGCGGAGCTTTACTCAAGAGTCGCTAACTCTAGTGCTAGTTGCCGTTGAGTCTATCTTATCGGTGATTGCGTTTAGCGGCGTACTGTGGGGCATTTCTCGGGAGCTGGTGCTGTTTTTGATCGTCTATGCAGTCGTCGGGACAGTGCTAACTATTGGCGTGTTTGGTCAGCCGCTGGTAAAGCTAAACTTTGAACAGCTCAAAAAAGAGGCGAATTTTCGCTTTAGCCTGGTGCGGGTGCGAGAAAATGCAGAGGCGATCGCCTTTTACCAGGGCGAAGGGCAAGAATCTGAGCAAATTAAAGATCGATTTTTGGCCGCATTCGACAACTATAAAAAGCTGTTGAACTGGGAGCTAGCGCTGAACGGCCTCACCAATTTTTACGAATTTATTCCGTTTGTTCTGCCTGCTATTGTCGTGGCTCCGGGCGTCTTTAGCGGCGAGGTTGAAGTGGGTAAAGTTAGCGAAGCTCAAGGCGCATTCATTCGCGTTTTCTTTTCACTCAACGTGATTGTGTCTCGCCTGCAATCTCTCACCGCTTTTGGCGCGGGCATTGATCGACTGTATGATTTTTCTGAGGCTATCAGTGATGTTGAAAGCCCCGCTAGTCTTAAAGATGCGGAAGAATTACCGGTTTTAGCCGCGTCTGTAGAAATCGAAACTTCATCAGAAACGATCGAAACTCCATCAGAAGCAAATAAAGCGAATGAAATAGATGAAGATGCTGCTGAAGTTAGCTCACCTGTTATTTCGCTAGAAATATCACCCACACTAGCGCTCGATCATCTAACGCTACAAACACCTAATTATCAGAGAACGCTGATTGAAAATCTTTCACTCACCTTAGATCGGGAAGGATCGCTGCTGGTAATGGGGCCAAGTGGATGTGGTAAAAGCTCTTTGATGCGGGCGATCGCTGGTCTTTGGCAATCTGGTGCGGGCACTATTCTCAGACCCGATATCCAAGAGCTGTTGTTTTTACCCCAAAAGCCGTACATGGTGCTGGGAAACCTCAGACAACAGATGTTGTATCCTTACCCGGATACAGAAGTAACAGATCAGCAGCTGATTGAAGTTCTAAAACAAGTTAATTTGCCAGATTTGGTCGAACGCTACGATGACGGCTTCGACACGACAGAAGAATGGAGCGATGTGCTTTCTTTAGGAGAACAACAGCGGCTGAGCTTTGCGCGCGTGCTCATTCATCAACCGGCCTACACCATTTTAGACGAGGCGACAAGCGCCCTGGATATGAAAAATGAAGAACAGCTCTACAGTCATCTAGCCGCTGCGAAAACGGCCTATATCAGCGTGGGCCATCGAGCCTCTTTAGAAAATCATCATCAATCAGTCTTGCGGTTGGCTGAAGATCGTACTTGGGAAATCAGCGGAGCTTAGTCCTCCTCTGCAATGCCGGACTGCCATGTTAGATTATCATGTTGGACTGTCATGTTAGATTGTTGTTGACGGGGCGATCGCTCTTCCCTATCGTAAAATTGTGTTCTCAAGCCATTTTGCCAATTTTCCTCCATCAGATTACGGGTAAAGTGTTCACCAATCCGAGTCTTTCTAACGCCTGGGCGATCGCTTCAGTACGGCTTTGTACCCCCAATTTTAGATAAATGCTTTCCAAATGCTTTCGAACTGTACTTTTACCAATACTTAGCTGAGCTGCGATCGCTTTGTTATCCTTACCCCGCATTATCCAGAATAAAACTTCAGTTTCTCGCTGGCTCAAGCCCAGCCACTCTAGCGACTTCAACAAAAACAGCGTTTGTTCTTCCATCAAGAGCAGGTATTGCTCCGTAGTCTGATCAACCACTAAGCGAATGATTAACTGCTTACCATCTTGATGTATTCGTAGGGGCAGCCAAGCTTTTACAGAATCTGGTTCTCCAGTAAACCCATTGACTTGATGCTTGACCCACGCCCACAAATGATCTGGAAGCTGAAAAGAGCAGGTTGGTTTTGAAAAATAGGTTTCTAGCCACGCTTTCGCTTGCGGTGTGGCTCGTTGTATTTGTCCCTCAGCGTTTAGAATCACCACACTAAGCTGATTGAAAGACTGCTGAAGTTCGTTTAGATCTTGTTGTAATTGCTGATAGTGTTGAGCATTGCAGTATGCTTGAAATAAGTGAGGGCGCAGCAGGTTCAAAATGAGGCGATCGCGCTCTGTAAAGCTACGCTGGCTGCGATTAAGTGACACCCCTATCAATAGGCAGTTGCCGGGTGAAACCTCACTGCAACTTTCAGATTTGTGACCAGGTAAAAAAAGAGTCATCTGATCTTCGCAGCCTATCAGTCGCAAAAATTGCTGATAAAGTCCTTCTAACCGATGAAATTCTGCTGAGGTTGTAAAGTCCGAAGTTTTGTATGCACCGTCTAAGGTGCGCGGCATGTTGCGAATGATGGGATGCTCACCCCAATAACAACGAGAAACCTCATCCATTTCAGGTGTAAACCCAGGATAGCCGGGCAAAAAGGTAGAAGAGATTTGGTGCAGCCGAAGATTATTAAGATGAAATATAGGAACTTCGCTGGGTACGAGCCGATCAACAATAGTGACTACCGCTACACCAAAAGACTCAAAGCTACGGGGAGAGTAGAGTTCCTGAATAGCTTGAAGCAGACTTTGAGTATCTTGAGCCGTTAAAAGTTCCATCGTTTCTGGAGGAATTTATTTTGAAGGGCCACTTAAATTAACCCTTAGCTGTACGAGATTTTCCAGCAGTTGTAATGATTGCTTCACAAATCGATGGGTCAAATGTCGAAT
Organism: Phormidesmidales cyanobacterium; assembly: GCA_038260205.1. GTDB lineage: Bacteria > Cyanobacteriota > Cyanobacteriia > Phormidesmidales > Phormidesmidaceae > Phormidesmis. Next base: position 18,593 of record JBBSOB010000045.1, read on the forward strand.
TGATTGATTGATAGCGGGGAGCTACAACTGGGATACGGTTAGCTTGATTATTTAGCGATCGCAGCATACCCATCACATCAAAAGGAAACAGAAAATGCCGAACAATGAAGCGTTAAAAGGCAGACGATTAACAGACAGAGTCACAGTAGTTGAAGGGATCCGTGCAGAAACATTTCCTACTGCTGTTCGAGAACCTCAAGGACTTGGCAGGGTTCCCGCTGGCGCAGAACAAGCGCTTTTGAAAGCTTCTCAACGAAGAAACGCTGAGGAGGCAATTCAGCAAAAATGGAATTTGCTCGGCGGTACCCCAGGCTCAGCAAAAATCTCCGGCGATAATGGCCTGATAGCAATTGAAGAAGGCTACTACCGCGAATATAAGGTTGGAAGGATTTACTACAAACGGTCTCTTACTGCCTTCTGGGTATATGGCGACATTGGCGAGAAATACATTCAGCTTGGTGGGCCAAACAGTTGGCTAGGTTGGCCGACATCCGATGAACTGCCATTTGCACAAGAGGGTCGCGCCTCTATCTTTCAAAAAGGAGCTATCTATTGGTGGCCGGATACTGGGGCGATTGAGCTGGGCAACATTTCGGTGCGATACAAGGGACTTTACTGTTTTGGTGAAACGGATGAAAGCTCGGCATCCGATGAGCCTTATGTGATTCTTGGTGTCGTGCCTGCATTCACTGAACAGAAATTTACGACGCGAACAAAAATTTATGGAGAGGATGACGATCCATTTGGCGGGGTTGATGCAGGCGATTCCCGCGAAGATAATATCGAACTCTATAGAGGTCTGCCTCATGGATTGGCGATCGCGGCTGTCCTAATGGAACACGACTACGGTGATCCCGAAAAGTTTCGAGAGACGGTCAAGGCATCAGTAGAAACCGCTTCCGAAGGTGTCGCCGCTGCAGTTGGATTCGTTCCAGTTGTTGGTCAATACCTATCTCCTTTAGCCTCAAAATTCCTCAAAGAAGTGGGGCCAGACATCGTAAATGCGATTAACGATCTGTTGGGCACAGCAGATGATTACATTGGCACGGTGTCGTTTGAGGTAACTGCTAAAGATATGGTCAGACTAACGCGCGTTGATCAGCAAAATTTTCGAGGCATCTTGTGGCACTTAGACTCGCCGCTAATTAGCGATGGCGAGGCATCGTACAAGGTGTACGTAGATGTGCAAGCAGTTTAAGGATAGATCGCTTCTAATATCTGCGTATGAAACACGACTATCTGCGTATGAAACATGATCGCTGCCTTCAAAAGTACCCTCAAGAGTCCTTGATTCTCTAAAGATGTGCGCTTACTATTACATCATTCAATCTAGAGCAGCATTGCTTTGTTAACAGGGCACTGATCATGAACAATGAGTTTGACAAGTTTCTAGTAGATCCTCGCGTTGTTGAGCCGAAGCAGTTTGCTGAAGTGCCACCATCGCCACCGCCCATGATTATTAGCAAAGCTCCATCTGGCTATGCGCCAATGTCCCAAATTGAGCTAGAAGGACAGGCTTACAGTGGCGTGACAAGCGGCACAATCCCGTGGTGGGTGTTGATATCGGCAGCCGTTGTGTTTGTAGTGCCGGGTTTGGCGATGGCCCTTGCCAGCGGTAATGTTATTGCCCTGTTGATTCCTGTCCTACCTCTGGCAATTGTTTTACGAGGCGTCCGCGCTAAGCTGATTTCGCAAAAGCACAAAAAGCAGCGTCGGAGCAGACGAGAAATCGCTATGAGAGAGTAGTTTTCTGCTGTGATAATTGCTTATGCTTCGTCAGTCTGAAAAGTCTGAAATTAAAAATCTGCGGCATAAATGCTAACGGTCTTTACGACGTTGTGATTGGTGGTTCGTTCCTTCGGCTGGTCGTGGATGGCGTTTTCCCTGTGCTATCTAACAACTTTATATGCGGTAGTCGGCAATCGAAACGCTAAAGGAGGTGACTTTGACTTTGAAGTATCTTATTTGGCACCAGAAATTATTCTTTAAATCTCTAATGAATCCACCGAAGAAATGACCCAAATCTCCCTGGCTTTGGCTGCTGTGAGGCCCTAGTGTGTAAATAATTTTACGCTAGTTCTACGCTAGAGCAATAAAATGAATAATTTTCAAGATGCCTTCCGTTTTTACTTCGCTCAGATTTGGTATTCTGTACTCCTTTTCTATGTCATATTTATCAATCCGACGGAATCAGGGCAGGCTAGCGTAGTCCCCTGGATTTGCGTAGGGCTTGTTGGCGTCGTTGGACTTCTAGGAGATTGTCTACGTCGCCTGGAGTTGCTGCGTAAACGCCTTCAAGAATTGGAAGCGAGTGCTGGGGAGAAGCTATAGATGAACGTCACCTATCCATAAACAACATATGCATCTGATCCTGCTGTGTTCTCATCTAAAATCCGCAGCGCCTCGGGAATTGCTTGTGTTAGTTTATCGACTCGCTCCAAGAGTGCTTTTAAACAGTGCTTTCAAACCAGGGCTATTTCATTTTCTGCGAGGTGAGGTAGAGTTTAGTTTCTAGCCCTTCTGCTGGATGACTCATGAGCATATCTACCGCTCCGATACCCGCACCCAACCAGTCAGTGTCAAGCGCTGAGCCAATAGAGATTCTAGC
>JBBSOB010000046.1:0-20916 GCA_038260205.1 Phormidesmidales cyanobacterium
GACAGTTTTTGTAGGCGATCGCCCTGGGGAAAACTTTGCTGTTTGCGAGGATCTTGTCAGCGTATTTTTGTCAATGACAAAGGTCGTTGGGAGGAGCGTTTTTACGACGTTAAGAGCGGAAATGGCGGACAGCCGCTAGTTGATGCGACTAGCAAACAGTGATAGTGTCTAGAGCCGCACAATTATGTAAATCTAGCAGTCGCTATGCGTTCTTTGTTTCGTCGTCGTTCTGTAGTTTCTAGCCTCTGTGGGCTACTGCTGATAACGGTCATAGGTTGCACAGGTGAGGCTGGCCGTAAAGGGGATACAGCCTCAGAAAATGCGCTAACCGGCGATCGCAGTGCTGTTTCGAATGATGATGTAGAACCACTCTCGGTAGGGGCCATTCCCGACCAGGATCCTGAGAAGCTACAGCGCCTCTACGGAAAGCTAACAAACTACTTGAGCCTTGAGCTGGGCATTCCGGTGACCTATCAGCCGGTGACAGACTATGCGGCGGCAGTAACGGCCTTTAAGCTAGGCGACCTAGACCTAGTTTGGTTCGGTGGGTTAACAGGGGTGCAAGCCCGGCTGCAGGTGCCCGAAGCTCAGGCGATCGCCCAGCGAGACATTGACAAAAACTTTCACAGCATTTTTATTGCCAGCACCAACAGCGGCCTGAGCGAGATTAAAAAAACCAGCGACCTGGCCGAACTTAAAGGCAAAACGTTTACTTTTGGCTCGGAAACCTCGACTTCAGGGCGTTTGATGCCACAGTACTTTTTAGAAGAAGGCGGTGTGAAGATAGCCGACTTTAAAGGCGAGCCTGGATTTTCAGCGTCTCATGATGCCACTTTGAAGCTGGTAGAATCGGGCACCTACGATGCTGGCGTACTGAATGAACAGGTGTGGCTAGACCGGCTTGCCTTAGGCGAAGTCGATCAGAGCAAGGTAAAAGTCATTTGGCAGACACCGGCTTATTATGACTATCACTGGGTGGTGAATAGTCAGAAGCTGGATAAGGTTTATGGCGATGGATTTACCAAAGAGGTGCAGGCAGCGCTGCTGAAGTTGGATGCGAGCGATCCGGAGCAGGCGGAGATTTTAGAGCTGTTTGGTGCGAAGAAGTTTATTGAAACGAATAACGGTAACTACGCCCAAATTGAGGCGGTAGGTCGAGAGATTGGCAAAATTCAGTAGCTCGAACAGATCGCCCGAACAGATCGCCCGAACAGGTCGCTTTAATGGATAGCGTTGCTTTAGCTCTAGAGTCTGTGAGCTGCCGGTTTGGTCAGGCGGTGGCACTGCAGTCGGTGAGTTTGACCATAGCAACGGGCGATCGCGTGGCTTTGGTGGGGCCAAGTGGGGCAGGCAAAAGTACGCTGCTGAGCTTGTTGAATGGGTCTTTGCGTCCAAATGAGGGGACGGTGCGGGTGCTAGGGCGATCGCTCTTTGGTCTATCCGCGCGGCATCGGCGTAAAATCCAGCGGCAAATCGGCACGGTTTACCAACAGCATCATCTAGTTGGTAATTTGGCCGTGATTCACAACGTGAACGCTGGCTGTTTGGGACGCTGGCCCTTATGGAAAGCCGTATGGTCTTTGGTTCGACCTCAGAATGTAGCGGCGGCTCGGCAGGCCCTAGAGCAATTGGGCATAGCAGACAAGCTATATGCTCGAACGGAGCGGCTTTCGGGCGGACAGCAGCAGCGGGTGGCTTTGGCACGGGTGCTGGTACAAGATCCGGCGATTGTGTTGGCGGATGAGCCGGTGGCCAGCGTAGATCCGGCGCGATCGCACGACATCATGGCGCAGCTAATGGCGTTAGGAGCGCACCGAACGCTGGTGGTGAGTTTGCACGATGTGGCCTTGGCTCGAGCGTATTGTGATCGCATCATCGGCCTGCGACAAGGACGCATCCTGTTCGACTTACCTAGCGCTGAGGTCAACGACGATTGGCTATCGGCGCTGTACGATCTATCCACCGCAGCTTGAGTATGAATAAGCAGCGGGCCACGTTCATTTGGCTGGCGTTAGTTGTTGGGGCAATCGGGCTGTCGGGGTTGGGGCGATCGCCCATCATCAATTGGGGCGGACTGCCTGAAGTGGGTCGGTTTTGGCTAGCGATGTTTCATCCCACGCTGACCGCCGAGTTTTTGCAGACAATGCTGAGTGCGGCGGGCGTAACGTTGGCATTTGCGGTTTGTGGCACGGCCTGTAGTTTGACGATTGGCCTGGTGTTTGGAATTGCGAGCTCGCAAGTTTGGTGGCGGGTGTTTTCGCCGGGGCGCGCCGGATGGCTTGGGTGGACGAGCATCCGAACGGTGCTATCAATTCCTCGGGCGATTCACGAATGGATTTGGGGACTGCTGCTGCTGAGCGTGCTGGGACTCGATCCGCTGGTGGGGATTTTGGCGATCGCGATCCCGTTTGGAGCGATTACGGCAAAGGTTTTCTCAGAAATTTTGGACGAAACCCCAACTGCGCCCCTAGAATCGTTGATCAATAGCGGCGTCAGGCCCGGACGAGCTTTTTTGTATGGGCATTTGCCCCAGGCGCTGCCGAACCTGATCTCTTACGGGTTCTATCGGTTTGAATGTTCGCTGCGGGCGGCGGCCGTGCTAGGCGTAATTGGCGCGGGCGGACTGGGATATCAGATTTTTTTGAGTTCGCAGTCTTTGCAATATGAGGAGCTGTGGACAGGGTTTTATGCCCTAATTTTTTTGAATGGATTAGTGGATGGATGGAGCGGATGGCTCAGAAAGCGCATGGGATTTGTTGGGCGGATGGCGCTAACTGAGGCTGCGACTGCGCCAAGTCATCAGACTAGCGATCATCAGGCTAGCGATTATCAGACTGGCGATTTAGGGCTAGAACCGGGGCGCGATCGCTCAGTTGAGGACGGTCGTATCTGCTTGCAGAGCGGTCAAAAATGGCCAGTGCGGTTGTCTTGGATCGCAATTGCCCTGGCATTCCCAGCCTGTTTGGCCTATCTAGACATAGACTGGGAGCGGCTATTGAAGGTGCGATCGCTCTTCACCGACATTGCCTTGCAGGTAACGCCAGCCAAGGTGCTGCCCAATTTCTCCTTTGAGTTGCTGCCGATTGCTTTGCAGACGGTCGCTATGTCGGTATTGGCTATTACGCTCGCTGGATTGGGAGGCGTGATATTTTCGTTTCCGGCGGCGCAGAATTTCTTTTTGCCGGGCGGCGTGTTGTCGGCAGAAGGCGCGCAGAAGGAAGGAAGACTTGGCTACTTAGGATTATGGGTTTCGCGGCTGGTTTTGCTGACGGCGCGGGCGATTCCGGCCCCGATTTTGGCCTTTGTCATTTTGTTGGGAATGCTGCCGGGAATGTGGCCGGGAGTGCTGGCGCTGGCGCTGCATAATTTTGGGGTTTTGGGGCGGCTGATGGCCGAGGTGAATGAGAATTTGCCCGAGGGGCCGGTGAGAGGATTGCGATCGCTCGGCGCCTCTGCGGGTAGCGTGGTGTTTTACGGCATTTTGCCCGCCAACCTGGCTCGTTTTTTGGCCTATGGCCTTTACCGCTGGGAAGTCTGCCTGCGGGAGACGGTCATCGTTGGACTGGTGGGCGTTGGCGGACTGGGCCGAGTGATGACGGAGCAGCTTTCTGGCTTCGACTACAGCGGGTTGGCGGCAACGCTAACGGTGTTTATTTTGCTGACAGTGTTAGTAGATTCTGTGAGTGGCAAGCTGCGAGCGGCTTTTCGCTAGGGGCCGAGATGAATTCCCTGTGATTTCGAAATGCGCAAGGGGTGATTAAATAGGGACTGGTTATTTTTTTTGTGGGCCGAGTCTATTTGTGGAGACGTTGATTAGCGTTCTCGGCAGCGGTTAGGCCCAGAAGGTGAGAGAGTTTTGGGTAAGCGATCGCTAGCGGGAATTGCGGGCATTGTAGCGGCGGCAACGCTGTTGAGTAAGGTTTTTGGCCTGGTAAGAGAGCAAGCGATTGGGGCGGCATTTGGCACGGGGCCAGTTGCTGATGCCTACAATTTGGCCTATGTTATCCCCGGCTTTTTGCTAGTGCTGCTAGGCGGCATTAACGGGCCGTTTCATAGCGCGATCGTCAGTGCGGTAGCCAAGCGGAAGAAAGAAGACATTGCGCCGCTGGTCGAAACCGTGACAACGCTGGTCGGCATTGTCATGGCGGTGGCTGCGGTTGTAATCATTATCTTTGCCGATCCAATTGTGGGCCTCATCGGTCGCGGACTAAGCGAGACAGCAGTGGGCTTGGAGAGTCGCTCAGTGGCGGTGGCTCAACTGCAAATTATGGCCCCGATTACCATTTTTGCCGCCTTCATCGGCATTGGCTTTGGTACGCTCAACGCGGCCGACCAATACTGGTTGCCTTCGATTAGTCCGCTGCTATCTAGCTCGGCGGTGATTGTCAGCGTAGGGGTTTTGTATCTAGTTTTAGGGGGAGACATCAGCAACCCCGAAAACTATGTTCTCGGCGGGATGGTGCTAGCTGGCGGAACGCTAATTGGCGCAATTTTGCAGTGGCTAATACAGGTTCCCGCGCTGTGGAAATCGGGACTGGGCCGTCTTCGCCTGCGGTTCAACTGGAAAGATCCAGGCGTACGCGAGGTGATTAAGGTGCTAGGGCCAGCAACGTTTTCCTCCGGTACGATGCAGATTAACGTGTACACCGATTTATTTTTTGCCGGATTTGTACCGGGTACGGTGGCGGCGCTGAACTATGCGAACCTATTGGTGCAAGCGCCCTTGGGCATTGTCTCTAATATTATTTTGGTGCCGTTTTTACCGATTTTTTCCAGGCTAGCCGCACCCGAGCAATGGCCCGAGCTAAAGGATCGAATTCGTCAGAGTCTGGTGCTAGTCGCCCTTACCATGCTGCCGATGAGCGCTTTGATTGTGACGTTAGCTCGGCCCATTGTAAAGGTGGTCTATGAGCGCGGTGCGTTCGACGCCGAAGACGTTCAAATTGTGACGACCCTGCTGCTGGCGTATGGCGCTGGCATGTTTGTCTATTTGGCGAGAGACGTGATGGTGCGCGTGTTTTATGCGCTTGGCGATGGCCAAACGCCTTTTAACATCAGTCTTGTAAATATTGGAACAAACGCTGTTCTAGACTATGTATTTTTCAACTGGATGGGGCCAGCCGGACTGGTAGTCGCAACGATTGGCGTTAATGTAGTTTCTCTGGTCGCGATGACGGTGCTGCTGGCTCGAAAGCTGGATGGACTGCCGATAGGCGAGTGGGCTAAGACCATTCTTACCCTGGTCGGGGCAAGTGCGATCGCCGGTATTTTTTGCTGGTTGACGCAAGGTGGCATCGCTAGTTTAATTGGCACCGATGGCTTTTTGGCCAACCTGATTGCCATGTGTTTGGCTAGCGGCGTGGGCCTACTCACCTTTGCTCTGCTAACGGTGATCTTAAAAATTCCAGAAGCGGGGATATTAGCCCAGCGAATTCGACAGAAGTTTGGCCGTTAGTCAGATATACCGTCAGAGGGCCTGTATGTCTACACAGCAAGCGATTCTACGCAGCGGCAGGAGTGAGTAATTTGGCAACCAAAAAATCCATTGCAGGTATTGCCGGTATTGTGGCAGCGGCAACGCTGCTGAGCAAGATATTTGGCTATGCGCGGCAAGCAACAATTCTGGCAGCGTTTGGCACAGGGCCGGTGAGCAACGCGTTTGTGGCTGCCTACGTAGTGCCTAATTTTTTGCTGGTTTTGCTAGGTGGGGTCAATGGCCCTTTTCATAGTGCGATTGTCAGTGCGATCGCCAAACGCCCTAGAAAAGAAGTGGCTCCGATTATCGAAACCGTAACCACGGTGACGGGCCTGTTCTTTTTGGTCGTAACCATCGGCCTAATTATCTTCGCCGCTCCGGTAATCGATGCGTTTGTGCCCGGTCTGCGAGAAACCGAAGCGGGGCTGTCGGTGACCCGGCCTATCGCCATTATGCTGCTGCGCATTATGGCCCCGATCACGATTTTTGCCTCCTTGATTGGCATTGGCTTTGGCAGCTTGAACGCCGATGACCAGTACTGGTTGCCGTCTGTAAGTCCGCTCATTTCTAGCGTGGCGGTGGTCATTGGCCTTGGGGTGCTAAGACTGGTGTTGGGCGATCGCATTAGCGACCCAGCCTACTTTATGGTGGGCGGCATCACCATCGCGGGCTGTACGCTGCTAGGCGCGATTTTGCAATGGCTGATCCAGGTGCCAGCACTCGCCAAATCGGGTCTTGGTCGTCTGCGGCTGCGATTCGATATCCACGATCCCGGCGTGCGAGATGTTTTGCGCGTTTTGCTACCCGCATCGTTGTCTTCGGGTACGCTGCAAATAAACTCAATTGTCGATCTGCGTTTTGCCTCATTTGTGCCCGACTCGCTAGCGGCTCTAGACTCAGCGAGTCTGATTATCGCCCTGCCTTTAGGGATTGTTTCTAGCCTGGTGCTGGTGCCCTATTTTCCTATCTTTTCTCGGCTGACCGAACCGACTCAATGGCCAGAGCTAAAGCGTCGCATTCGGCAGTGCCTGATGCTGATATCGCTGACAATGCTGCCTGCTAGCGCCCTGACGATTGTATTAGCGCAGCCAATTGTGACGGTGGTGTATCGGCGAGGAGCCTTTGATGCGACCTCGGTGAAAATCGTAGCTGGGTTTTTAATAGCCTACAGCGCCGGGTTTTTTGTCTATTTGGCGAGAGACATCATGGTACGGGTGTTCTATGCCTTAGGCGATGGCGCTACGCCTTTTCGCATCAGCGCTCTCAACATCGGCCTCAATATCATTTTGGACTACATTCTATTTCAGTCGATGGGCATCTCAGGTCTGATCATAGCCACGATTATCGTCAATATCTCTTCTATTTTGACGATGGTTATTTTGCTAGATCAGCGGCTCTGCGGACTGCCCCTTTTGGAATGGACGGGCGCTATTTTTACGGTGTTTGTGGCTAGCTGCATGAGCGGCGTGATTTGTTGGCTGGCGCAAAATGGGCTGGCTAGTCTGGTGGGCACCGAGACGTTTGCAGCCAACTTGATGGTGCTGTGTCTGTCGGGCGTGATTGGGCTAGTGGCTTTTGCGCTGATAACAACGGTGGTGCTGAAGGTTCCAGAAACCGAGATTTTGACACAGCGAATTCGACAGAAGCTAGGGCGTTGAGGAGTCAGCAAATATATAGTTCAAACTTGATCGAGCGCGGTGTCGTTACGCCGACACTTAGACAAGAAAGGAGATAATCCAATAGCGCAGATTACTATCGAACTCTACAATTAACTCGCCACCGATCTAGAAACCTATCCAACGGAAACAATAATCGAGCTTGTTCAAGATGATTCACAGGTTTGATTCGTTTCCAAAGACAGCGCTAGACTCTTAACACTCACCAGTATTACCAATGAGTTTCCATAATTGATGACGGAACATGCTAAGTACTCTAAATACTTTTATCAACGTTTTGAAAGTCTTCAACTTAGATTCTTTGCTAACTTTTTCAAAATACAACATAGAAAAAGTTATCTGAATCAAGACAAGAGAATATTAAATGATTATACGGAAAAACGGGGTATCAGCCTGTAGCCAAATGTACGAAAATAGCCAAATCTCGGCCGTTGGGGATCATAAATTGAATAGAGGAATCACTTCTTCCTACCATTTAGTAATATTCAATTAATAGGTAAAATGACTAGGTTTAATTCAACCTTTCGAGGATGTAGTCCTACAGAGGTGAACGCGTGTGTAGGTAATAATGGAGCACCTAGCTATTGGGAGTATGCAAAGGGCTTCTCTCAAGCTGCTAATTTACTTATCGATCAGGTTCTTGTGAACCCTATAGAGTACAGATTGGATGAATTTATCTATCCTGTTTGTTTTAATATGAGGCACTCTGTTGAATTACAGTTGAAAGGCGCAATAGAGCAACTTCAAATACTCTCAGAGTTTAGAGAGAGAAAGCTAGAATTTAATCTCTCTGGATCGCACGATATTGGACTCATATGGCGTTTTTTTGATGATCAGTCGCGAGCAATCGATATACGCTACGCTGAAATAAACGGGGAGCTAAGAAGCAGAATATTAGATATTGCAGAAGTTGATCCAACAGGTCAGACTTTCCGTTACCCAGTTAGTGCCGACAGTCAGAAACATTTAGCCGACGTTGACGTTATAAACTTCTATAATCTCAAGGTTCAATTTCGTGTAATCAGCGAAAACTTAACCACTCTTTATAATCTGAACGAATATCTGGTTAAGGAGTACTCAAAGAAAACGTTTACAAAGAATCTTTCAAGACACCAAATATTTAGTCTTGCCCAGAATTTACCTAGTCGAGAGACGTGGATAAGCAATGACTTCAAAGCAGTAAAGAAAAAAGTAAAGCATTCTTTCCGTCTAGGCAGCGGAGAGCTGTCAGCCGCGATCAAAATGATTGAAGATCACTATGAGTTCTCTGCATTAATCGGATTGCAAAAGCCTCTAAAAGGTATTGCTGAGAATGAAGTCATTCAATTTCTCGAGCAATGGACAAAACGTTACGATGTTCTCTTTATTAGCCCTCTCTTTGTCACTCCGGAAGTGATGGCTGGACTCAATGCGTTATTCTACTTTGCGTACGATCTAGACTTCTCAGAGACATACATCACGACTTATGAAAATGAATTGAAACGTGCACAGTATGCATTATCTAGTTCTCAAGATGAGCTTGAATGCATATTTTCAAGCCTCTTATCTAAAACAAACGTCATGTCCAACTTCGTCAAAACTCTTTATTTTTTAAATCAGGATAATTTGGTAGAAAACTTAGTCACATTGCATGGGCTAGACACCAGGTTTTCGTGGTTAAGCGATGCTCGCTCTAGACGTCTGTTTAAAGACCGAACTGCTGCTGGTATATAGCAAAGAAAGGATAGCTTACGACGTTTTCTAGTCAAATCGGCCGTTGTCACATAACGATTTCAGTATATTAAAACTGTCCTATCCAGCCCGACAGATACAGTACAACCTGACGAAGTGAGTACTTAATTATAGGAAAATGATTAAGTGAGAATAGTAAAATCGTCGGCACACAAAAATATGCTTGCCAAAAAAGGAGATTCTATACAGAAGAGACTTGGTAAGTCAGAAGAAGAACTACTTCCCAAATATGATTTCTCTATAATGCTGCCCGTCATTATAAAGAGGTACGTAGGAAAAGCAATGTACTAAAAAAACCTAGCAAGGGGAGAGCCAGATATCGCACAGGCTTTCCTAATGGATAAATCTGTAAACGATACACTGTGTTTAATCCTTCAAATCGCTCAACGTCAAAGAATCTAGTCATCTGGTCGCTAAAGACGACTAACTGAGTGCGAGGAGAAGTTCTAGCGGCCACCATGTGTTAACTAACACCTCTTAGCGCTTGCACCAGAGGAAGATGGTTTCGTCGGCGCTGGCTGTAATTAAGGTTTTACCATCTGGAGAGAAGGCGATCGCACTTACGCCCCAATCGTGCTTTAGCTCGCCTACACAGTTCCCCGTTGATAGCTGCCATAGCGTTAGCGCTCGATCCTCTGTCCCGACGGCAAGGGTGCCCTGTTTACTGAGGGCGATCGCCCGAATTGCATTATCCGACCGATACAGCGCCGTCGCATCCTTGACCTCAAACTGCGGTGTCAGCTCGTAGCGCCAAACCGTATCGCGAGTGGCAGCTACTAGGTAAGGTGGGTCTGAGTCGGCTGGCTCTTGTAGGGCGATCGCCACGGCACCTTTGCGTTCATCAGGAAAACGACCAAATCCTTTTAGCGCCGAAGCTGTAGATTCAATCTGAATGACTTTAGCGAGCTGGGGCATTTGAGCTGGCGAATATTGCCAAAGCCTTACCGTGTCATCTTCGCCCGCGCTCGCCAGCAAATTGCCCGCCCTCGCGATCGCCACCGCATTTACCCTAGCTTTATGCTGCGTAAGCTGCCCTGCTACGCTCAAGGTCGCAATATCCCAGAGCACGATGCGGCCGTCGCTATTAGCGCTAATTAGCGTCGTTCCATCAGGACTTACCGCTAGCGCAGTCGGCGTCCATCCCACATTGGGCAGCGTATTCATCAACTGATGCGCTAGCGCGTCCCACTCTTTAACGCTGCCGTCATCGCTAGCACTATAAAGCGCTCTGCCATCTGGATGAAACTGAACGTGGGTAACCGCAGCGCTATGGCCTGCTCCCCCTAGCAGCCGACGAGCAAAGGTATGAATGAGCGAGCCATCGGCTAAGTCCCAAAGTCGAATCGCGCTATCGTTGCTAGCCGTTGCAAAAATAGGAGCGCTCGAACTAACGGTAACCGCTTGAGTTAGGCCCATGTTTACGGTTATTCGATGATGTATTTGCCAAGGCTGCGGATCTATGATGACGGGCGATCGAGCGAGCGACCTAACCGATTGCCCTGGCGCAAGTCTTTGCAGCGCATCCGTCAGAGCGCCGCCCTCTAAAACGCTTTGCAAGGGTAGGACAGAATTTTTGGCGCGTTCTAGTAGCTGCCTTGCCCCGCTAAATTGAGGCCGCTTCGACAGCTTCAAATCGGTCGCTACCTCGGCCATCGTTGCATAGCGAGTTTGGAGTGATCGCGCCACCATTTTATCCAGCACCTGTGCCATCTGAGGTGACACCGGATCGGGCAAATAATCCTGCCAAACCCAGCGATCTTCAGCCGCCGAGTACAGCTCAAAAGGATGCAGACCGGTGAGCAAATGCAGGCAAGTTAGCCCCAAGCTATAAATATCGCTAGCAAACGTCGCCTGTCCCATCGACTGTTCGGGGGCCGCATAGCCCGCGCTGCCAATGACGGTTTTACCGACGGTTTGGCCAATCCACTTAGCTGCTCCAAAATCTACCAGCATGGGCAAATTCTGATTAGCGCCTCTGCTTTGAACAATGTTGGCAGGCTTGATGTCGCGGTGGATGACCTTAAAGCTGTGGACATATTGCAGGACAGATACTAGTGAATTTAGGAGCGATCGCACCTCACTCTCATCCCAAGTTCCTTCCTTCCTAACCAACGCCTCCAGATTCTCACCCGGCGCAAATTCCTGCACCAAAAACTGCCCCAGCCCGTTCTCCACAGCATCCAGCAATCTTGGAATTTGAGGATGCTTACCCAATTGCGCTAATCGGGTCGCCTCAGCTTTAAAAACGGCGTTTGTCTCCGCCGGAATACGATAGATTTGCTTAATAACGCAGCGCGTACCGATGGGGTCTGCGCCCTGTCCCGGATCGGAAACAACGCGAGCGAGTAGCGTTCGACCAAAGCCACCTTTGCCCAGCAAAGACTCTGCTCTGTATTTTCGAGCTAGGGTCAAAGGCGAGCCGCAGCTCAAGCAGAAGTTCGCATCGGCCCGGTTTTGCGGCTGCGGACAAACAGAATTGAGGCAATAGGCCATACGCTTAGGTGGGAATGGCTTCACCGGGACGGAGCTTGGCCCACTTGCCCATTTCTGATTTAAAGCTGTTGCAGCCGACCACGTCGTACTCAAAGCCGAACTCGGTTTCTTGGATCATCGCGTCGCCCTTCACCTCTACTTTCGGTAAAGTGATATTGGCGTTGATGGTGGGATTGTCCGGCTCAAAAACGGGCGCTTCGCTCAGATGAGGCTGAAGATGGTTGGTTTCTACTGCATGGTAGGTAATGCAGCTATCTACGTAGTGGCAGTTGACGCAAATACACATGGGTCACACCTCGCTCATTAAGACGGCATCTGTTTTACTGTAGCGCAAGCCTTTGGTTTCTATAGCCCTTTTTGTAGCCTTCTTTTTATGGCGCTTTTCTCGCCTGAGACATGGCCATTCTCACTAGATTTATTGCCCGACGATGCCTATCTAGTCGGTGGCAGTGTCCGCGATCGCCTGCTTCAGCGCTCAGCCACCTATCTAGATCTAGACTTTGTGCTCTCTAGCAACGTGGTTAAAACAGCGGCGACCATTGCCAATGCCTACGATGCCGGGTTTGTCGTACTAGACGAAGCCAGGCAAATTGCGCGCGTGGTGTTTGCCGAGATGACGGTGGATTTTGCGCAGCAGCAGGGCGAGACAATAGCCATAGATTTGCAGCGGCGCGATTTTACGATTAATGCGATCGCCTATCACCTGTCCACCCAACAACTGATTGATCCGCTAGGCGGCAAAACCGATATTGCCCACAAAATTTTGCGCATGGTGAGCTACGAAAACCTCGCCGCCGATCCGCTGCGTTTGATGCGAGGATACCGTCAGGCCGCCCAGCTCGAATTTACGCTCTCGGCAGACACCCAATCGGCAATTCGTCAGCTCGCGCCTCTGCTAGCGGCGGTATCGGGCGAGCGAGTCCATAGCGAACTGGATGCGCTGCTAAGCATTCCAGCTGGCAGCGACTATTTAGCTTCGATGCTCGAAAATCGACTGTTGTGGTTTTGCCTGCCGCATTTTGATGGCGATCGCGTTGAGCAAATAAAGGCGGTAGATGGCGCGATCGCCCAGCTCCAATCGCAAATGCCTGCCTATGCCCAACATCTCAAGGGCTGGCTAAAACCCGTGCCCGCTGGCCACTACCGCAGCTGGATAAAAGCGGTAAAGCTGAGCCGAATGGTTGGCACAAAGCCCAAGCAGGCTGAAGCTGAGCTAGTTAATCTAAAGTATAGTCGCAGCGAAATTCAGGCGGTGATTACGCTGCTAGAAGCTCAGTCGGATATAGATGCGATGCTTCGAGGTCAGTTTACGCAGGCCCAGCAGTTTTTTCTATTCAAAGCGGCGGGCGATGGTTTCCCGGCAGTTTCGCTGCTGGCCTTAGCTCAGGGCGTGTCGCTCTCTTTGCTGCAGCCGATGATTGAGCGTTTTTTGAATCCAGAGGATGCGATCGCCCATGCCCAGACGCTCATCACCGGAAAGGTGCTGATGAAGCAGCTAAAGCTAACGCCAGGGCCGCAAATCGGTCAGATACTGAAGGCCGTAGAGCAGGCGCAAGCAGAAGGACAGGTAAACGATCAAGCAAGTGCGATCGCCTTTGTTCAGCAATGGCAAGACTTATCGTGACTCTTAAGAAACGCAATATTTAAGAAACACGACTCCTAAGAAACGCGACGTGGTGTCGAAGCCTCTTCCATCGAGAATCGCTTATCCATATCATGAGCTAGGCTACCCTCTACCCAATCTAAACGATTAGCGTGATTGGCCGGTACAACGCTAACAACGGGCTGACGCCTGACCAAACGAGTCACCTCCTGACTCTGAGGCTGGGGCTTTTTGGGCTGAGAGACTCGGCTTTGAGGGGCCGCCTGCTGAACATTAGATCTAGAAACTAAAACGCGGCTTTTTCCCGAGGGTTTAATCGCGGTTTGCTGCGGATTGGGGCGCTGACGCTGTCGGCGCTTCTTCCCCAGATTAGGGGCTATGTTTTCAACTGGCTTGGCTTTGCCGCCGGTGGCCTTGGTCTTGTCCACTAGCCGAGTCGTTGACTTAATCGCCGTAACGGGAGTAAGCGTACCGGGCGCTGAGACCGCTCTGCGAGTAGGTTTGCTATTAGAGGCTTTGAGTCTCGCAGGTGCGTTCCGGGGTTTAGCCTTTTTTGTCTTTAGTTTGCGACCTTTCCCATTTGCTCGTGCTGCCGCTATCTGTAGCATGGCTCGCCGCCGAGAAATCACGACGCAGCCTGCCGCGCAGCTTCCTACCAGGGTAACTAACGGCCAAATAGGCAACCGAGAATTGACAGCGACTTCACTGGTTTCTGGCGTGGATGCTTCAGGTTCTTTGCCGTCTTCTGTAATGCCTTCTGCACCCTGCTCTACGTTAATGAAGCTGTTTGTTTTGGCGACCGGTGCAACCTCAACCACAGGTTCTGGTAAATCATCCGTCAGTTTGCTAGGGCTAACGAGTCCTTCTATAGCCACGACCGCACTTAGCGCCGAGACTAGCCACAGCCCTATAACCAGTACCCAGGGCTTGACCAGCAGCAAATGGAAAGCAACGCGAGCGCCCTTTGAGTTTCGAGTGAGCTTCGCGTTGCGAATGAAGCCCGGAATGACATTAGTTTCTGTAGAATGAGCGATCGCCGCGCTGCTTGCATGGGTAGACGGACTCTCAGCGACGGCTAGGGGACTGGCGATCGCGCCTTTACCAGCGCTGATTTTACGGGCACCCCTTCTTCCCGCCGCTCGCTTCAGCTTGCCAGAGAGCTTCTGCATCGGTCTGTTGTTCTGAAGCGTCTTGCTCAGATTTGCGGTGGGAAGCTTCATGGGGGCCAATCTCTCTGCTGATGCTTAGATCAATCGTTGGGGCTATCTAGTCATGTTTGGGCCATCTGGCCGTGTTTTTCCAGAATTTCTCTAAAAAAACGTTAGTCCGAAAGATACCGGAATTGTAAAGGCATATTATCTAATTGGCTAGCTTTCGGCCAGTTTTTCTTTAAATCTGTATCAAAACCCTTTATTTTCATAAAGCAATTGTGGGCTTGTAATCTTACCGCAGCTCCAACGCCGGTAAATACCGTCCGGGGTCTTCAGCCACCCAGCCAGAGGCCGAATTTTGGCGCACTTCAAAATAAAGGTAAGCGGATTCGGCTCCACCGACATTACCTAATGAGGCCCCCGAAGCCACCGCCTGCCCCACTGCAACCGAAACCTCGCTGAGATTGGCGTAGCGGGTTTGCAGTCCCTGTTCATGGTTGATCACAATGAGATTTCCGTAGCCTGGACGCACTCCGGAAAAAGCCACCGTGCCGCTCCCAACCGCTAGTACCTCAGTAGGTGCGTCTACCGCAAAGGCAATACCGCTATTGAACACAAGATCGTCGCGGTTGGCGTCGGGCTGCCAGCCATATTTGAGGGCGATCGCTGACTGTTTTGATAAGGGATAGCCAGGCAAGCGCACCTGCGATCGCCCTCCGCCTGAAACCGTCAGCCCACCTGGAATAAAAATGCGGCTAGGCACTTGTGCGACACAGCCATTGATCTCAAAAAGGATATCGGCCTTACTGCCATATCGCTTGGCTAAAGACTGCCAGGTTTCGCCCGCGCTCACAGCGGCGACGATGCCGTTAAAAGGCGGCACTAGAAGGGTTGTACCGGTTGGGGGACTGCTGCTAATACCAGGATTAAACCGACTTAGCGTATTGGGAAGTAGCTGGTAATTGGCGGCGATACTGGTAAAGGTGTCACCGGCCACGGTTCGATAATTTTGTACTCGATCTAGCGCGGCTGGGCAAGTTTGAGCGCTAGTTTGGGCCATTGCGGCTGGCATTCGCCCTACTAGCGCCATGCCTACTAAGCCACCGATTACCGTACTAACAATGGTGGCGGTAGTGGTGGTGGTAACCATTGCGGCTGTGTAGGCACCGCTGCTAGGCCAGTGCAAACGGGCAAAGAGACTGCCCGCCAAAACTTGACGAGTTTGGCTGAACGGGGAAGGCTTCAATCGAAAGGGCAAGAGTTTGACAAGTCTTAAAAGACTGGCGAGTAAGTTTTGAATGCGGTTGGCAGATTAGAACGGCCGTATTTTGATGGTAATTGCTGGGCCGTAAAGCCGCTATTAATTCGTTTTCTCGATTTGTGGCCTCTGTTTTCCAATTTTTCAGAGCGGCCTACCTTGGCTCAAGCAACGACTGGAATTACCGTTAATGGTGTACAGGTTGCGTAGACTGTATATAGCGTTCAATAGCGTTCAAATATACTTAAAATGTACTTAAAATAAGTAGTTCTAAATTTACGTCTCTAAATTTACGTCTCTAAATTTACGTCAAAGTTGAGCTGTGGACTCGCTGCTTTTGATCTGTCGTTACGAGCTGTTTTCAAAGAGGAAGGGATATAAAAAATGGGGTTTTCTCCAAAACAGCTAGGGCTAAGCGGTCTTGTCGTGGCGCTATCTGTGAGTGCGGGCTGGGCGGCTAATAGCTATCTTCGAGAGCCTGACGCATCGCCTGATACATCACCTGAATCTGCCGAACGACGATTTTCGGCAGTGTTGCCAACGGCTCAAGAGGCGATCGCTCAGTCTATTCCCGCGACCCCACTGCCCATAGACACTAACTTTATTGCGACTGCCGCCAATCGCGTTGGCCCTAGCGTCGTACGAATTGATGCGTCGCGGGCCATCAACAATTCAGATAACCCCTTAGAGCAGCGGTTGTTCAAACGATTTTTTGGAGAAGAGGGCGCACCGCCACAGTCTCCCGAAGCGCCCCAGCTGCCAGAACGAGTGGAGCAGGGCACTGGCTCTGGCTTTATTGTGAGCGCAGACGGCAAGCTACTGACAAATGCGCATGTAATTGAAGGTGCCGACACCGTGAGGGTGACGCTGAAAGATGGGCGGACGTTTGTCGGGGAAGTGATGGGAGCCGATCCGGTTACAGATGTGGCCGTTATCAAAATTGAGGCGAAAGATCTGCCAGTTGCGCCTTTGGGTAATACGCACGAATTGTCTCCGGGGCAGTGGGCGATCGCCATTGGCAATCCGTTAGGGCTAGACAACACCGTCACCGCCGGTATCATCAGCGCGCTCGACCGCTCTAGTATGCAAGTCGGCATTTCCGATAAGCG
Organism: Phormidesmidales cyanobacterium; assembly: GCA_038260205.1. Lineage (GTDB taxonomy): Bacteria > Cyanobacteriota > Cyanobacteriia > Phormidesmidales > Phormidesmidaceae > Phormidesmis. The sequence continues at coordinate 16,498 of JBBSOB010000046.1, forward strand.
CGTGCAGTTCATCCAGACAGACGCCGCGATTAATCCGGGTAATTCGGGCGGGCCATTGCTCAATGCCAAGGGCGAAGTCATTGGTATGAACACGGCGATTCGAGCCAACGCGCAGGGACTGGGGTTTGCCATTCCGATTGAGACTGCCAAACGCATCTCGGATGAGCTATTTGCAACCGGCGAAGTGCAGCATCCCTATCTGGGTATTCAGATGATGAACCTGAATAAAGAGCTAAAAGAAAGTATCAACAAAGATCCTAGAACTGGCGTCAAGCTTGAGACAGACAAAGGCGTGATTATCGTTCGCGTGATGCCTGATACCCCGGCTGAGACGGCGGGGCTAAAAAATGGCGACTTGATTGAGCGCATCAACGGCGTAGGGGTAAACAACGTCAACGACGTGCAGTCTCAAGTCGAAACTGGCGGGCTACAGAAACCGCTGCAAATAGAAGTCATTCGCGCTGGCAAAGCAGAAAAAATTAACGTGAAGCCAACTAAGCTGCCCAAGGTATTTCCTTAGTTTCTGGCAATTTCTTAGTTTCTGGCAATAGTTTTTGGGTTGAAGGGGCTGTTTTAGGAATTGTTTTAGGAACTGTTTCAGCAACTGTTTGGACTGAAACGGATCCTTACTCGTCGTCGCGGCGACCGAGATCTAAAGAACCCGATACATGGGTTTCTAGCTCCATGCGCTGTTCCATCTGGCGAAGGAAATAACCGGTCATCATAGCAGAGGCCAAAAGGCTAGCTAGGTTCTCTCTGTCGGTATTGATTTGTACGTTAAAGCCGTCTGCGGGAAGCACGCCGACTAGCCCTTGAACGTTGTGAGAAATGATCTGTTTGATTTCGCCGCTAACTGACTGAGCAACCCGTGCAAGCACTTCTGGGGACTGGTGCTGTAAGTAGTCCATTAGCTCGTTGGCCTGATTGTCCTCTGAATCCAGGCTAATAAAGTCTGCGCTTTCAGGGTTAAAAACCATAGAAATTCTGCTTAACTGCCTTTAGCTTACCCACTCAAAGACGATTCCCAAGGCTAAGAAACGTCTTGAGAAACGTGCATTTTGAGGGGTTGCTAGACAACAGCTTAACCAATTATCAGCAGATTATGTGTTTTCTTAAGGTTTTAGCGAGCCGCCTTCTGCCTCAATGCGGCGCTAGGCGGTGGCTGCTGTGGCTGTGAAGTCTTCGTCGGCGATGTCTTGAGCGATCGCATCTAGCGCCTCATCCGCTAATCTGCTGGAATTCTCTGTGATTTCTGTCGGCTCTTCAGCCATCTCCGCTGTCATGCGCTTGGCTTCATTTATAGCTTCCGTCGGAGCGGTTTCTTCACCTGCTGCGTCTGCGTCTGTTGCCTTGTCGATAGGCTTTGGCAGTTTGAGATTGCTAATTTGCGGTAGCTTATCAATTTCAAAATGCTGATAGAACTTTTCGGTAATTTGTAGCCAGGAAGAGCGCCCATCGGCCTGACGGCGCTTTTTGATGAATCCTTGCTCTACTAAGTCCGGGACATGTTGATAAACGCCAGAGCCACGCAGATCGACCAGTTCGCTCTGGGCAATGGGGCCACGTAGGGCGATCGCTGCGAGCGTCCGCAGCGCACCTAAGCCAATATCGAGCGGCACAATCGTATCTACTAGCGGCTTATATATTTCGCGAAGCTGTAGGGCATAGCCATCTTCAGTTTCAGCAATTTCGATGGCACCATCTCGGTGAGCATACTCGCCCATTAGCTCAATTAAGCCCTCTTCGGCTGTATCGCGATCGCACTTTGCCAGTTCAGCAATCTGCGCAATTTTCAGCGGCTGCGCTTTCAAGTACAAAATCGCTTCAATGGTGTTAGCTAGCCGGGACATACCGTTTCCTATTTCTGGGCCTACTATTCCTAGCGCTAATCTAGATTGCGGCCCGTTAGCTCAACGAAAATGTCTTCTAAGTTAGCGGGCCGGGTCATCATACCCGTTTTGTCTGGTTGGGCGTCAAGGTATTGATTGGCTTCGCTCAGGGTCGGAAAGAACAAATAGTCCCATCGGTCGCCTTTTTGCTTCATCACAATGCCTTTGCCGTGCTTTTCGTGTAGCTCCTGTAGCGTGCCGCTTTCGATCAGTTGCCCTTGATCCATAATGCCGATGCGATCGCACAAATATTCCACCTCTTCCATATAGTGCGTGGTCAGCAGCATGGTCATGCCCTGAGTCTTATTTAGCTCGCGAATAATTTCCCATAGCCGCCTGCGCGTTTGAGGATCTAGGCCAACGGTGGGTTCGTCTAAAAACAGAATGCTGGGATTGTGCAGCAACGCGCGGGCAATTTGTAGCCGTCGCTTCAGGCCGCCGGAGAGGGTTTTTGCCTTGTCTGTAGTGCGATCGCTCAATCCCATATAGTCCAGCCAGTGACGAATATCTTTTTGACGTTTGGCCGCTGGAATATGGTGCATTCGCCCATGAAATTCCATATTCTCCCAAACCGTCATATCCATATCAACGCTGATTTGCTGAAGTACCACCCCAATCTCACGGCGCACCTCAGCCGCCTGCAGCCTCACATCGTAACCAGCCACCACGATGTCACCTTGAGTTTGCTGCGCTAGGGTAGTCAACATACGAATGGTGGTCGATTTGCCCGCGCCGTTTGGCCCTAGCAAACCAAAAATCTCACCCGGCTCAATCGTCAGCGAGAGATCGTTAACCACGCAGGTGTTGTTATAGACTTTGTGGACGTTTGCCAGAGAAACCGCCGCGACCATTACTTTGTATCCAGTTGCTTTCTAAGATCTAGCCTACTAGCAATCCCAGTTCCTATGCGCGTCAGAATTGATAATCAAGTCCTTTTCATTCGTAATGAAGATGTCCCTCCTTATAAAAAAAAGGGATCGATGGTGCGCAACAGCTATTTTTGGGCGCTTAAGTCGATTAGCGATCGCGCTCCCTTTGAAAAAGACTGGGAATTTGAAGAAAGGGTCTGGATTGCCCTCACCCGACTGCTCGCCTCATTTGCAGAATCGGGCTATCTAGGGCTAAAAGAAACGCAGCTAGAGTTTGAGCCAGACGAAGAGATTCCAGCCCTTTTGCGATCGATGGCAACCTGGTACAACCCAGAAGACTATTTAGAAGATCACCTAGAAGACCCCGAGGAACAAGAACAGTCCCAATCCTTCCGCACCTGGTCATAGCGTCGCTACTAGAACGACAGGCTAGAACGACAGGCCAGAACGACAGGCCAGAACGAACGACAAACAGACTGCTTACATCAAGCCAATCTGAGCCAATATCCCTTTCCCCGTCACCAATTCGGTAATGAGCACGCCCACAAATCCGAGCATTGCCAGGCGACCGTTCCAAGTCTCAGCAAATTCAGTGAAGCCTAATTTAGCCGGTGCTTTTTTCATTGAGCAAATCCTCACAGATTAGTTTTGTTAACTATCTGCGCAAAATAGCAAACACTACTCAGCAGACAGATATGTAAACAAATGTTAATCAATTTTGCTCCATCTGACTAGCCTTTCTTAGCTAAACGCTCAGCAAGGTTGCTGCATCGGATGGCTGATGCAGCCGTTCACCCCCTGCTTGCTCATTCCCTTCTAACCCAATAGGCGTCTGAAAAAAGCCACTCGTGACCATAAAAAATAGTCCAACAGCAGGACACATACGAGCGAAAGGCCCACCAGTGGAAAAACCAATCCCAAAACAGCAACGATGATCAGCGGTACTTTCCAATCTTGACTGTAAGGCGGCATGGTCGGTGCGCCCAGAATGCCAGAACCCTGTGGCCTGCGCTGCCACCACATTACAGTGCCGGTCACCGAGAGTAGTAGGGTCACGAGCGCCGCGAACAGCATCAGGAGCTGATTGGGCCAGCCAAAATATTTGCCCATGTGGATAGCAACGCCCATCTCTACTGATTTAGCCACCAGTCCATAATCTTTCCAACCTACGCTTGCCAGTAGCTGACCGCTGTACTGATCTATATGCATCGTCATCTCTTGCTTCGGATCGTTTGGAAAAGCTGAGGCTGTGTATACACCGGTTTCGTCTTCTGGAAAGGCGATGCTGAATCCGGGCGGTGCCCCTGCTTGAATAGCCAGGGCCACAATGCTGTCAAAAATAGGAGATATTTTGTTCAACGCGGCGCGACTGTCGGCAACTAGCGTTGCTTCATAGCCAGACAGTGGCATGGGCATACTCTCAGCGGCCCAGGGCACAAAAAGCGGCCCGCGCTCATTTAAAGCGCCCGTAACCAGCGTCGATTGAGGCACGTTATCCCACATTTCGTCGGGGAAGCGGCCCCACACCTGCGCAAAGTTATCGCCCCAAAAACCCGTCCAGGGCAGCCCGGTGAGGATCAAAAAGCCAATGAGCAGTACGCCGTAGAACCCCGGAACCGCGTGCAGGTCGCGCCAGAAGATGCGTTTGTTTTTACTCCACA
>JBBSOB010000047.1:0-20909 GCA_038260205.1 Phormidesmidales cyanobacterium
AGATGATGTTCCTGAGCAAGCCTTCTATCTGAAAGGTGGCATTGAGGAAGTGATCGAAGCTGCTGAGAAGATGAAAGCAGAAGCTGCTTAAGTCTTGGTTCTTGTCGGGGCACAGCGAGTGATATCTGGTTGTGCCCCGACGCAGAGAAACGGTCTGAGAGCAAAGCGATTTAATCCCCAGGCCCAACAACCTAAATTTATTTGAGAAAGTTATGTCTTTAGTCGTGCGCGTTGTTGCGCCTGATAAAACGGTTTGGGATGACGAAGCCGAAGAAGTGATTTTGCCTAGCACTACTGGTCAACTGGGTATTTTGGGCGGTCACGCGCCGCTGTTAACTGCTCTAGATACGGGCGTTTTGCGCGTTCGAGCAACGAGCGGCAGCAAAGAGTGGACTTCTATTGCCCTGATGGGTGGCTTCGCTGAAGTGGAAGAAGATGAAGTGACGATCTTAGTGAACGGCGCAGAGCGTGGCGATAGTATTGACCAGGCTGAAGCTGAAAAGGCTTATGAAGAAGCGAAGGCTAAGTCCGATAGTGTTTCTGCTGATGATCGTAAAGCGGTTCTGCAGGCTAGCAATGCTTTGAAAAAGGCCCGCGCTCGCTTACAGGCTGCGGGTGGCAGTGTATAGATTGCTAGGATGAAATAACCAAGGGTTCAAGCTAGTCTGAAACCTTTGCTGAATTTGAAATGGACTGATAAGTAAAAGCTGTCGTCGTTTTGTGGGCTGTGAAAAGCCGCAACGATGATGGCTTTTGTTTTTATTAGGCTTTGAAATGGCTGATGAGCGATCGCGTCCCCATATAGCTGCATCAGGTTGTTTGAAACTAGGTTGTTTGAAATTAGGTTGTTTAAAAAATCTTTCTTCTAGGGACTTGATTGTCTAAAGAGTTGACCTTTATGGCTGTCTGTATGAAGTGGGCAACAGGGGACAAGATTTAATGAGAAGGCCGCTCTTATTTGAAGCGGTCATTCCACTGCTTTTACCATCACTTTTATAAGGAATCAATAAATCATGCAATATCAAAAGGGCTTATGTGCTGCTGCGATCGCGCTGAGCGGTTTCTCATGGGGCATGGCTACTGCCCCTGAAGCCTGGGCCGACCCAGTGGATAACTACGCAGGCTTGGGCGTAAGAGGTGGCTTTAATGATGATGTGTCCGTAGTCTTAGGCGCTAAGGTGAAAATTGCTGACTTTGGCGAGCTGAGCTTATCGGGTAGACCTGCAATCTTGATAGGTAACAAGACCGAGTTTCGCGTGGCTTTGACCGGTGAAGGAGAAGTTTCTCCAGACTTATCGCCTTATTTTGGGGGTGGGCTGGCCGTGAATACGAAAGGTAGCGATGATATTGCTCCGCTTGTGACGGCTGGCTTAGATTTTAGAATGGCTGAGCAGGTGGTGGTGCAAGTGGGCGGCAACTTTATTTTTGCGGATGGGGACACAGATACGGAGCTGACGGCTACTGTAAATTACGCCTTTTAGTTCAGAGCGAGAAATCTGCTCTGGTAGGGTTATAGTTTCGCTATCTCGCTGCGATTGCTAGAACGCTATTTAATAAGATAATTAAGACGGATTTGATATTCAACTGCTTCGCTAACATCAAAAACCCCCTGAGCTAATTGCCAGAGGGTTCTTTGATGTTTTGCACTAACCAAGCAAAAAAACAATCATGAGCTACCGGTAAAGGCAACTTCTGGAAACTTGATTTGAGCTTCGCTCATTGGCTTGGACTTACCTTCTTCCTGCCAATAGTTAATAATTTCGGTTGCTTTGTTGAGTAGGTCAACGCGTTCCTCGTCGGTGATCCAGGACTTGGATTCAACTTCGGTTTTGAGCTGTTCCCAAGCGTCGTTGCGCGGCCAGAAAAAGTAGGATGTGAGGGGACTTGTTCCTTTTCCGACGACCTGATCGACCGCTAAGGCAACGTCCTTATCTAGCCAAAGTACTTTTAAGATGAACCGGGCATCCGATTCAAAGGGTGTCTCATTCGATTCCATAGACTCCAAGCGAAAACCTCCAATTGCGTTCCCAAAACGGGCTAAACTACAGTTCCTTAATTTACCACATTCCTCAGAGCTTTATAGCTGAATGTAGCTGTGCAAGTCGCGACTTATGACCATTACGTTAGTTACTGGCCCAGCGCGTTCGGGTAAGAGCGAGTGGGCCGAAACCTTGGCCGAAAAGGCCGCACAACAGGCCGATCAGCGATTGATTTATGTGGCGACAGCTCAGCTCAATCCAAGCGACCCGCAGTGGCAGGCGCGCATAGAAAAGCATGTGCAAAGACGCTCGCAGGACTGGCACTGTGTGGAAGTTCCCGTGGATCTTTCCGGTGCGATCGCCCAATATACCTCAACCCACTGCCTGCTTATCGACTCACTAGGAACCTGGCTAGCTAACCTGATCGCCCAGTCTGAAGAGGAGTGGCTAGCCAGTCAGTCGGCGCTGATAGCTACCTTGAGTCAAACTGAGGCCACAGTCATTTTGGTGGCGGAAGAGACGGGTTGGGGGGTGGTGCCTGCCTATGAAATGGGTCGAACTTTTCGCGATCGCCTGGGCACTCTCAGTCGCAAAGTGGGCGAACTCTCCGCCGATGTTTATTTAGTCACTAGCGGCTACGCGATTAATCTGGCTCAGATTGGTCAAAGCATAGGCGATCGCTATCTTTCTGATAATCATTAATTATTTATAGAGAGATAGCAATCCGAGCGGTTTCTCTGTTTATGCTGTGAGAGGCAATCTCGTAATAAAAATTGTTTTATGGCCTCGCAGGGTGAAGTGAAAAAGTATTTGGCTCACTGGTTCCAGCTAGGTAAGGGCGTAATTAACGAGAAGGATGGTGCGCTTTACCTGCCTAAAAGCATTATTCAGGGCGAGTGCTACAGCGATGAGTTTGAGCAGTGCTGGCAAGCGCTGATGCAGATAAATCCTAAAACGCTGTATCTAAGAGGTACTCAGCAATCGTTGGCCGATCTGCTTTCGCCACTCTGGGAAATTGCGAGCTGTGCTAGGTGCGAAATGCCGATTCCACTGACCTACCGGCAGCTCCCCTCGGCTCCCTGTACCTGCGACGATTTGCCGAACTGGCCCAATGAGGAGTTGCCGCGCCCGCGACTGCCGGTGAGTAACTACGACTACCTGACAAAATTGCGATCGCGCTTAGCAAAAAACAGCGCCAACGCCGAGTAATACTTTTAGACTCAGCTATGAGACTCAGCTACGCGCTAACTGTTGCCTTTTTTGCTTCTCCTACTCGCTCAATGTCGTAAGTCAGGAAGTCTTTTGCCATCATCGTATTAGGGAAAATAGCCTGCGCTTCAGAGAGCAGATCCTTTAGCTCAAGGGCATTTCCGGGTGCATAGCGCGGACTAAAATGGGTCAAAATTAGCTGCTGCTTTACCTGCGCTGCTAGGGCAACTTGGGCTGCCATCGTCGAGGTGGAGTGCATGCGCTGATAGGCTAGGTCGGCATCCTGATGGGCAAACGTGGCTTCGTGAATAAGGACATCGGCCTGATCGGCTAGCGCGATCGCATTTTCGCAAAACACCGTGTCCGTACAGTAAACAAACTTGCGGCCCGCGATCGTTGGCCCGCACAAATCTGCCCCGTTGACCTTGCGACCATCGGCTAGCGTCACTACCTCGCCTCGCTTCAGATTGCCGTACAGCGGCCCAGGTGGAATGCCCAGATTAACTGCTTTTTTAACATCGAAATGGCCCGTTTGATCTTTCTCGACAACGCGATAGCCGTGCGCTGGAATCCGGTGCTTTAGCCGCTCGCAGCTCACGATATAGGTGTCATCCTCGTAAACTTTACCTGGCTCGGTCACGTGAACGTTTAGCGGATAGGAAGAATGCGTTTTGGAATAGCGGCGGCAGGCGTCTAAATATTTGCCGAGTTCGGGCGGGCCGTAGATATCTACTTGCTGTTGGCCTGTTCCGGCCATGCCGCAGCTAGCGAGGAAGCCGGGCAGACCAAAAATATGGTCGCCGTGCATATGCGTGATAAAGATGCGGCGCACTTGGCTAGACTTGAAATCGCTTTTTAGAAACTGATGCTGGGTGCCTTCACCACAGTCAAACAGCCAGACTTCGGCTCTTTGTGGCAGACGCAGGGCAACGCTAGAGACGTTGCGCGATCGCGTGGGCACACCCGAACTGGTTCCTAAAAAAGTAATCTGCAAAGCTTTGATTATTTACTCAAATACGCTAGCTCTATACTGACAGAGATTGATGATAATGAGGGCTTGGGTGGGCGATCGCGCGTCAGCAACCCCCACCAAAGTCAGTGATGCGTAACCGCTTGCCCAATAATTCTTCAGAGCGTAACGTTACTACAGTTTGCTGTAAAACCCTGCTTCGTCCTGTATGGAGCACGTTCTAGGCAGCCTATCAGATAGGGTTCAAACAGAGTTTAGATAGGGTAAAACGCAACTTTTCTAGCTCATCTCAAATAAACAAAGCGAAAACCGCAAAGAAATGTTACTTAAAACGGTGTTTGTTGATACACTGCTTATCAGAGATTTAACAAGTGCGCTTATCTACAAAGACAGATAAAGGCGATGCTGATCGACCGACGCTGTGTTTGAATTTCTGGTTATCTTGCGACGGCTGCTCTGTGTCAACAAGCGGCGAGGTCTCCTCCCTATTGAGCGATCAATAAACAACTTAGAAATCACCCCCCTTAGCATTTGAAGCGATTCAGGTGCTTTTTTATGCCGTCTGTGCAGCCTCTTCTCCTTTTTTGAGGCATCTCCTGCATTTGATCTGCCATTTCTTCAGCGCTAGCGGATAATAGTTGAGTCGCTCGCCTGCAATAAATTTGACTACCGATTTGAGCCAACAGACCGCCTCCGACGCTGCTCCGACTCAGGCAGACAAGCCTGTGCTGATATTGGTAGACGGGCACTCGCTCGCCTTTCGCTCTTTTTATGCGTTCGCCCGCAGCCGCGACGGCGGACTGCGCACCTCCAAAGGTGTTCCTACTAGCGTCTGCTTTGGCTTTCTCAAATCGCTGATGGACACCCTCGAAGCCCTGAATCCAGATAGCGCTGCGATTACCTTCGATTTGGACAAGCCGACGTTCCGCCACGAAAAAACAGATACTTACAAGGCGGGCCGCGCCGAGACGCCAGAAGAATTTACGGAAGACGTTGAAAACTTAAAACTCCTGTTGAAGAAGCTGAGGCTGCCGATTTTTTGCGAACCGGGTTACGAAGCTGATGACATGATCGGTACGCTAGCGACCAGAGCTAAGGCGACTGGGTATCAGGTCAGAATTTTGAGCGGTGACCAAGATCTTTTTCAGCTCATTGACCCAGAAGAAGATATCAAGATTCTGTATTTGAGCAATGCCTTTGGTCGTAGTAAGACTAGTTCGGCCAGAGAGTTTGGTGTTGCTGAAGTGATGGAGAAGCTGGAGATTTTGCCCTGCCAAGTGGTGGACTATAAGGCATTATGCGGGGATGCCTCTGATAACATTCCGGGCGTAAAAGGCATCGGCAAAAAGACGGCTGTCAAGCTGCTCGACATCTATGGCGATCTCGATACTATTTACGCCTCAATTGATGAGATCAAAGGGGCCACTAAGAAAAAATTAGAAGCGGGTAAGCAAGCTGCGGAAGACTCGCGATTCTTGGCGAAAATCATGACAGATGTTCCGATCAAGACGGATTTGGCTAGCTGCAAACTAGAGGGCTTTGAGCCAGAAGAAGTTGCCCCAGAGCTTCAGCGACTGGAGCTTCAGCATTTTGTCAATCGTTTGAGTAAGCTTCAGGCTTCCTTTGGCGGGGAGTCGGACTATGTTCCCCAAACGGTAAGACCTGTGGAGGTGCTGCCAGAAGAGTTTGAGGACGAGGACCTGTCTTTCTTTAGCGCGGAAGAAACGGATGCGGTAGACCAGATGGGTCTGCTGGAAGTGGATATTAAGCCGCAAATTATTACGACGGAAAAAGCACTGAAAACGCTAGTGAAGCAGCTGAAGTCTCAAACGGATTCAGAGAGGCCGGTGGCTTGGGATACGGAAACGACCTCTATTGACCCGCTAGAGGCTGATTTGGTTGGTATTGGCTGCTGTTGGGGTGAAGGCTCGTCTGATATGGCCTACGTGCCGGTGGGTCATGCGGTAGGGCAGCAACTGCTGCTGGAAGAGGTGCTGGAGGCGTTGCGGCCCGTACTGGAGAGCGCTGACTATCCAAAGGCGTTTCAGAATGCGAAGTACGACCGGCTGGTGCTGCGCAGGGCGGGCATAACGCTGGCGGGCGTGGTGTTTGACCCGATGTTAGCGAGCTACGTGCTGAACCCGGAGAATAGTCATAATCTGTCGGATCTTTCACTGCGGTATTTGGAGCTGACGACGGTGAGCTATACAGACCTTGTGCCAAAGGGAAAGACGATTGGGGAGGTGGCGATCGCACCCGTAGCAGACTACTGCGGCAGCGATGTGTATACCACCTATCATCTGGTTCCCTTACTCAAGGCAGAGCTTGCCACCGTACCAGAGTTAGAAAAGCTGTATCGAGAGGTAGAACTACCGACCGAACCCGTATTAGCCGAAATGGAGGCTACGGGTATTCGCATAGACAGGCCCTATCTCAATCAGTTCTCCAAGCAGCTAGAGACTGATTTGACCCGAATTGAGCAATCTGCCTATGACGCAGCGGGCGAAGAATTTAATCTGGGATCGCCCAAACAGCTCAGTGCATTATTTTTCGACAAGCTAGGTTTAGACAAGCGCAAATCTCGCAAAAACAAGACGGGTTACTCTACCGATGCTGCGACCCTAGAAAAGCTGCAAGACGATCATCCCGTTGTGGATGCGGTGATAGAGTACCGCACCCTTTCTAAGCTGAAATCAACTTACGTAGACGCGCTGCCTGCGCTCATTCGCCCGCGCACCGGCCGCGTCCATACCGACTTTAATCAGGCGGTGACCTCTACCGGTCGCTTGTCTTCTTCTAATCCAAACTTGCAAAATATTCCAACTAGAACCGCCTTTAGCCGTCAGATTCGTCAGGCGTTTTTGCCGAAAGAGGGCTGGTCTTTGGTGGCGGCGGATTATTCTCAAATTGAGCTACGTATTTTGGCGCATTTGAGTCAAGAGACGATTCTCATTGATGCCTATCAAAATAATGAAGATGTTCATCGGCTAACCGCGAGGCTGCTTTTAGAGAAAGAGGACATCACTGTAGAAGAACGTCGGATGGCGAAGATCATTAACTTTGGCGTGATCTACGGCATGGGCGCGGCCCGGTTTGCCAGAGAAATGGGTGTGCATCGTCTAGAGGCTAAGACCTTTATTGATCGCTTTAACAAGCGCTATCCCAAGGTGTTTGAGTACTTGCAGCAAATGCAAAGAGAGGCGATCGCGCATGGCTTTGTCAGAACCATTGCGGGCCGACGACGCTACTTCAATTTTTCTACGCGCAGCTTGCAGGCGTTGAAGGGTGCGAGTCCAGAGGACGTTGATTTAGGAAATCTGCGTACGAATGGCTACGATGCTGCCGCGCTTAGAGCCGCTGCTAATGCGCCTATTCAAGGATCGAGCGCAGATATTATTAAGGTTGCGATGATTCAGCTGCACGAACTGCTGAAGGACTATGAGGCCAATATTCTCTTGCAAGTTCATGACGAGCTAATTTTTGAGGTGCCCCCAGAAGAGTGGGACGAGCTGAAGCCCCTCATTGAGCGCACAATGGAGTCGGCAGCGGCGCTGAGCGTGCCACTGAAGGTAGAGGCAAATGCCGGTAAGAATTGGATGGAGGCTAAATAGTCATCGCCGCGGTGTTTTTTGAGTTGATGTACCGCGGCGGCTGAATTATTCGCTGAGTCCTTGGCTGAGTGCGGGTCTATTTTTGATGCGAGTTTGGGATGTGAGTTTGTAGGTGCGATCGCGGATAGTCCAAATCGTTGCTCTCAGTAGTTCTCTCAGTAATTTTAGTGATACTGAGTGCGGTTTAAGAACGGATGACGAAGATGTGACCTTGAACGTAGGTTTGGGTAAGTAGGCGGTGCATTCTGGAGAATATTGAGCGGGCTTTTGCTGAACTCTGATTTGGCTCATGAACCTATCAAAAACGTCGGCACAAAGCAGCAAGATTTTAATTTTTCTACCGCTTCTTTATTTAACTCGTTTCCCTTAATCCTGCAAAACAACATGATGAATATTCGCCAGTTTGCAACCAGCGCCGGTCTCGTTGTCGGAAGTGCGATCGCGCTATCTGCCCCTGCTCATGCCTTCTCCTTTCAAACCAACTACACCTCTGCGCTCACAGGCAGTAATGCAGCCAAAGGCGACATCTTTCTAAACTCAGTCACCTTAGACACCGGCAAGATCATCCGCGATTTTACAATGGTGACCTCTGCAAACATTCTTTCTAACGACATCTACACGGGCGGTGATAGCGGTGCAGCTAGCGCCGACATTGGTGATTTAGCCACCACTGGCATCAAGCAAGAAAAACTGACAAACGAAGGGGCTGCTGCTGTCTTGAGCAACCTTAATCTCAACAATATTATCGACACCGAAGATCAAGGCAACTTTGTTCTCGACTTGAACTTTAACAAGGCCGTTGACAACATTTTGGTCTGGGAGCGCGGCATGAACAGTCAGATTGAGCTTCAAGCACTAGATGCCAAAGGGAATGTAATGGGCAACAAAGTAACGCTATCGAACTCTCAGAACTGGGATTACGCTGGGTTCAGCCTGGACACTCAAGAAATTAGCAGCGCCCAAAAAGTAGGATCTATTGGCGTGAGTCTGTCAGATTTTGGGATTAGCAATGCTTTTATCAGCTCACTGCGGGTGACCAGCTATGGCAAGTCTTTCAACGGCCCCGACTTTAAGATCATCGGTAGCGTCGCTGATGTTGCCCCCCAATCGGTGCCTGAGCCTTCCGCGTTAATTGGCTTAGGTGCAGTGGTTGCGGGTGCATTTGCAACGCGCCGTCGCAGACAGCAGGCAGCCTAGCTACTTGCGTTAGCGAAGACATTGCTGAGACATTCTCTGAATCTGTCTTGATGATTTCTTAAATCAGCAAGCCCAGTCAATCGGCTGGGCTTTTTTCCCGCAAATTTTCCATAAGTATGGCTGAAAAATCCATAGATGAAGTTTACGTCTGCGACTCCATCCATTTTACGCACTGATGCATTTGCTGGCTCATCTCATCGGCAGATGCGTGAAACCGGCGACCGTGGCCCGGTAGCACCCATTCAAATCGATAGTCGTTTGTATAGTCGGCCAGCTTTTTCATCGAGTCTACCTGACGCGGCCAAGAGTCCCAGCACAAATTGCGAAAGGCGTAGAGCTGCTCTAATCTGGCTGACCAGGCGAGATGGTCGCCAGTAAACAGGTACTTATTTTTGTAGAGCAGCACGGTATGTCCGGCGGAGTGGCCCGGCTGCGGAATGATGGTAAGGTCGAGGTCGAGTTCGGTGGGATCGCTGCCGATAAGCTGGATCTCGACTGATTGGGTGTCAGCGGTGATGTCGTCCTGATGGAGAATGCGATCGCACCCAAAGCGCTGATGAAATTTCTCGTGGTCAGCGACATCGTCTTTATGCGTGAGATACATATAGCGAACGCCGCCCATGGCCTCAATTTGTTTGACGAGCGGTGGCGTAAAGCGAGGAGAATCTATCAGCACGTTGCCGCCTTCGCTAGCTGGCCGCTGAATGAAATAGCTGGCCGCGCCGTAAGATTTTTTGGAGTGATAGCCGCAATAAAAAACGTTTTCGTCTACTTTTAGTGGAAAGCGTTGCTGAACCGCTTGAATATCGGTGGGCTTGTCTGTCGTGCCGATAGATCCTGTGGGGCAAGCAAGGAGAGCTTCTAGCGCCGCGATGCGTTCGGCTGAGGTGGTGGGTTGGTGATGCACAATCGACTGACTGTCTGCGCGGCTGTAGATGGTGGGCGATAGCCATCGGCAAGTATCACAGTCGATACAGCTACTGTCCACATAAAAATTGCCTTCGGCATTTTGGGGGCGACGGTCTTTAATTTGAGCCATAATTCGTACTCGATAGGGCTAGATCTCAGAGCAGCTATGAGACATTTAGGTGCTATGTTCTCTATCAGTCTAGCGTCACAATCTGTTAATGCGTAGTCACTTCGACTTTGTGTAAACAGCGCCTTGTTTTGGATCGCGACTTTGGCTATCAACAAAAGCAGTGAGCGCCTGCTCTCTTATGACGCTAGGGTATGACGCTAGGGTATGGCGTTAGAGCGATCGCCTGCTCTTGGTACTTCTGCCTCACTTATGAAACAATCACGCTGAGACTAGCTAGACTTTTGCCGGTTCGTAGTGAATGCAATCACCACAGGGGCCGCTAGGGTTGATGGCGCAGCGCACTAGCTCGGAGCGGGCGTTGTAGGTGCAGGTGATATCGCCAATGACCCAGGTGCCGTTTAGCAGCGTTCTTTCTTCTGGGATGGTGGTTTCTTTTACGTGGACAATCGCTTTGTGTAGATAGTAGCGACCGAGTTTAAGCTGATACTGATGGCGGCGCACCAAAATTTGATAGGTTTGCCCGTCGATATCGACGTAGGTGCCCGGATAGAGACTTCTGTCCAGCTTAATATGGCCCAAGACGGCCTTGGACTCGCTCGAAATAATATCGGTGGGTAAGGCTTTTAGCTCCATGGATAAATCATAGCGCAGGGATACTGACGGAATGAAAAATCCGCCTACTTCAAGTTTGGAGAAGTAAACGGATTCTTGTATGAGCTGAATTTGGCAAAACTATACGGCTGCTAAATCCGTATTTTTTATCGACCGCGACGCCGCTGTAAGAACTCAGGAATATCTAAGTTAGGGGAAATCACGGGCTGTCCGCTCTGCTCTTCGCTGCTTACAGGCGCATCAGCTGGGCGATCGCTACTATCATCGCCGGGCGATCGCGTCATTGGCGTTGTCCGGGCAGCGGTGGTCATCGATGGAATGCTACGATTGTCGCCGCTAAAGCCGGTCGCAATAACGGTGATACGAATTTCGCCCTGGAGTCGGTCGTCGATGACCGCGCCGAAGATGATATTTGCATTCGGATCGACAGCTTCGTAGATGATTTCAGCCGCCTGATTGACTTCATGCAGGGTGAGGTCACTGCCGCCAGTGATGTTGAAGACAACGCCGCCTGCTCCGTCAATGGAGGTTTCGAGTAGAGGTGAAGAAGTCGCTGCGATCGCTGCTTCTCTCGCTCTAGACTTACCGGAGCCTACCCCAATCCCCATCAGCGCCGATCCAGCATCGGCCATCACCGCTCGAACGTCGGCAAAGTCAACGTTAACCAATCCAGAAATGGTGATGATATCCGAAATCCCCTGTACGCCCTGACGCAGAATGTCGTCGGCAACGCGGAAAGCTTCTTGTACCGGCGTCTGCTCAGAGATAACAGAGAGCAACTTGTCGTTGGGAATGATAATTAGCGTGTCTACGCTAGCTTGCAAGGCGGCGATGCCACTTTCTGCTTGAGAGGTGCGTCGTCGGCCTTCAAAGGTAAAAGGACGAGTGACAACGCCCACCGTGAGCGCGCCCGCCTCTTTGGCTGCTTCAGCGACAACAGGAGCCGCTCCAGTGCCGGTTCCGCCGCCCATACCCGCCGTAATAAAGACCAGGTCAGAGCCTTCTACGGCCTGGAAAATTTCATCGCGCGACTCTTCGGCTGCTTTTTGTCCAATGGATGGATTGCCGCCTGCCCCCAGTCCCCGCGTGAGCTTTTGGCCCAACTGCATCGCGTTCGTCGTAGACGAGTAGGTCAGTGCCTGCGCGTCCGTGTTGACCGTCCAAAATTCAATTCCTGCTAGCCCGCTGTCAATCATTCGGTTAACGGCGTTACAGCCACCGCCACCGACGCCGATCACTTTAATTCTAGCAACGCTGCTCGGTATAATATCTCCGCTCATCGGCCTTTCCGCTGACATTGCACTGCCATTATTACTTGAAGGAGACGATTTTACATCAGACCCATCGTCCGCAAAAGAATTTGTATGAAGGGAAGCGTTATTCATAGGGCGCGCTGATGATACAGATACTATATGGATGAAATCACAGTAGGCAAGCACTCGAAAGGCTTCTGCATCAAAGAAAACAGCTAACTTCGCTGGCCAGATATTTCGCTTACATAATGACTTCAGTGAAAAATTATAAAGTCTATTGCGAAAATATACATGCTCACCAATATGGAAACATTGCCATCAGCACCCTGTATTTCACTTCAATTTTGTCTGATGTGATTGAGTCAACTAGATGTGATTGAGTCAACTATAGGGGAACTTGATTGAAAAACCAAACCCTGCCGTTAACGCTTCAACGCCAAAAACGGATCTCTTTACCTCTGCTTTATCCTTCATCTCTGCTTTATATAAGCAAAAGTTTGTACAAGCAAAAGATGTATTAATCGAAAGCGTCCGTGAGTCCTCAGGAAAGCTGAAGGCTGATCTCTCGCTGAAAATAGCTAAGAATTTATCGACTACTCAAGATGAGCTGGGGTGCCAGCGGCTTGTAAAATTTCGACGACAGGATTTGCTGGATCGTGTAGGTCAATGAAGGCAACCTTTTCGGGATTTACTTTTTTATTGAGCGATCGCAACTGATCGAGTGCTACCAACTGGGCTTCAAATTCCTTGCCATAGGGGCCTAAATGAACCGCTCCTAGCTCACTTTGCAAAATTAAGTTGCTCGATCTTGTCCAATCTATCGCCGTAATTTTGATCGGGCTTTGGGCGATCGCCTTGTACATGCTCTGCCAATCTTTTTCATCTCCTGCCCGCATTCCTCGCACCGTTAGCGTCGGTTCTCCGGCGGCCGAGCCGAGCGCCTGAAAGCTATCGCGCGGCATCCAGGTGCCTTGGGCGTCAATGAGTCCGGGCACTTTGAAGGCAACTGAGGGGTCTGATCCTGTTTGCGTGGAGCGGGTGGTATCGGGCAGCGTCATCGCGACGGGCTGCCGCTCTTTGATCCGAACATGCAGCCCCGGGGGCAGTAATTGACGACTCACCGCTGCCTCTGCAATGGGCGCATGGGCTTCTAAGCTGGCCTCTAAGTCCTTGGGCTTGACCTTGAGCAAGGGCTGCGGGTACGGCAGCGGCAGCAGCGCCTGTACGGCTTTATCCGAAAGCAGCTTGTTATTGCTGATATTGATCTGCGACGGGCTGCGCACTAGCCAAATAGGTGAATTGGCTAGCCACAAAAGTCCGGCAGCAAACCCGGTGAGTACGAGCGATCGCCAGATACCTTTATAAAATTTATATCGCCGTTGGTCTCGCAGATACTGTCTGCGACGAGCGAGATCTCTGGAGGAAGGAGCAGGCGGTTTTACAGGCATGGTCTTCAACTAAAGTCTAAACAAGCATCAAGTAAAGTCTAAACAAGCATCACGCTTAACGAGTCGGAATCCGGGTTCTCAAAAAGTCGAGCCACTGGCGCGCCATTTCTCCTTCAGTAAACGGAATGCTGACGTGGCGGCCGTTCTCTAACGTCAAGCCCAACGAGAACTTCCCTTTGCTGGGCAGCTCTTTGCTGCTCACAGGCTGAGCGTTTACTTCTAGCACAGCCTGGCTCACCTCAGTAAGATTTAACGTCAGGGCGTTGACAACGCCCTGACGAGTAGGCGATCCCCAGGTCAGAACGTCTCCTTGCTGCCCAAGCGCTGCGTAGATATCGTACTTAGCGCGCTCAAACTGCTGCGCCCATTCCTTATACGCCTCTAACTTTCGATATTCGTTCCATCCCGCCCAAGCCAAGCCAAAAAATAGACCTAATAGGGGTAGCCAAGCCAAGCCTCGCGCCATGCGTTTTCTCCTTCGGATTCTCTATTTCGATTCTATGTATCCAAACGTACCGGTTTGAATGTTAACTAATGCAAGTGAGTATTAACTCTTACTACAAAATCCGTAGCGTTAGAGACAGGCTTTTCCATCTTCGTGAAATGATTAACGAGATTCAGAACTTGTCATCCTTTTAAAAGCACTCGATCAGAAAATCATATCGAGAAACATTTTGGGACAGGTCAGCTCTGACTCGTTTTAACTGCTCTTTCAATAACTTTTTCGGAGAAAGTAGATGCTGCCTTTAATCGCTGCTGCCGCTGCCTATGTTCCTCATACTGCTGAGTGGGGGCCTAGTGTCGCTATTGTCATGATCGCGTGCAATGTGCTTGCCTTCTTCATTGGCAAGCAAGTTATTCAAGTTCCTGACGCTGATCCAGCAGGTGGTGTATTTTTGGGCTTAGGATTGCCTGCTTTGCTCGCTGTAACCAGCTTGGGTCATCTCATCGGCGCGGGCGCTATCTTGGGCCTTTCTAATCTAGGCGTTCTGTAGTCCATCCTGAATGGATGAGCCTTTCAGGTCGCTTTCATAGATAGCCGTCCTATGCCTGCTCTGGGCTGGTCATTTCTCTAAATGTTCAGTTCAAATTTGCACTCTAATTACCCGCACTCTTAATATCCGCACTCTAAATAGTAGACAGGTCTGGTAGATAGGTCAGACCCTTCTACTTGTCGGAGTGTGGATTTGCCGTTTGAATCTATCTGATGATGGGTCTATCCGATGCCGGGTCTATCCGATGACGGCTTGCAGGCGTGACCTAAACTCGCCTTTGGGATGTCCGCCTTTAACTTCGCCTACGATGTCAAAGTCACCTTCGGGGTTGTCGCAGACAATGTATGTGGGCCAGCCCATGTTCGTTTTGTCGGGATACCGGCTGAGCAGGACTTTACGGTATTTGCGATAGGTTGCAGTGTCCTGCATTTTGATATTAACGAAGTCTAGATCTAGCTCTTTAGCGACCTTTTCGTCATAAAAAGACATCTTGTGACAAATGCCACAGTCTTCAGAAGAAAATTTAAGCACTGCTCTAGTCATATACCCTCAAGATAATAGAATTTTCTTATTTTAAGCCTATTTATGGGCCTGTTTTATGGTCGCAATTTATCCTGGCAGCTTCGATCCCATTACGCTTGGGCATCTAGATATCATTACTCGTAGCAGTAAACTTTACGACGGTGTAGTCGTGGTGGTTTCTCGTAATCCTACTAAGAATCCGCTGTTTACGGTTGAAGAGCGCTTGGCGCAAATCCGGAAAACGACGCAGCACCTGGAAAATGTAAAGGTTGATAGCTTCCATGGTTTGACGGTTAACTATGCCAAGAAGCTGAAGGCAAAGGTGTTGCTAAGGGGCCTGCGCGTGCTCTCAGACTTTGAGAAAGAACTCCAAATGGCGCATACTAATAAAACCTTGTCCGATGAGATTGAGACCGTATTTTTGGCAACTTCTACGGAGTATGGTTTCCTAAGCAGTAGTCTGGTTAAGGAAATTGCCAAATTTGGTGGCCCCATTGATCACCTTGTTCCTGAACACATTGCGCTTGATGTCGAAAGATGTTATAGCCAGAACCTCGTATGAATAGTAATGGTAATGGTTCGCCAGGAAATGGCTCTTCAGGAAGACCTGCGAGCGGGTCGGCTGATAATAGGGCTGCAAACAACCAGTATGGTTATTCTGCGAATAGACGACCGTTTAATGTTCCGACGAATCCTCAGGCCAATGCCCAGCCTAATGCCCAGCCCAATGCTCAGACCAATAATCCTCAGCCCAGTCGTCAGCCGGGTCGCGCCGCTGGTAGAGCAATGGGCAATCAGTCCCGGCGATCGCTAGTTGGCCTCTCTAGCAGTCCATCTCTTGAAAATTCTTCATCTCCTAATCTCGTGAATACTTCTGCATCTGGCGAATACTACAATCCGGCTTCCGAGCGCTTTAACATTCAGCAAGAGCTAGATCGCATTGAAGAGATTGTGCTGGAAAGCCCCCGATTTCCGCTAACCGGAAAGACCATGATTTCGGAAGATGAGCTGCTCGATCAGTTAGATGTGGTGCGGGTGCATTTGCCAGCGGCGGTACAAGAGTCGGTGCAGATTGTGCAAGAGCGGGAGGAAATTCTGGGTGAGGCCGAGCAGTACGCGCAAGAGATTGTAACGGCAGCAGAAAAGCAGGCGGCGACGATTCTCAATGAGATGAGTCTGATTCGGCAGGCTGAGGCACAGGCGAATCAGCTCCGAACGCAGACGGAGCAAGAGTGCGATGCGCTCAGGGCGCAAACGCTGAACGAGGTTGAGCAGTTGCAGAATCAGGCGCGTCAGGAATGGGAGGAAATGCGTATCCGTACGGTAAGTGAAGCCAAAACCATTCAAGAAGATGCGGATACCTATGCTGATCAGGTACTGGGCAATATGGAGCAGCAGTTTATGGAGATGCTGCATATTTTGCGTAATGGCCGTCAGCAGATTCAGGGCGGCCAAGCGTTAGATATGGAGAGCAGTGCTGCTCAGACTCAAGTGAATCCGGTGACTGGCGCTGTTCGACCGATGAGTCGTCGAGAAGCGCGCCTTTCGCAGGGGCAGCCACTGCCTCAGCCGCGTCCTAATCAGCGCCCATGATTGGGTATGTAAAAGGTATGCTGGCCGACAGTCAGAAGTTGCCGAACGGTCGGGTGATTTTGACGGTGGAGGCGGCTGGCGTAGGCTACGATATGCAGGTGAATCCGCGGATTTTGAGCACCTTACCCTCGGTGGGCGATCCGGTACAGATTTATACGCATTTGCAGAGCAGGGAAGATTTGCAGGTGCTGTTTGGCTTTGGCAGTAAGGCCGAGCGTGATGTGTTTCGATTGCTGATTTCGGTGAGCGGCATTGGCTCGCAGATGGGGATGGCTCTATTAGATACGCTGGGAATTAATGAGCTGATTCAGTCGGTGGTGAGCGGCAATACTCGGATGCTGTCTCGAACGCCGGGGGTGGGGAATAAGACGGCTGAGCGGATTATTTTGGAGCTGAAGACGAAACTGAGCGATTGGCGGCAGCATTCGGGTGTGGTAGCGCCGACGGGCGGGCCGGTGTCTGCGGTGCAAGAGGATGTGGAGATGATGCTGGTGGCGCTGGGCTATACCAATCGTGAGATTAGTCGGGCGATCGCTGCTATCGGTCAAAACACGACGCTCAGTAAAAGTGAAGATACAGAGGCTTGGATTCGCGAGGCGATCGCCTGGCTCAGCCGTTGAGCATCTGGCCGTTTGCGTATTGAAGATCAAAGCAAGTCGTCCTCTGGTGACGGAAAACGACCTGCTCTTTTCCCTGCTGATTTTCTATGCGCTCGTCCGCTATCAATTTAGCAGGTGGTATTTGCGGGTTAAGTGGATCGTAGGTTAGTTGGTAGTATTGGCGGGTGCTTCTGTTGCAGACGGCTCGGCTGCGGGCGCAGATGCGGGTGCTGGCTCGGCTACAGGCGACTCGGCTGGTGCGGGTGTCTGATTGGTGATATTGACATCGGGAGCCGGAGTCTCGGGCACGGAAATGTTCACATCAGGCGCGGGGGCAGGAGCTTGTCTTTCGATGATGGTTTTTTCGCGAACGGTTTCTTTTTGAACTTGAGGCGTTTTTTCGACCTCTGGCGTCACGACTGGGGCGGGTTCAGGTCTAGCTAGGAAATAGACTGCCGCGCCGACGCCTGCGGCTAGCAGGGCGATCATTAAGCCCACTATCAGACCACTTGCCGCGCTGTCGTTGGCAATTTCTTGAGCATTCACTCGCTCCTGTCCTCGGACAGCGCCTTGGACGTAGTTCTCGTCGGTACGGCCTTGCACATAGCCATCGCGGCGGGCAATTTCTTCTGGGGTGGCTTCTCGTCCTCGAATGCCGTCGATATTAGGATCGTTAGGGTTGTTAATCGCCATGAGTGTTGTCTCCAGATATTAAATGTTGTTGATTTGAACTTGAGATGAACCCTTTAAACTTTTGGCTACCGCTTGTTAAAATGGATGAAAAGCATCTCTCAAAAAGTAGCGATCGCTAACAGATAAAACTGTTTTCTGAGATAGTCTTTTCTACGCATTTGGCCAGTTAAGTCGAGCACCATACTAACTGGCCAAATAACTAACTCTATCCATCGTCAGACATAGGTTTTACGGATCAGCTCGCGATTTTTAGGGCTGTTTTTATGGGGCGATCGCATCAAAAGAAATAATCAACTATTCTTGTATCTTCTCATCATCTTCTCATGCCTCGAAGTCTTCTGCGATTAGTTCTAAGGCCGCTCTTGCCGCTGCTTTTTGAGCCTCTCTTTTGCTGTTTCCATAGCCTTGCCCGTAGGTTCGATTGTTGATGTTGACTTCTACTAAAAACTCTTGTTTATGATCGGGGCCGCTGCTGCTAACGGTCACATATTCGGGGAGTTCTCTAAAGCGTTTTTGAGCCCATTCTTGCAGGCGGCTTTTCTCGTTTTTAATGTTGTTTGCAGTGGCCGAGTCGATGACTGACTCGAACATTGGCCACACATAGCGACGAACCACGTTTACGTCTTGCTTACTGTCTAAAAAATAAGCTCCCACTAAGGCTTCAAAGGCGCTGCAAAGCAATCTAGCACTATTTTGTCCTCGATTTTGTAGGGCACCTTTACCCAGTCGTAGATGCTGCCCAATGCCCAGTTTATCCGCAAAGTGACAAAGCTGAGACTCTTCGACTAACGCTTCTCTAATTTGCGAGAGATCGCCCTCGGGCCTGTCTGGATAGCGCATATAGAGATACTCTCCGCTAAGAAAGTTGAGGATGGCATCTCCTAGAAATTCTAAACGTTCGTTGTGATGTGCGTTGAGCTGTTCGTTGGTAAAAGAGCGATGTGTCATGGCTTGCTGCCATAGCGCGTTGTCTTTGAAAACAGGCAAATAGAAAACAGTCATGCTACTGGCCTTCTAGCCATTTTTCTAAGCCCTGTGCGAGCGTTTTGGCGAGTTTTTGTTGCGACTTCTCATCGGTAGCCCACTCAAACTCCTCTGGATTAATCATCAACCCAAGTTCCAACAAAACAGAAGGCGCGACACTCGGACGAGTGAGGGCCAAGTTGTTCCAATACACGCCGTAAGATTCGCGACCCAGCTTTTCTACCAAATAGTTATGTAAAAAAGTCGCTAAGTCGTGAGCCTGAGGATAATACCAAAAAGAGCCGACACCGCTTGTGCCTAAAGCGTCCCCGGCATCAGGTAGCGCGTTGTAGTGAAGGCTTAGCGCCAGCGTTGGCTCGGTGGCATTAATAATGTTCACCCGGTCGTCTGGATAGAGATCGTCGTCGCCTTCTCGGGTCATGACGACGGTGGCACCGCGCGATTCTAGTTCGTCTCGCAACAGTTTGGAGACAATCAGCGTTACGTCCTTTTCAGGATAGCCCGTCGGCCCGCGAGAACCCAAATCGGCGTCGCTCCCGTGACCCGGATCGATTAAAATAGTTGTTCCTTTT
This sequence comes from Phormidesmidales cyanobacterium, assembly GCA_038260205.1. GTDB lineage: Bacteria > Cyanobacteriota > Cyanobacteriia > Phormidesmidales > Phormidesmidaceae > Phormidesmis. The sequence goes on from JBBSOB010000047.1 coordinate 19,277, forward strand.
AAACTGTTGCTTTTAGGAGCATGCTTTAGAGAAAGAACTAAGCTGGTGCCCTCATAGCGAAGCTTGTAACCCCACTGCTGAGGCTTTTTGAAGTGAAAAGTATATTCTGCGCTGTTGGGGAGCACAGAATTAAAGTCCATGCGCTCGACCACAGGATCGTTGAAGAAGTAAATGGTGTCTGTTTGCGGGGTCGTGTTGTGCAGCGTTAGGGTGAGCGTTTGCGTATCTTGTTGGACTGAGATAGGAACGGGCGTTTGCAGTGGAAAAACAACTTCTGTCCAGTCGCCTTTTGAGTCGGCGCTGATGCCGCGAATGATGCTAGCGGGTGGCATCGGGGCGCTGCTGATCTGCGTTTCGGCTGCTTTAATCCAGCCGCCGTAGTCCAATCGTAGCCAGTCGCCATCGCGTCCGGTAATGGCAGCTCTAGTACCTGCGGGTAGCGGCGTGATGCGAGAGTAGTCCGTGGTGGGGCCAGTGCGGGCGACGCCAGAGTCGGCGGTGACGGTGGCTACTTGAATATTTGTAGGGGAAAGAATGCTGACTTGCCCAGGGGCTTCGGCAGTGGCCGTCTGGCCCTGAGCCTTGACAGTAAAGCTAGGACTACCTAGATCTCCAGGTTCGGCTGGCATGAGGCAGCCTGCGTACTCGGTGGTGGTCCTAAGATCAGTGGGGGCAACAGGCGTGGTTTGATCGGTGAGGACGGCGGAGTTGGGCGGAAGATCTACGCTAGTTTGGGGCTTTAGGGTGATGTTGTTGTTGCCGAGCTTAGCTGAGACTTGGGCGTTGGAAGGGGCGATCGCACTCAAACAAATTAGCTCGCCCGGCAGTCTGGCAATATTCTGCGCAGGCATCAGCGACCCTTCTGCAAACCCAACACCTGCTGGCATCGGTGGCTCAACCGAACTCCTCGTAATATTGAGCGTAACGCTCTGATCGCCTTGAATCAGCGTGAAGGTGTTCTCACCGATTTCTAGCGGCAGCGTGGGCGCAAAGTGACCGTCACCGCTGCGATTTTCGATGATCTGACCGTTAATCGTGACCGGTTCATCAGGATTTGCCGTGCCGATAAAAAAGATGCGATCGGCGACGGTTTCGTACTTTGTAGGCGGATAGGCGACAAAAAGGCGATCGGGAGAAGGCTGCCTTTCTGCTTGGGCCAGCAGCGGCGAGGAAGCCTCGGATGACCATTGAATGGGGGCAACGGCTTTGGCTTTGCTTTCTAGCGGCAGCAGCAGGACGCTCAAAAGTCCGCTTAATAGAGCGATTGTCTTCAGTTTCCAGCGCTGACTCATTTTTGATTCCCCCACCGACTCAAGCGGCGGCCTGCTAAATTCTTATACCAGTATTTCAGGCGGCGGCCTATTTTGGCCGGGTTATTATATCGGCGGCAGCAGCTTGATACCCCGTTTGCTCGACTAGTCGGATATTTTTTCCGTCACTTTTTATAAAGCAAAAATCATACAGACCGCAATCTATTCTATATGGCACAATTGGTGATTAGTAAAAAGCGAAATATTACACCGCTCATACACAACTATCTATAGAAACTTTCACCGCAGTAAACGCGGATAGACCCAGCCCAACAGGAGATCATGACTAAGTTCGTATTTGTGACCGGCGGCGTTGTTTCGAG
>JBBSOB010000048.1:0-20879 GCA_038260205.1 Phormidesmidales cyanobacterium
CAGAGTCATTTGCCGAATCTTGCTAGGACAGGCATCCTTTGCACTTTTTTACGTGCTTCACAGCTATTGACTTCGGCCCACGAGCCGCCCAATCGGCGAGCCGTTCCCACTCAAACTTCATTCAAATAGCAAAAATGCAATGTCTCAGAACAAGCCTCAGAACAAAACGGCCTACTAGCAGTAAGATCGTACGGCCACTAGTAGTATCTCACTGGTAGCATCTCACTGGTAGTATCTCAAGGTGGCCAGAAAATAGCGCCCAACCGGCTACCAGCTCATCCATTCAGGTCATCGTTCATGAACAAAGCACTCTCTCTTAACCAGTTCGAGGCCATGCTCTTCGATCTAGACGGCGTCCTTACTCCGACCGCCAAGATTCACGCAGCCTGCTGGAAGCGAGTGTTTGACGAATTTCTAAAAAGTCGAGCTGAGGCCACAGGCGAGCCTTTTGTCCCGTTTGACTTGCCCCAGGACTACCTCCGCTACGTCGATGGCAAACCCCGCTATCCCGGCGTCGAAAGCTTCCTCGCCGCCCGCGACATTGAGTTACCCTATGGCGATCCGGAAGACTCACCCAGTCAAATAACCGTCTGTGGCATCGGCAATGGCAAAGACAGCTACTTTGCCACCATTTTGCGCGAAGACGGCATTGAAGCCTTTCCAGGTGCCGTAGCCCTCGTCAAAAACCTCCGAGACCAAGGCATCAAAACTGCCGTCGTTTCCTCTAGCCGCAACTGTCAAGCCGTCCTCGAAGCAGCCGGGATTACCGATTTATTCGACACCGTTATGGACGGTCGGGTCGCCGAGGCGCTTCATCTACCCGGAAAGCCCGCGCCCGACACCTTTTTAAGAGCCGCTGCCGATCTCTCGGTCATGCCCGAGAAAGCCGTTGTTTTTGAAGATGCGGTCGTAGGTGTTCAAGCTGGGGAGCAAGGAAAGTTTGGCTTAGTTATTGGGGTCGCTGAACCCGAAAACGCTCAGGCTTTATTAGACAACGGGGCTAATATCGTCGTTGCCGATTTAGGCGAACTACTGCCTACAAAATAATCGTTAGAATCAGTCACTAACCATTCAGCCCTGGTCTAGAGTCACATGCTCCACCGTAAACCCATCAACTTGCCCGAGCACATCTATCCCTGCCATCCCTGGCGGCTAGAAGAAAAACAATTTCACCCCCGATTTCTAGGCCAGCTCGAAACGCTATACGCCCTTAGCAATGGCTACTTAGGTATACGCGGCACCTTTGAAGAAGGCGTGCCCTACCACCACAGCGGTACCTTCGTAAACGGGTTTCACGAGCTGTGGCCCATCATCTACCCCGAAGAAGCCTACGGCTTTGCCAAAACGGGGCAAACCATGCTCAACGTGCCAGATAGCACCATCATCAAGCTCTACGTAGACGACGAACCCTTCACGCTCAACACCGCCAACATCCTCGACTACAACCGCGTTCTCGATATGCAAGCGGGCACCCTAGAGCGAGAAGTTCTCTGGGAGAGTCCAACGGGCAAACGGGTGCTGGTCAAATCCTGCCGTCTGGTGTCTTTCAAGCACCGACACCTAGCCGCGATCTCCTACGAGGTCACTGTTTTGGACGCCGAAGCTCCGATCGAAATTGTCTCCAAAATTCACTACGACCCGATTGACCAAGAAGGTAAAGCCACCGCTAGCTATAACGATCCTAGACGCTCTAAAGAATTTGCTAACCGCGTTTTACTGCCAGTGGCCTGTGATGTGGTGGGCTATCGCCTAGTACTTGCCCAAGAAACCCGACAGAGCAAGATGACCCTGGCCTGCGGCGTAGACCACACGCTAGATAGCGAATGCACCATCAAGGTCGGTCGCAAATGTGGAGAAGATAGTGGAGAGATTATTTTCTCTGCCTATGCGCAGGCCGGTAAACCCATCCGCCTGACCAAGTTTATGACGTATCACACAGGCAGTGATACCACCTCAGATGAGCTATGTGCCAGAGCAGATCGGTCACTTAACCGGGCCATCGAACAGGGATTTGATGCGCTTAAAGCCAGTCAGAGGGAATATCTAGACAACTTCTGGGCGCGCAGCGATATTCAGCTAGAAGGTAATCCAGAGGTCGAAAATCGGGCGGATGCCCTTCAGCAGGCCATTCGCTTTAGTCTTTTTCACATTCTGCAGGCTGCTAGCCGCACCGACGGACTGGGCTTACCGGCCAAAGGTCTTACCGGTAAGGGCTACGAAGGCCACTATTTTTGGGATACCGAAATTTATGTGCTGCCCTTTTTGAGCTACACCAATCCGAAGCTGGCCAAAAACCTGCTCAACTTCCGCTACTGTCTGCTAGACAAAGCAAGACAAAGAGCCAAAGCCGTCAACCAAAAGGGCGCGCTTTTTCCCTGGCGTACCATTAATGGCGAAGAAGCCTCTGCCTACTATGCCGCAGGCACCGCTCAGTATCACATTAATGCCGATATTGTGTTTGGCATGAGAAAGTACGTCGAAATTACCGGCGATCAGGATTTTCTCTATAAAGAAGGGGCCGAAATTTTAGTGGAGACGGCTCGTTTGTGGTATGACTTGGGCTTTTTCTGCGATCGCAACGACGGCAAATTCTCCATTCATGGCGTCACCGGCCCTGACGAGTACAACACGGTGGTTAATGACAACTTGTACACTAACCTCATGGCCAGAGAGAACATGCAGTATGCAGTCTCTACCCTAGAAACGCTCAAGCAAGAACAACCCCAGCGATTCAGGGCTTTAATCCATGAAACCCATCTCGAAACGACAGAAATGGACGACTGGCAAAAAGCCGCCGACAACATGTATGTGCCTTTTGACGAACGTCTACAAATTCACCTTCAGCATGGCGGGTTCTTAGACGAAGAAGTCTGGGATTTTGAGAATACGCCAGCGCACAAGTATCCGCTGCTGCTGCATTTTCACCCATTGTTTATCTATCGTCATCAGGTCATCAAGCAGGCGGATCTGGTCTTGGCGATGTTTTTGTTGGGCGACGAGTTCTCTCTAGAGCAAAAAAAGAGAAACTTCGAGTACTACGATGCGCTTACCACCGGAGACTCCTCTTTGTCGGTCTGTATTCAGAGCATTGTGGCCTCAGAGATTGGTGAGGTTGAAAAAGCGTTTAGATACGCGACTTACGCCATCATTATGGACATTGGCAACCTCTCGGGCAATGTAAAGGACGGCTGTCATATTGCCTCTATGGGAGGTAGCTGGATGGTGATGGCTTATGGGTTTGGCGGACTAAGAGACTACGACGGAGAGATTTCGTTTAATCCTAAACTGCCGATAGAGCTAGACAGTCTACAGTTTACCGTCACGCTTCGAGGGCAGCTTCTTGACGTTAAAATTCAAAGAGAAGCGGCCACTTACCTACTGAGAGAAGGCGGCGATCTGTCCATTCGCCACCGAGATAAAGATATTGTGCTAACGGCAGGTGCTCCAATGCGAATGGACAATTAGGTTGGTAGGCGCAGGTCAGTAAGCGCAGGTTGGTAGGCACAGTTTTATAAGCTTTCGCAAAGCTGGCCTAGACAGAAACTCTTTGTTTGCTGACCCGTCTAAGATAGAGCCTCTAAAGACATCACAAGGGGTTGTCTAGCGCTTATGAGTCCTTTTCCTGCCCGTAGTTCTCGGCAAAAGATTCTGTGGCTATCGGTGGTCACCCTGCTGTACATCGTCTCCATTATCCGGTTTGACTTTTTGCAGGGGCCGCCCATGTGGGACGAGATTCACTTTTGGGAAACCAGTCTGCTGTTTAGCGATCGCCTCATTCCTAGCGCCGCAGACTTCGAGCAGTACCACGAACTCAGCACGCCGCTGCCTTTTATGATTTTTGGCGCGCTGGAGTACTTTTTTCATCAGGGTCTTTTTGCCGGTCGATTGCTGAGCTTAACCTTGTTCATGGCGATCGCTTTTATCATTGGCTGGCCTACTGAGGAAAAAAAAGGCCGCTCAATCCGTTGTTTGATAGGGCTTTGCCTATGCACCTCTTATCTATCGCTCAACGGTCGGCTGTACACAGAGATGATCACCTGCACCTTTGTGCTGCTGGGCGTCGCTAGCTATATTAAAAACCGCCATCTGCTCAGCGCGATCGCCTTTATCGCCGCGATCGCCTGCCGACAGTACATGGTAGTTTTTCCCGCTGCGATCGCCCTCTGCGAATTCATCACCGCCTTCCAATCGCCCACTCAACCACCCAACAGTTCTTCTCAGCCTTTATCTGGCTGGAATTTGCACCAGCGATGGATTTTACCTGCGATCGCCACGGCCACCCTCTTCGGGTGGATTATTTTCTTCGGCGGGTTAGCCCCTGCTGCGGCCCTCTCAGACAAAAGTATCCCGGTTGTTCAACAAGCCCTTTGGCAGATTCAGCCCGGCGGTGCCATTCACGGCCTGGCCTCGGTCGGCGGCTACATCGTCATCCCCGAACTGCTCCTATTTAGTCTCCTCGTCTCATTCAAAAAACTGCTCATCCCCAGGCGCAAAATTGCCATCATCGCGGCTATTCTACTGGCCTACATGATTGCCTTTCCGCCTGCGTTTAATGGGTTAGGACGATTGATTGCGATCACCCTAAAACTCCCTCACCCCCTCCTCGGACTTGCCCTATTCTACGCATTAGCACTTCTAGCCTGCATCCGCTTCTCCCAACCCTCCCTGATGGCTTTCGTCGTGTTATTTAACACCATCATCATGACCAAAGCCTATCCCTGGGACAAATACGTTCTTCCCGTAGCCGTCTTCTTTTGGTATTTGAGAGCCTACGGCTTAGAAGACAGGTTCACCATATCTTTTAACAAACAACCTATCGCCAAGATAAGATCTGTTGAGTAAGCCTGCCTGATACAATCAGCAACTGACCGATATGCTCATACCCCCTATTTCACCCTACCTTTGGCCAAACAACGACTCGACCTTCTGCTCGTAGAACGAGGACTCTGCCCCTCCCGGCAGCAGGCCCAAAGACTGATTCGAGCAGGCGAAGTAAAAATAGGCCAGCAGATTGTCGATAAACCCGGCACCCCGATTGCCACTGATGCCAGCATCGAACTCAAGAAAAAGCCGCCCTTTGTTTCTAGAGGTGGTGAGAAATTGGCTAAGGCGATCGCCACGTTCAACATCGACCCAACGGACAAAATTTGTCTAGACGGCGGCATCTCTACCGGCGGCTTCACAGACTGCCTGCTTCAGGCCGGAGCCAGACAGGTTTACGGCGTTGACGTAGGCTACGGTCAGGTCGCCTGGAAAATTCGTCAAGACCCGCGTGTAGTCCTGAAAGAACGCACCAATATTCGGCACTTATCACCCATCGATCTCTACGCAGACAGCGAACCTGCCCAACTAGGCGTGATGGATGTCTCGTTTATTTCATTAACGAAAGTGCTGCCCGCCTTCTGGTCTTTACTAGCCGAACCGCACGAAGTTGTTCTACTAGTAAAACCCCAGTTTGAGGTAGGTCGAGAAAAAATCGGGAAAAAGGGAGTCGTGCGCGATGCCAAAGCTCAGGCTGAAGCAATTTTTCAAGTCGCCCAATCAGCAGCCCAGCTAGGTTGGTATTATCAGGCGCTCACCTGGTCTGAAACAGTCGGCCCAGCAGGCAACATTGAATATTTGCTGTGGCTGCGCTCAGATAGAAAAGAACAAGAATGGCCTACCTTGGAAAATCTGCACCAAGTCACACAAGCCGCTCGCTTGGCTTTGTAAACAACATGAGTTCAAGATATTCGAGATATTCGGAATAAACGATCTTCTCAAGTGCCTATACCTGACAATCCTTTTGACGCATGGCCCAAAGTCAATTCTCTCTAGAGGCGTGACTGCTGGCCAGACGTTTTAGGATCTTGCCTAACTCAAACTCATGTTAAATAGTGTTTGTTCACTCGGCCTATCTTGCGTTTATGATCGCGTATTTAGATACCGCCCGTGATGACGGCTGCTTTCACTTTCAAACTCATTAAATCGAGAGAAATTACGCAGGCTCAGCACTAGATTGTAAATTCGATTGGCTCCATTTCGCAAAGCGCAAAACAGAAAGCAAAAGCCGCTAATCGTCAATTATCCAACCAGAAGTAGGTTTGTCCATCTCGAAAAGCTGAATCAGCTAAATACAGACCTACCAAATGAAGACCCGAACGAAGAATAGCCACCGGCAACAGCGCCAGCCCGCCGCGGCCAGTGCCTTCAAAAGCCGCCCGCAGCGGCCAGGTGTAATACATATTAGGCAACAGCTTCCAAAACAGTTTTTTTTGCCGCAACGTAGCCTGAAGACGCTTACTTAGCCAACCGACTTCCCGCGCATCCTTAGACCTCAGAGCATCAGCCAATGCCGTCATACCTCTTTGGGACTCGTCTAGCTCCGAATACACCCATTCAACCAGCAGCTCTTGAAGTACGTGGGCCATCGCCTGGCGCTTTTGATTAGCCAAAACACTCCGCGTCTTCAAATAGGGAACATAAAAATAGGCTGCACTACTGACCTTAACGATAGTATTTTTGTCAGGCGGAACCAGCGGTGCCGTAAAGAAATGACTGTGAGCCAGCGCCGAGAGAAACATATCCTCCACCATCAGCTCTTTAGGAAAATAGATGGCCTGCGCGATACTTCTGCGTACGCAGTAAAGCTGACCCGGCACCCAATTAGGATTTTTGGGCGTACCGACCTGATGCAGAGCCGAACCCTGTACAGACAAATTAGTTACTATATTGCGCGCTTCGTCGAGCTGTCCGTGCTTGATGCCAACGGGAACTGAAAACCAGGCTTTAGGATTAGCCTGCAAAGCATCTCGCAAGTTGGAAAGCGAGGAAGCCCCGTGGATCGTAATGTCAGCATCCATGACCACGAGTATTTCCGCAGTCGCAGAAGCCGCTGTCTGAAACAGATAGTTTAGCGCATTCAGCTTGTTTGCCTGCTCAAGCTCTACAATTTGGTAAGTAATGGCAGCGCGAAAAGGATGAGTTTGTATAGCCGTTTCTAGCAAACCTTGGATAATAGAAACCGTGTTATCTACGCAGCCATTGCAAACGCAAATAATTTGACCTACCTCGTTTTTAGCAGCTAGATCAGCAAAAAGCGTTTGCGCCAGCAGAGATTCAAGCGTCGCCCGGATGTTCTCTTCCTCGTTCCACGCAACAATACCAACAGTGACTGACACAGACCGATTGGGATTATCAATAGCGATATTATGACTGTCTGCCATTGCTTTATGCGATTGCTCATACGTCTATTACATGAGGATATAGACGTAGGGAGGTTCGATTTTGTGCCCGAAGTTTGCCCCGCTATCAGCTCATATAGGCAGTTATCAACAGTTAATAAAAAAGGAGCTAGCGATCGGCTAACTCCTTTGGTTCGCGACTTATGCAAATCGCATCATTCGACGACAGTCCGCTAAGTTGACGAACTGCGACTAAGATTACTAAGATTACTTAGATTACTTAACGGTGACTTTAGCACCGGCATCTTCTAGGGTCTTCTTGGCTTCTTCAGCAGCGTCCTTAGCGATCGCCTCTTTCACCGTAATAGGCGCAGACTCAACCATGCTCTTCGCTTCTTTCAAGCCCAAGCCAGTCATCGTACGCACTACCTTCAGAATGGCAATCTTCTTATCACCAGGCACTTCATCCAACACTACGTCAAACTCAGTTTTCTCTTCTTCAGGCTCAGCCGCTGCGCCGCCGCCAGCCATCATCATGCCGCCAACCGGAGCTGCCGCACTCACGCCAAAAGCCTCTTCAATCTGAGTCACTAGCTCAGAAGCTTCTAGCAAAGATAGCGTTTTCAACTTTTCCAAAATTTCGTCAGTTGCTGTAGACATTTTTGTCTCTCCTTAAATTAATTAACAGTTGTCTTACTTCTCTTGTAGGATAGGCATTTTGCCTGTCCACCCTGATCAAAAAACCTCTCTTCAGAAATCCTTTGCTCAGAAAATCTACTCTTCGCCCTTCTCGGCATAAGCCTTGATGCCACGACCAATCGAAGACGGAACTTCCTTGATGCCCAAAGCAATCTTGGTTGCCACCGCATTGATCCCGATTGCAATCTTCGCGTACAGCTCGTCTTTCGTTGGCAGATCAGCTAACGCCTCAGCGTCCTTCTGACCTAGCAGCTTGCCTTCTAGGACACCGCCTAGCAGCTCAGTTTTCTTCGTATCTTTCTGAAACTTCTTGTACGCCTTAACCGCAGAACCAATGTCCTCTTTAGTCAGCAGTACCGCTGAAGTTCCCGTCAGCAAAGACTCAAGCGCCTGCCACTGTTCCTGACCGTCGATTGCCCGCTTCATCAGCGTATTCTTCGAGATCTTGCAAACCGCATCAGACTCTCTCAATCGGCTGCGCAAATCGCTGATCTGAGCTACCGAAAGACCTTTGTAATCAATCACAAAAGCAGATTCTGCCTGGCTCAACGTCGCCTTGAGATCTTCAACAATCTCCTTTTTGTTCTCTAGCGTTCTTCCCATTCTTTTTCACCTCCTTTTTTATTTAGATTTTTGCCCTCTACCTCGAACGAAAGCTCATCAAAAAGCCCCGATCTAAACCAGATCGAGGCCAACGTATCAGAGCAATGCTGGCATCTGTCCAAGCAACTCGTCAAACGCAACCTCGGTGGGAAATTAAGCGGCGGCTCTATCAAATAATGAAAAGAACCACCGCGCCCACTGTCTCTGGCAGCTTTATTTAGTTTTGGGCTTAGATTATAGCTAAATCAAGAGTGGCTTAGCTAAATCGCGCTTAAGCATCATAACCGAAAGTGGCAACCCTAGCTCGCTTCTTGCAGGTCGTCTATCTTCAGGTCGCGCAAGGCTTGCACATCCACTGAAATAGAAGGCCCCATCGTCGATGAAATTGAAACCGTGCGCCAGAAGCGACCCTTCGCACCAGATGGGCGATTGCGGTCAATTGTCTCCTGCAATGCTTTCAGATTCTCCAGCAAATCTTTAGGCTCAAACGTGACCTTGCCAAACATCACGTGAACAATGCCCGCTTTGTCAGCTCGGAACTCAAGCTTACCTGCCTTGAACGCCTGAATCGCATCACCTAAGTCAAAAGTGACGGTGCCACCTTTAGGTGAAGGCATCAAGCCTCGTGGGCCAAGCACACGACCTAGTTTAGCGACTTTAGGCATCATGTCTGGCGTTGCCACCAGCACATCAAAGTCCATCATGCCCTTGCTGATTTCTTCAATCAGTTCCTCAGAGCCAGACATATCAGCTCCGGCCTCACTGGCCTCATTCACCTTCTCACCGCGAGCAATCACAGCAACTCGAACGTCTTGACCTGTCCCTTTGGGCAGCGCTACCGTCGTACGAATTTGCTGGTCGGTGTACTTCGGGTCAATGCCGAGACGAATATGGGCTTCTGCCGATTCGGTAAACTTTGCCGTTGCCGTATCTTTGAGCAGCGTTACGGCTTCTAGAGGGGAATAGTCGCGATCGCTATCTACCTTCTCGTACAGCGCTCTCATTCGCTTAGAAATTTTTGCCATTTTTTCTCTTCGGGGTTCTATAGCGAGGCATCACCCTCTCCCCCAATAATGTTTACTTAAATCAGTACTGAACGAACCTTAGCCAGAGACTTCAACGCCCATATTGCGCGCTGTGCCTTCAATAATGTTCATCGCCATTTCAATGTCATTTGCATTGAGATCAGGCATTTTGGTTTCAGCAATTTCCTTTAGCTGGGCGCGGGTGATCGACCCAACCTTCTCAAGTCTAGGATTACCGGAGCCCTTCTCAATTTTTGCGGCTTTCTTGATCAAGACTGAAGCGGGTGGTGTCTTCAGAATGAACGTGAAACTTCTATCTTCAAAGACAGAAATCTCGACCGGAACAATCAGCCCTGCTTTTTCAGACGTTCTGGCATTGTAATCCTTACAAAACGCCATAATGTTGACACCATGCTGACCCAAAGCGGGGCCAATTGGTGGAGCAGGGTTCGCCTTACCAGCAGGAATCGCCAGTTTGATCAGCGCAACTACCTTCTTTGCCATTGATTAACTCTTACTAAATGAACTTTTTTTCTTTTGGGAAACTGGTCGACCTTACGAGAAGACTCCAGACCTACGACTAGGCTCAACTTTCGGACGAGAAGCTACTCGAACAAGAAGCTAACAGCGCCGATCCCAACATCTCGGCACATCCAAGCATCACAACATCTTGAAATATTGCGGTATCTCAGAATATCCCGAGATGTTAAATCAGTCTAATACAGACTTTCTCTGAGAAAACCATAAATCGTCGATCTTTCCAAAAACGATCCAGGCATCTCACCATAGCCCGGTAGCTGAGCGTGGTCGTAGTCGCTTTGCCTTCTCGAAGCGTCGCTAGCTTTCTTTCTTCACCTGATTAAACTCAAGCTCTACAGGCGTATCGCGACCAAAGATAGAAAGCAGTGCCTTTAGCTTGCTTCGCTCCGGACTCACGTCAATTACTTCGCCTTCAAAGTCCTTAAACGGCCCAGAGAGCACCGTAATCTTATCTCCAGCGCCCATGTCGATCTTAACAATCGGAGCCTGCTCCTGGGTCTGTTTAAAGATTCGCTTCACTTCCCCTGGACTTAGCGGCATCGGCTTTACATGGCCGCGTCCACGGCCCTGTGCTCGCCTCTGCTCAGCGCCCACAAAGTTAATCACGTGCGGCGTATTTTTCACCACCTGCCAAGCATCGTCATTATCCACCGTCATACGGATCAGTACGTATCCCGGAAATACCTTCTCATCAATGCTGTGCCGGGAGCCATCTTTCCGCATCTTCACCGCAGGCGTCTGAGGGATTTCTACATCTAAGATACAGGTTGCTAGATCGAAGGTCTTCACTCGCTGCTCTAGCGTGAGTTTTACTTTCTTCTCACAGCCTGAAGCTACCTGCACGGCATACCATCTGGCCCGCTTCTTTTTCTCCGGCTGCTCCGGCTGTTCCTCGTCATCTTGCAGGTCTGCCTGCTCTTCTGTGTAGTTCGATTCGTCAGTAGTCATAGTTTTAAAAAAACCAGGTTAAAAAACCTGTCTAGACGCCCAGCCAAATAGCTTGTCGATGAAGTAGATCAGCGTGGCCGACAAACTCACCATCAAAATGACCGCCGCCGACTCGCTAATTAGCTGCTGCCGGGTAGGCCAAATTACTTTAGTCAACTCCTCTTGAGTGCCCTGCACAAACGCACCCGCATTAAAGCTCTCCGAGGATGAGTCGGGCGGGGCTGAGGACTTTTTGACCTTGTCCGCTTTGGGTGCTTGCTTTGCGTCCTTTTTGGCCACTGATGGAATCCCTCGCCTGCTAAAAATGAAATGTAGTTAAACCTAGAGTAGCTAGTTTAACTTTAACTTGGCTGCTCTGGTCTCAATCTAACCGCAACTAGTCTAACCGCAGCTAATTTAACCGCAACTATCTATTATCACTGCCGTAGCATTGCAGCACACCAGGCACAAACGACATGCTCATAAAAAGCTTCAGACAGCAAACTAGCTCGAAGTAAGGACTCTGTCTATTCAAGGAAACCCTTGTTAAGACACTGAGCTTTTACTTCGAGCAAAGTTCGACACATCGAAAAGCACGCCCTGAGGGACTCGAACCCCCGACATTCGGTTTTGGAGACCGACGTTCTACCAACTGAACTAAGGACGCATAATTGGACGCACAGATCAAAACGAGCAGTTTTTGATTAGCCCTTCTAGCAAAATAGCTTTAAATCTACTTTTTTGCGAGCAATCCTACACATATTGTGAGGGGTTCCAAGCTGAGATTATAAAACTGCAAGTGCTAGAGGGCCAGTCTTCGACCCTGAAGTTCTGGGCTTAAGACCTTGAGCTTAACATCTTGAGCTTACAGAGAGCGATCAAAGCGCTGCTTGAGGCGAGTGGCCTTACCGACGCGATCGCGCAGATAATACAGTTTAGCTCGACGCGCTTTACCCCGACGAATCACGGTAATAGTAGCCACTCTCGGCGCATGTATTAAAAATACTCGCTCGACGCCAACACCTTGAAACACACGGCGAACCGTAATGGTTTCGTTAATGCCGCCATTGCGCATAGCAATTACGGTGCCCTCGTAGGGCTGGACGCGCTCTTTGCCGCCCTCTACAATTCGCACACCGACGCGAACCGTATCTCCCACATAGATAATGGGTAAATCGTCTTTAATTTGTTCCGACTCAATAGATCGGATAATTGCTTCAGCGTTCATTAGAGCCTTCAAAAGCGCACAGTCTACAAGAATAGGGCATAAGTGAAGGAATGGGAATAGGCAATTTTTAGGCGGCTGGTCAAAGAGGTCAAAAACACCAACAAATCGCGTCTGAACCGCTAGGATATTAGGTAATACCGCTTTAGCCACCATGAATTTTTTGACTAACCTAGTGCCTAGAATCTCTTTTCCGCCTGCTCTAAAGGTCAAAGCAGGTAGGCGCATAGAGCTAAAGTCTGAGTCTGAAATCGAGACTATGCGAGCGGCAGCCAAAATTGTGGCGACCGTGCTCAAAGAAATCAGCGAAATGACCGAAGCCGGAATGACAACCGCTGATCTGGACGACCATGCTGAAAAGAGAATTCGCGAAATGGGCGCTAAGCCTAGCTTCAAGGGCTATCACGGGTTTCCGGCGTCTATTTGTGCCAGTGTTAATAATGAAGTTGTCCACGGCATTCCGCGCAAGCGCAAAGTGATCAAAGCTGGCGATGTCGTCAAAATAGATACGGGTGCTTGCTACGAAGGCTTTCACGGAGACTCTTGCATTTCGATTGCGGTTGGCAAGATCAAGCCTAGGGCCCAAAAGCTGATTGATGCTGCTGAAGAAGCGCTGTATGCAGGGATCGCGCAGGTTAAGGCCGGTAATACGCTGCTAGATATTGCGGGTGCAATCGAAGATTCGGTGAAGGCGAATAACTTTACGATCGTTGAGGAATTTACCGGCCATGGCGTTGGCAGAAATTTGCACGAGGAGCCTTCCGTCTTTAACTTTCGAACCAATGAGATACCCAACGTTACGCTTAAAGCTGGGATGACGCTGGCAATTGAGCCAATTTTGAACGAAGGCTCGAAGCTGACGCGGACTTTGAGCGATCGCTGGACAGTCGTCACCCTAGATCGCGCCCTCTCGGCTCAATGGGAACATACCGTTTTAGTCACCGACTCTGGCTACGAAATCCTGACCGACCGAACGAAGGTTTAATTTTTGGCTTAGGACTTTAGATCTAAGAGCTTCACACAGCTTTTCGGATCGTAGTCAACCTTCACCTCGAAGATAAAAGCCTTTGAGAGCCTGTCTTCAGGAAAGTTTTTGGCAGCTTCAACCGTTGCGACAGCTTCTTCGTTGATAGCTAGATAGCCGGTGCTGCGAATCAGATGGGGTTCGCCCGCTATCTCGCCTTGAGAGTCGAACAAAACGCCTACCTCAGCAAAACTAGGCGGTTGATCTAGGCAAACTCGAAAAGACTGTTTGCGATTCTCCGGTGGAGAGTCTTCGTCATCGCGCACTGAAGACTCAATCGGGTAGCTCACCTGGGCAAAAGCCTTGACCAACTTAGGCTCCAAAATTTTAGAGTCCAAACTTCCTACGCCGATGCCGCTTGCCTGAGCGTTTATTTTGTCCATCCATTTAGACTGAGCCGTTTTGGCGCTGCTATCGTCTGTGCCTTTGGGATTGTAAGTAAGGGCGATCGCCCATCTATTCATCAGCGCCTTCAGCGAATCTGGCAGTTGACGAGTTGACGACGCAATTAAGTTCCGGTTGGGTTCGGCAATCTCTTCAGCCGATTGTTCGAGAGGGTTTGAAGCTTGCGGCCCCGTCGAATTTTCGTTAGCTGAAGTCTGGGTAGGGATAGATGAAGGGGAACTAGCGATCGCACTGTCCCTAATCGCACTGTCCCTAATCGCACTGTCCCTAATCGCACTGTCCGCAGCAGCCGCATCTGATGTAGAGGCTGGCGAGACTGGAGGGAAGCTACTCGCAGGTGCGTTAGGGCCATTAGGGCTATTAGGGCTACTACCTGTCGGCATAACATGGGTGGCCACAGCGTCCGGGACAGCGGCGGCTAACGGTGCAGATCGAGTAGCCGATCCCGATCGAGTAGCCATTGTTATGGGGGCAGCTTGTCTAGCGATAGTAGGTGATAAAACGCTGCTAAAGGCACCGCTTGACGCAGTTTTCTCGGTCGCTACATTCAGATCAGGTGCTGGCAATTTCTTTGGCGAAGGTGATGATCGCTTAGTCAAAACAGCATCCTCAGACAGCTTAACGTCAGCCGTTTTGGCAGCCTCTCCTATCGGTAAAAATAAGGCAAGACCATGCAGACCCAACGCCACTAGAAACAAAGGTCGAATTAATTTGACGAATTTCATAGCGCGAAACTGAAGAAGACATACGCATAGACTTCCTTATTTATACAAAGACTCTCTACCGTAATCCGCTTTTGGATTTTTCTAGGCTGTCTTTCTAGATTGGCTCTCCAGATTGGCTCTATGAAAATCAGCTAACCAGACTAATGGCTCGCAGCCAAATTCGCGGCATCTGGCTTATCGTGAATCGCTAGTTTTTCCATCAGGCTTTCACTCGCTTCATTCATCCCAACTAGCACTACTTCCGTGCCATGTGCTCGAAACTTTAGAACCAGCTTGTCAATCGCAATCACCGCCGATTGATCCCACAGGTGAGAGTGCGTCAGGTCAATCACCACTTTATCTAGATGTTCGTGCAGATTAAAGGCTTCTAGGAAGTTGTTGGCAGAGACGAAAAAGAGCTGACCGAAAACGTAGTAGGTACGCTGAGAATGGTCGAGACTGAGTTCGCTTTGAACCTCGATTAGCTTACCGATTTTGCGCGAGAAGGCGATCGCACTCAAAGCAATTCCCACCGCCACACCCAAAGCCAGGTTGTGCGTAATCACCGTCGTCACCACCGTCACCAGCATCACCGCTGTCTCGCTCTTGGGCAGCTTGCGAAAGTTCGTTACCGATCCCCAGTTAAAGGTACTAAAAGAGACCATAAACATCACCGCCACTAGCGCCCCCATCGGAATTGAGCTAACGCCTTCGCGAAAGAGCAAAATAAACGCTAGCAAAAAGACACCCGCACACAAAGTAGACAGCCGCTGACGCCCACCAGACTTGATGTTAATCACCGACTGGCCGATCATGGCACAGCCCGCCATACCGCCAAACATACCGGTAATCAGGTTGGCCATACCCTGACCTCTTGCTTCCTGATTCTTGTCGCTATTCGTATCCGTCATATCGTCTAGCACAGAGGCCGTCAAAAACGACTCCAGCAAACCCACTGCCGATAGCGTTAGCGCCACCGGTAAAATAATCTCCAGCGTAGCGAAGTTAAACGGTACATTCGGCAGGCCAAAACTGGGCAGTCTGCTAGGCAAATCGCCCATATCGCCAACCGTCAGCAGACCTAAGCCCGCAGCCCCACCCGGACTCAAGGTGGTAAATAGCGTCAGCGTGATAATGGCAACTAGAGGAGAAGGAATGCCCTTAATAACTGGAATATTCTTTGTCAGCAGAGGCAGCAAATAAATAATGGCTAGGCCCACCGCGACCATGATATACATCAACAGACCCTGTCCCTCAAACTGAACGAGCTGAGCGTCAAAAATTAAGATGGCCAGCGCGTTTACAAAGCCTATCAGCACGGATCGAGGGATATATTTCATCACGCGGCCGATGCGCAAAGATCCCCAAATAGTTTGCAAAAATCCTGTTAGCAATGTCGCCGCCAGTAAATATTCCAAGCCATTTTCCGGATGGGTTCTCACTAGATCTACCATCAGCAGTGCCATAGACCCAGTGGCCGCCGATATCATGGCCGGTCTGCCGCCCAAAAAGGCGATGGTTATCGCCATCGTGAAAGAAGCATAGAGGCCGACGGTAGGATCGACGCCCGCAATAATTGAGAAGGCGATCGCCTCTGGAATCAGCGCCAGCGCCACCACCGTACCGGCCAACACATCCGCCGGAGCATTCGAAAACCACTCAGCCAGGCCACCCCTTTGAGTTTTATCTGCACTTGTATAAGCCACGTTTACCTAAATTCTGTTTGCCCGTATCTGATATTGATTCAGAACATCATACTATTTACATTTGTCAATGAAGGCAAATAGCCGCCCTAGACATCTACCATCTCAGGCCGCTTCAGCACAATCGCAAACCCAGCCACGATCACGGTCAGTACGCCAGCCGTCAGTACGCCAACCACCCAAAACGGCATTTGAAATACTCAGGCAGGAGGCATTGAGTCTCAGTACTTCATCTTGCTCTCGCTGTTGCAGATCTAGTAACGAGCCAATCAATATAGCTGAAGGCGATTAGCGTGGGGTTGAGCCTTTTGGATAGAATTGCTATGTTGACGGCTAGATTTTGGATGATGGGTTCTATTGCCTTTGTCTCTGTGTTGATGAGTGCGAAGGCGATCGCGGTAAGCAGCGTACAGGCTATACAGATTGGCGAACAAGTTCAAGAAGGTTGGCAGTTTGAGGTCAGTCGCGTACAGCGAAAGGCAAGTACAGACTTTGAAGTTGAGATTGTTGCTAAAGGCGTACAGCCGCCTTCGGAGTTCATAGCTAGCTTGAGTGCTATAAAAATAGACCGAAGCTCTACTGAGATTGGAGGAGGTCGTGAGGTTAAGTGCGACCGCGGCCAAACAGTTGTTTGCGCTTTTACCGTTCCCGACGCAGCGTTGCAAAATCCAGATTACGGATTCGTGATGTATTCCCCGACATTCACTATGATCGACGGCCAAAAACAATACATGCCTTCAGGAAGCTTTCTCTACTTTAAGCTGAAAGATGTGCCACCATCAGACATTTCTATTTGGCGGCAGATCTGGCTGTTTTTGAAAAAACGAGGCATTAAGTAAAAGTATGGGCGGTGAGGGACTCGAACCCGCGACATCCTCGGTGTAAACGAGGCGCTCTACCAACTGAGCTAACCGCCCGAAAATGCGCAGCTAAATAAGCTCGTCGCACTCGGAATTAAAATAATAGCAGAAGAAGCCACCTAATAAAAACTCAAATCTTACGCCGTTTAGATAAAGCATTTAGATTACTGTGATTACTGTATAGAACATTACATTTTTATCTGCTGCATCCATGCCTTCAGGCCGCACCCACGACCGCATTACGCTCCGGTGTCTTCCCTTCGTCGTCGGGGCCACCTATTTAGTGACCTATAGCCTAGAAAGTAGCTTAGCAGGCAACTTAGATGGCACCAATAGCCTAGTTATTACCGCTATCGTCGCGTTGGCGTTCTTGGTCGGTGGCTTCATGCTCGGCCCAGATTTAGACATTCACTCTATTCAATATAAGCGCTGGGGCCTGCTGCGCTGGATCTGGCTGCCCTATCAAAAAGCGCTCAAACACCGCTCTGCGCTATCTCATGGCCCCATTATTGGCACTGCGATTCGAGTCATATATATGGGCGTTTGGGTTGGAATTTTTACCCTGGTGCTGGCGATCGCCTTCAACGCCCTCTGGGACGCTCAGCTCACGTCAAGAAGCATCCTCACCACCGCTCGCCACCTGGGAAATCAATACATCACCGAGTGGATAGCCGCCATCATTGGGTTAGAGCTAGGAGCCATTAGCCACTCTGTTAGCGATGTAGTGGGCAGCCACTGGGTGAGAAGCAAGAATGCAAAGGCCAAAAGAAGAAAGAAAAAACATCGTAGATAGACTTTGACTGAAAGCGAAAACTAATAACTTCTCTAATCGCTTCTCCTAGTACCTCCTCTCGAGAGTCTAACCATCGTTTCTGATGGTTGGAGAAAGCCGCAAGTTCGTTACCAAGAGCGGCGAGAAAGAGGACAGAAGGTGAGAGAAAAAATAACAAAATGGTAATAAAGCTTGTCGCCTTTACGCCTTATAGGTTCGGCGGTTTGGTCGATTTTACATAGGTTGACAATAGATAAGTACACAGCCTAAATTTACTCACATGAGTCGATTCTGACCAGGCTAAAGGTCTTCAGCAGAAACCGACCCTACCTGATTAACAAAGAGGATTACAACATGAAAGTTAAGTATTTTGCTGCTCTTGCTGCTGCTTCCGTATTCGGCCTAGCTGGTCTCACTAGCTGTGCTGGTGATACATCGACAGATACCACTACTGATCCAGCTGCAACTGAAGTTACTCCCGGCACTGAGCCTGCTACTGGCAGCACCATGGAAGAGCCTCCTGCTGGCAGCACAATGGAAAAGCCCGCCACTGAGCCTGCTACTAAGTAATCGCTTTTGATTGGTAGCGAGTTTTGCAACTCATATCGAAGCGAACTCAGCTACTGAGCTGATGCTACGATTGTAAGCAAAAGCTATAAAAGCCCTTGGCGTCGCTGAGGGCTTTTTGTTGCGATCGCCCTCCACAACCAAGCTGACCCATCACCATTGTTCTGTTACAAGTAGTCTGTTGCGATCGCTCGTTTAGCTCTGTATTCTTCAGAACACTGTATTCTTCAGAACACTATATTTCTCAAAACAATATGAATGTTGCATTTGTTGGCTTGGGCACGATGGGTTCGCCAATGGTGATGAACTTACTCAGCGCCGGACACAGTGTTAGAGTCCATAACCGCACCCGCAGTAAAGAACAATCTGTTGTAGAGGCGGGCGCGATCGCCACATCCTCGCCCCAACAAGCCGCCACCGATGCCGATATCATCATTACCTGCGTTAGCGATAGCCCCGATGTAGAAGCCGTCATCTTAGGAGCATCCGGCATCCTCCACGGTGCAAAACCCGGTTCCTTAGTCGTTGATATGTCCACGATTAGCCCTGGCGTTACTCAGCGAATTGCCAAAGCGCTCGCCGAAAAAGACATTCAAATGATTGACGCTCCTGTCTCAGGCGGCTCGGAAGGGGCGCAAAAAGGCACCCTTTCGATTATGATTGGCGGCGCGGAGGCAGATGTTGAAAAGGCGCGGCCGGTGCTCGAAGCGATGGGTAGTACAGTCACTCATGTGGGGCCAATTGGGGCAGGCCAAACCACCAAGGCCATTAACCAGATTATTGCGGCCAGCACCTATTGGGGCGTAGCAGAAGGAATCGCGCTCGGGCTAAAGGCCGGGCTGGATATGGACAAAGTGATTCAGGCCGTGGGCAGCGGGGCCTCGGCTTCTTGGTGTCTCACTAACCGATCAGACAATATGATCAACAATCAATATCCCTTGGGCTTTCGCGTCCGGCTGCACCAAAAGGATTTGGCGATCGCTCTCCAAACGGCCCGCGAGCTAAACCTGCCTTTACCCATGGCCGCTTACGTAGAACAGATGGAAAATGGCCTGATTGCCAAGGGTCATGGGGATGAGGATTTGAGTGCGATCGCCCGCATCGTTCGAGAAATGGGTGGCATTTCAGACGACTAATTCAAATGAACATCGCCGCTCCGCTCAAGCTGAACCGCCTCTCGCCTATTGTTTAACGCCAGCGTAGAAGCAAGCAGAAGAGGCAATCATCGTCGTCTGCGAAGAGAGCTATGTCAGAGCTAGGTCATAGAGGCTCTTGGTTAGTTAGTTTTTGGAGCGGGCGATCGCTCTAGTTCGCCGCTAAATAGCTTTTTAGCGAACTATCCCAACAACGCCTTTGCCCGCGCCGCCATCTTCTCAGCCGTTAGCCCGTTCAGACTAAACAAATGGCCCGCGCCCGCTGCCGTCTCTCCCCGCTTCCAGGCAAACACATCTCTCGGCAGGGTGCTGCGCAACATGAGCGGTTCTACCATCGCACTCGCACCACCCGTCACGCCAATCAGCGCATCGCCCTCAAATAGCGCATCAAAGTCATCGTCGCTGAGGAATCCGTCGTCTGCCTGGGCGCAGCTTTCCCAGGCCACATCGCTAGGACGATAAAGCCGTCTGGGGTTGATAATCGCGATGACTTTGGAGCCAATGCCCTGCTCGTTCAAGACTCTGGCCGCATCCAGTACCGGCATCAGCATCATGTCTCCGATTACGCCAAACACAACTGTTTGTTCGCCCGGCGTTTCTTGCAACAGAATGGCCCCTTTCTCTAATGCTTCGCGAGTTTGGGCAAAGGTGGTGCGAACTGGCAAAGGAGACTTGCTTGCCGTAATCGGAATGCCTTTGTTTTGAGTGCTCACAGCCCAGTCGTAACAAACTTGAATGCTGTTCGCATCGATTGGAAACAGCGGGAAAATATTGCCGTTGCGCATCATTGCCGCAAAGTAGTTCTCAATCTCAGGGCGCTGATGCGTCCAGCCATTGCGCCCTTGTTCTAATGCGCCAGCGGTAAAAAGACAAATGGTAGAAGGGGTAGGACGGCGCAGTTCGGCCATGGCCTGAATGGTGGTTTGCCAAATGGGGAGGCCATTAATCGCAAAAGACTCGTAGGAACACCACAGGCTGCGAGCGCCCATCAAAGCTTGAGCGGCGGCTAATCCGGCACAGGCATCTTCACTGAGCGGTTCGTAGACCTGGCCTTTTGGCCCCTGAAAATAAGTGTCGTCTTGGGTGGGGTGAATAATCTTGAGCGCTTGGTTGATATTGTTGATTCCAGAGGCGGCGTTGCCATCTGCATTCGTTACGACAAAGTTGGGATCTTGCTTTCCCACGTAGGCAACTAAGAATCCCATTGCCGTTGTAGCCACTTGCTTATCGGCACCTACTTTGAATTCACTGAGCGGCAGCGCGCCAAGATCTGCAAGCGACAGCTCGGATTCGGTGACGGCGGTTTGGGCAGCCGGGCCACCATGCGATCGCTTAAAATTCTCTCTCACCAACGCCCATTCTTCTGGCGCGATCGCCCGATCTTTTAGCGCCTTCACCACATAATCCTTCTCCAAGCTATCGCCCGGATACAGATTATGAGACTGCGACCCGCGCTTATGCACACCGGCTCCTTTCAGTTGTTTTACAATTAGCACGGTCTGCGTTCC
>JBBSOB010000049.1:0-20869 GCA_038260205.1 Phormidesmidales cyanobacterium
GTTCATGGGCGGATGTATTGAACCGAGCTAACTTGGGAATGGAAGTAATGCACGAGCGCAACGCTCACAACTTCCCGCTGGACTTGGCTGCTGGCGAAGCTGCACCTGTCGCTTTGACTGCGCCTTCCATCGCTGCCTAGTAGCACTTGTGAATCCTAACTTTAGACGCCTAGCGTTCTGATTTTAGTTTTCACATAGAAGAGCGCCTCCTCCGGGGGGCGCTTTTTTATTGGGAATTTTTAGCTAAGCAGTTAATTGTCCGGGTCAATTGTTTAGGTCAATTGTTCAGTCTGGCTTCTGGTAGCACTAGCATCGCATCTCCAAAAGAATAGAAACGGTATTGATGGGCGATCGCATCCTGATAAATAATCATCAGTCGCTCCCGACCAATCAACGCACTCACCATCATCAGCAAACTTGACTCAGGCAGATGAAAATTCGTAATTAAGCCGTCAATAACTCGCCACTGATAGCCCGGATAAATAAAAATATCGGTTCTGCCATTGAACGGCTGCAACTCTCCACAGGCCGCCGCTGCGCCTTCTAAGGCCCGAGTAGAAGTGGTGCCTACCGCAATTACTCTACCGCCATTGGCTTTGGTCTGACGGATTTTTTCGACGGTTTCGGGCGAAATCTCAATCCGCTCCTCGTGCATCTGATGCGTTTTGATGTCTTTGACTTCTACTGGACGAAAGGTGCCGATGCCAACATGCAAGGTGACTTCAGCAGTTTGAATGCCTTTGTCTGCTAGCTCATCAAGGAGCCTTTGGGTGAAGTGAAGCCCGGCGGTAGGAGCTGCGATCGCGCCTTTTCGCTCGGCAAACACGGTTTGATACTGGGCAGGCAAAGACTCAGACTCAGTGATGTAGGGCGGCAACGGCACCTGACCTAACTGATCGATCAGCGCTTCAATCGGTTGTTCTGCGTATGCGCCCTCTGCTTCTAACCGCACAATTCGTCCGTTGGTGGCATCATCACGAGTCTCGATATAGGCTCGCATCATTGGATTCTCGGGGTCTCCAAAGATCACCACGCTCCCTGGCTGAAGTCGCCTACCAGGCTTGACCAACGCTAACCAGCGCTGGCCGCGTCTTTCTCCTAAAGAATTATCCTCTTTCGGCTCAATTAACAAAACTTCAGCTCCCCCACCACTCTGTTTCTTCCCGAACAGTCGAGCTGGAATAACTCTTGTATTATTGAGAATAAGCAGGTCATTTGGCCGCAACAAGTCGCTCAAATTGTAGAAATGTCGATGCTGATGGTGGTGACGATCTATCACTAGTAATCTAGCGCTGTCCCTTGGCACTACGGGATTCTGCGCAATTAGCGCAGCGGGCAACTCGTACTGATAAGCGCTAAGCTGACTGTCCGATTGTGGAGTGGAATAATTTTTAAGATTTTGCTGGTCGAAAGTCGTAGATTCGGGATCTGGAATATCTGTATTCTTGTGTGGATCTGATGATAAGGCTTCTGACGGACGCGGTGCCATAACGCAATCGGGTATATTCTTACAAAAGAGATTCAGCCAGGGCTGCCAAAGTGTTAGCTAAGGTTGACAGACAGGGTTTAAGTTAGACGGATCTGCAAGCAGAAGAGCCTTTGAGTTAGTGGTTTTAAGTTTGTCGACATTAGAAAGAATATAACCCGGTCGAAATGTACTCACCGAAGCGTATTCTCTCGAAATTACAAAGACTGTAGCCTCCCATGAAATCTAGATAATGAAATACATCTACTACCTAACAAATGCCAGCTTAACGCTGCGCGTGGTGGAACGCTTGCTCTATGTGACCGAGCTGCCGCTAGAATTTATGACTGTCGTTCATCAGATGAGCGGCTGGATCGTTAAGGTAAAGCTACATGAGAGCGCAACCATAACAGCGCAGCGAAACTTCTCGGCCTTTTTAGATGAAGTTGGCACAGTTTACGAACCCGGCATTCGAGTCAGAATGGCGCTGTGGGGTTTGGAGATGGGCCAGTCTGAGCGGGACGTAATGCGGCGATATCAGGTGGCGGTTGTCTCGCATGGCAAACCCGACCGGCGAGAGATTGAAGAATTTCGCGAACAGTTTGTGACCGGTTTGGGCTATTGCCCGGAAACCTTGGCGTAAATGGCTCTGTAGATGGCTCTGTAGATAGCTCTGTAGATAGCTCTGCGGCGGCTTCCATACGGGCATTCAAACTAAAAGGCATCTGAGAGATAGGTCTGTAGCTTGAGATATTTTGAGCGGTTGGGAATTGGCAGCACCAGGTTTTGCTCTAGTGCGTTTGGCTCACCAGTATGGCAACTGACGAGCGCCACATCAAAGCGGCAGGGCAAATCACTCAGATGAGGATGGCGAACTAGAAAATAGCGGGCGGTGGTGCGAATTTTGTTTTGCTTGCTGCGCGTTAGGGCCAGCAGCCCATTGGCGTCCCAATTGCCCTGGCTGCGAGTTTTTACTTCTATAAAGGCCAGCATTTCGCAGCGTAGCTTACCCCGACCGCTTTGGCCTTTGGCAATCAGGTCAATTTCACCAAAGCGGCTGTGCCACTGCCGGTGCAGGACCTGACAGTGCTGTCTATGTAGCCAGTCGCAGACGAGCTGTTCGCCGAGGTTGCCTAGCGCCTGATTGCCAAAGGCTTCCATTTGCATGGCGAGAAAGGCATTGACGACAATGCGCAGATAGGGGATTGGTGCTAGGGTTCCCTGCAAATGCCTTAGCGCTCGCTATAAGCCTTGAACCCAGGGGACGCTGGCTAGGTCAGCAAAGTCTACGCTGCGCTCTTTTTCTAGCTCGGCGATGCGATGCTTTTCGGCGAAGATTTGCTTTTGATATTGAGCGTGTTTATCGGGCGTTGCTGAGAAGTCACCGCTCTCCCAAAGTTTGAGCAGGAGGCGATAGCGCTTTTCGCACATGTTTTTTTCTAGGCAGGCGATCGCAGCTCGAATGACCAACGGTTCTCTGATGACATCTAGCTGAGTTTTGTCATCTAAGTACAGTAAATGATTGACCAAAGACAGCGGGCCAGTAGACTCAGAGGAAAAATTTCGCAAGGTTTCTAAAAGACTCTGCGCCGGTTCCGGGCTATTGGGCGCAGTCTCTTTTTCGACCCGGTTCAGCTCGGTTACCATCCGCCAGAGCGAACGATGATGTGAGAAGCTGAAGCCCAAATCGCGCAGATCTAGCCCATCGACAATTTCCTGACGGTGCTCTGGACTGTGAATGTAAATGCGCAGTAAGGCCGCTTCGGCTTCTTCTAAAAAACTGCGGTTGAGAATTTGGACATCGTTAGCCGCAGATCTTTGCTTGTCGCCGGGGGTGCGACGGGCGCGGCGAACTTGAGCTAGCAGGTTTTCGGCTAGTAGCGGCACAATTCGACTATCGCCCTGGCTAAAAATTTCGGCGCAGTGACGGATGTAGTGCGTCCGGGTATCGGCGTTGGCGATGTTGCTGAGTAAGCCAACGACCGCCTGCGCCGTTTGCTGAAACTGATCGGCCTGCTTGAGATCTTGTCCGGCGATCAGGTTAGTAATCTGCCAGTCTAGCCATAGCGGAGCCGCTTTTACCAGTTCGCTGTAGTCTTCTACGGGGTGCGATCGCAAATAGTCATCCGGATCTTTGCCATCTGGAAGATTCAAAATCCGGAGCTGCACATCGCCGCGATAGGCCATGTCTGCAACCTCGCCAATCGCGCGCTCGGCGGCCTTAACGCCAGCCGCATCCGCATCAAAGTTAAAGACAATCTGCTTGGACTCAGTGTAGCGCAGCAGCAGCTTTACCTGACCGGCATTGAGTGCCGTACCCAGTGAAGCCACAGCGTTGGTAATGCCTGCGGCGTGCAGGGCGATCACGTCAAAGTAGCCTTCTACGATGATGGCGCGATCTTGTTTGGCGATCGCACTTTTCGCCTTATCGAGTCCGTAGAGCGTCTTACCCTTATCAAACAGCTCCGTCTCTGGCGAGTTCAAGTACTTTGGCTTAGCGTCGGCCGTCAATCCTCTGCCACCAAAGCCAATCAGCCGGTTCTGGGCGTCATGAATGGGGACGATGATGCGATCGCGAAACCGGTCGTAATACCCCTCACCGCCCTTCCGCGGAATAATCAGTCCGGCCTGCTCAACTAACGTCACCGGGTAGTGCTTTTGCTCCACCAAGTAGCTATACAGCGTCTGCCAGCCCTCGGGCGCGTAGCCTAGCTGAAACTGCTTAATCGTCTTATCGCTGAGCTGCCGTTCTGCGCGGAGATAATCCAGCGCCTGCTTTCCGTCTAGCTGAAACAGCGCGTGCTCATAAAACTTAGTGGCCACTGCCACAATTTCGTATAGCTGCTCGCGCAAAGTCAGCTTGCGCTGTAGCTCCTGCTGCTGCTCCGGTTCGGTCGTCTGTACCGGCACCTGATAGCGCTTGGCTAAATCCAGCACCACATCCGAAAAAGAGCGCTGGTTCAGCTCCATCATGAACTTGAAAACGTTGCCCCCCGCGCCGCAGCTAAAGCAGTAGTAGAACTGCTTGGATGGACTGACGCTAAAGCTAGGCGATTTGTCATCGTGAAAGGGACACAGGCCGACGAAGTCCTTGCCCTGCTTTTTGAGCACCACCTGCTCGGATACGATATCGACTAAATCGGCGCGATCGCGAACGGCTTCAATCGTATTGGGATGGAGGCGGGGATTGCCCATAGCTGACTGACGCGCTCATTGATCAGGTGACTTGCTATTGTAAGCCGTTTTTAAATGAGTCTACTCATCCGAGTCACTGTCGTCATCCAATCGGCCTGGAAGCGCCGCCATTGCCACCTCAACAGCTCTAGCCGCCGCCAAAATATCCTGCTCTGCGCCGCCTAAATACAGTCGCCCAAAGCTGCCCACCGCCGAAATTTGGAGGATGTTGATGAAAGCGGCTTTCTCCGCCTCGTTGGCCGCTAGCGCTGCATAAGCCGCAGGCTGACACTCCATGACGTAAAGGGTTTGCCCAGCCATAATCATCTGGCCGCGACGGGTGCGGTTGATTAGCTGTACATGGTGCGGATCGAGATTGCGAATCACCTGATTGGACATCAGCTCTGGCTTGAGCGAATCGCTTTGCTGAAGTCCTAAATAGCCTAGAATGGCTCGCCCAGCAGCCTTGACTTCGCCCTGACTGCCGTGAATTTCTAGCAGACCATACAGCCGCTCTACCACTTGCAGACCGGGCCTGACCACTGCCGACTTTAGCGCCACGTCGGTAATGCGGTTGATTTCGATGCCGGGAGAAACCTCAATCCACAGCGAGGCATCGCCGGGTAAGGGCAAAAAGCCAATGGAGACGGTGCCGATGTAGGCCGCGTGCTGGGGCTGAAGGTTATCTAAATAAACGTAGCTACGAAGTTCTACACCCAAGGGTTTGTGCCGGAGGAGCTGCCGGGGACGAGTTAAAAGTTGGAATTGAGAGTTTGTGAGTGCGAGATGAGGCGGCTGGAGCCAACACTCACGCTAAGTTTATAGTAGGTGTTTGCTGGACGATTTGTATGGTTTTGTCGTAAGAACTCTAGCGCCATCTGTAGATGTACGGAGTTGCGTATAACTTCTGTAAAGTATCGATAAAACAAACGGACGAATCGAAGGCCCTGCTTAAAGATTCTTTGGGATGTGATTTAACCCTCAGTGCTGTATAAATAACTAAATTGGTTGATACGCATCAAGTTTCGGGCACTCCTTAAAATTTTATTCTCGGTATTTGGCAGCGCTTGAAAAGTTGGCTACTTATACGCTCGCGGGGGATCGCCTAAAGATTGAAAATGTAGAGACGTTTCTAAATTTCGTTTTTGATTTTTGATTATTTATTACGCGAACATGTCAAGTTATGATGCGAACACGTCAAAGTTTTCAGCCTGTAGATGTTGATAATGACCAGGTAAGCGATTGGGATGGGGATGATATGGACATGATATGTTTGGTTTATCCCGATGGCAGTACCAAAAACGTTTCGGCTCGACAAAGCCAGTCTAAGGATTAAAATGCTCGGCCAGCTGGGTAAAGCGGGATCTGCTCGCTTACTCAATAGCTTTTTGCATCGAGGCTGTGCAGTGTGCGATCGCCCCACCCCAAAATCTTTCTGCACCGACTGCCAGCGCCAAATTCAAGATCAAATTCGCAATCATCCTCAAACCGGTACATTATCTAATTCACGGTTTGTCAACTCGCTAGGCGCTTACGAGGGTGTTCTGAAGCGAGCCATCTTATCTCTTAAATACGAAAACAGACCTGAGGTTGCCCAGGTTTTGGGTGCCGAATTAGGCCGACAATGGATCAAGGCAGCCCATTTACTGCCTGCAACGCCACATTATGCGCTGCCGATTCCTTTGCATCGCGAGCGGCAGCGGCAAAGAGGATACAACCAGGCGGCATTACTAGCGCGTTCGTTTTGTCGAGTTAGCGGATTGACGCTGTTGGAGCATGGATTGGTGCGATCGCAAGTCACTGTGCCGCAACATCAGCTAGGGGCCGAAGCTCGCCAGAAAAACCTGGAGGGGGCTTTTGAAGTAAGCAAGTTGTTGCAAAAGCAGGCAAAAGCCAATTCTCAAGCTAATTCTCTCGCAGTTGTGCTGATAGACGATATTTATACGACGGGTGTCACGGTGCAGAGTGCCGCTGAAGTGCTGAAGCGCTCAGGTATATCAACGATGGGTACTGTTGTCGTTGCAAAAGCGTAGTTGCAAAAGTGTCGTTGCAAAAGCTTGATCCTAATCTGGAGCCGTTTGGGTGGCGATTGTCGTTGAGCAGCCCAAGGCTGAGAAGGCAATCTGAGCGTCTAGGCCAGTAATTTGCGAGAACTGAGCAAGCGTTAGTTGGTTGTACAACAATTTGATATGGACGGGTTCAGACTGCCACTGCTGGAGGCGTTTGTGAGCGGCTATTAAAAAAGGAATCCCTTTTTGCATGGGGACTTGCCGCCAGCTTTTTGCCAGAGTTTCGACTAGGGCAAGCTCAATGAGTCCGTGGGGATATTGGGCAAATAGCGCGTCGAGATAGGCATTGAAGGGCGCTATTTCGTCATTGCCTGCGAGTAAATAGCTATCGACGATATGCTGAACGCGCTGCTGGCCGATGCGCTGTTGTACTTCCATAGTGCTTTAAGGGGATGCCTCAAAAAATCCTATCTTTTTTATGGACTTTTGTTTAATTTGCTTTACATAGCGCAAGATGAACAGAATAGTATCGCAATTATTAAAGACTTGATTGGGTGGATGTAGCGCTGCTGCGCCAAGGCTAGCTGATAGATCGCGCGCTGAGACGCTGGACGGATAAGGGCGATTAATCGAGATGAGGTTGCGGCGTCTTATTGTGGCGTCTTTAGAACATGGGGATAGGTTGGCCGAATCAGTGAATTGATGGCTCTGTCTGCGCGAGCTGCAGGGCTTTGTCTGGTGGTCTATTATGAAGGGATGTTTTCGCGCGTTTCTACGGTCTTAAAACTCACCTATGCCTGCTTCTAAAAAGAAATCTACTTCTGATAAGTCCGCGACGGATGGGGCCGATAGCTTGGCGACAAAAACTGAGAAAACGAAGGCTAAGACTAAGGCGAAGGCGAAGGCGAAGGCCACTGACGCTAAGGACGCCAAGGACGTTAAGACAGCGGCGAAAACAACCCAAACTCAAGAAAAAGCGCCTCGAAAGTCGGCCAAGGCCAAACCGGCTGCCCATGTAGATGCACCAGAAGAAATTCGCCTTGGAAAAACTAATGGAATTGACCTGTCGGATACCAAGAACTTAATCCGCATTAGCGGGGCGCGGCAGCACAACTTAAAAAATATTAGCCTCGATTTGCCACGCGATAAAATGATCGTGTTTACGGGGGTATCAGGATCCGGTAAGTCTTCGCTGGCATTTGATACCATTTTTGCAGAGGGCCAGCGGCGCTATGTGGAGTCGCTGAGTGCCTATGCGAGACAGTTTTTGGGTCAGGTGGATAAGCCTGATGTGGATGCGATTGAGGGCTTGAGTCCGGCAATTTCTATCGATCAGAAATCGACTTCGCACAACCCGCGTTCGACGGTGGGAACGGTGACTGAGATTTACGACTACCTGCGGCTACTCTACGGCCGGGCGGGTCAGCCTCATTGTCCGCAGTGCGATCGCTCGATTGCGCCTCAAAGTATCGATCAGATGGTAGATCAGGTAATGGAGCTGCCGGATAAAACCCGCTTTCAAATTCTGGCTCCGGTGGTGCGAGGAAAAAAAGGGACACATCAAAAGCTGCTGTCGGCGCTAGCGGCCGAGGGGTTTGTGCGGGTTCGAATTAACGGAGATGCTCGTGAGCTAGGCGACAATATTGAACTGGATAAAAACAAAACGCACGATATCGAAGTTGTTGTTGATCGACTGGTGAAAAAAGATGATTTGCAAGAGCGGCTGGTAGACTCGCTTTCTACGGCGCTAAAGCGTTCGGATGGCATTGCGGTGATTGACGTGCTGCCTGCTCGCCTAGAAACGTTCGAGAACGACAAAGACCAATCATTACCGACGCCGCCCAGCGATATTATCTTTTCTGAGAACTTTGCTTGCCCTGAACATGGGGCGGTGATGGATGAGCTTTCGCCCCGATTATTTTCATTTAACTCGCCTTATGGAGCTTGCCCTCACTGTCATGGCTTGGGAAATCTGCGGCGGTTTGCGGCTGATTTGGTGGTGCCCGATCCGAAGTCGCCCGTTTATGCGGCGATCGCCCCCTGGTCTGAAAAAGACAACACCTATTATTTTTCTCTTTTGTACAGCGTTGGCCAAGCTTTTGGCTTTGAGCTTCAGTCTTCCTGGGAGAGCCTTGCCGAAGATCAGCAACAGACTATTCTCCACGGTTCCAAGGAGAAAATCTACATTGAAACAGACTCTCGCTACGGAAAGAACAAAGGCTATCATCGCCGATATGAAGGCGTATTGCCTATGCTTCAGCGGCAGTATCAAGAATCTTCTTCCGATGCCTACAAGCAAAAGCTAGAGAAGTATTTAATCGATCAGCCCTGCGAAGTCTGCAATGGCGCTAAATTAAAGCCGGAATCTTTGGCAGTTAGAATCGGGCCATACAATATCAAAGACTTTACCAGTGTCTCCATTCGAGAATGCCGCGATAGAGTATACGAACTCGTAGGCGAAAACGGCGAATCTCCGCAGCTCAACGCTCGTCAAATTGCAATTGGTGAACTTGTGCTTAAAGAAATTAAAGCGAGACTCACTTTCCTGCTGGATGTGGGTCTCGACTACCTCACATTAGATAGAACGGCACGCACGCTCTCAGGGGGTGAAGCTCAGCGCATTCGACTTGCCACCCAAATTGGCGCAGGCCTCAGCGGCGTTTTGTACGTACTAGACGAGCCGAGTATTGGCCTGCATCAGCGCGATAATGATCGCCTGCTAAAAACACTTGACCGATTAAAAGGTTTGGGCAACACATTAGTTGTTGTAGAGCACGACGAAGATACGATGCGAGCCGCCGACCACATCGTAGATATTGGCCCAGGCGCAGGTATCCACGGCGGGCGAATTGTGGCGCAAGGCCAGCTAGAAGACATTCTGGATGCTGAAGAATCACTTACCGGCGCATACTTATCAGGTCGTAAAAAGATCGAGACGCCCACAGAACGCAGACCTGGCAACGGCCGCAGCATCCAAATTCGCGACGCTCATCGCAACAACTTGCAGAACATTGATGTAGATATTCCATTGGGCAAATTTGTTTGCATCACCGGCGTTTCTGGCTCCGGTAAGTCTACGCTGATCAACGATTTGCTGTATCCGGCCATTCGTCATTTCTTTGGCAGCAAAATCCCTGAGCCAAAAGAGATGGAGCCGATTAAGGGTCTAAAGGCGCTGGACAAAGCCATTGTCATTGACCAGTCTCCAATTGGCCGCACGCCGCGCTCAAATCCAGCAACTTATACGGGTATATTTGATGTTGTTCGAGATTTGTACACCGAAACCATTGAGGCCAAAGCAAGAGGCTATAAGCGCGGACAGTTCTCTTTTAATGTGAAAGGCGGACGTTGCGAAGCCTGCGGCGGGCAGGGCGTAAACGTGATTGAAATGAACTTTTTGCCGGATGTGTATGTAGAGTGCGAAGTCTGTAAAGGCGCACGCTATAACCGGGAAACGCTTCAGGTGAAGTATAAGGGAAAGAATATTTCTGATGTGTTGCATACGACGGCTGAAGAAGGGCTAGAATTTTTCGAGAATATTCCCAAGGCGGCTAGCCGACTGCAAACGATGGTGGATGTGGGTTTAGGCTACGTTCGCTTGGGGCAAACAGCGCCTACGCTCTCGGGGGGTGAGGCTCAGCGGATGAAGCTAGCGAGCGAACTGGCAAGAAGATCGACAGGTAAAACGCTGTATCTGATTGATGAACCGACTACGGGTCTTTCTTTTTACGATGTGCATAAATTGCTAGATGTGGTGCAGCGTCTGGTAGATAAGGGCAACTCTGTGATTATGATTGAACACAACTTGGATATGATTCGCTGTTGTGATTGGGTGATTGATTTGGGGCCTGAAGGGGGCGATCGCGGTGGAAAAATCATCGCTCAGGGCACTCCCGAAGAAGTCGCCGCTGTAGAAGCTTCTTATACTGGTAAATACCTAAAAGATGTGCTAGCGCAGCATTCGACTCTTTAAACAGAATCTGCTGACAGAGGTTGTTTTAAAACTGCGGATTAAAATTGCGGAGAATCTGGACTTAGTTATGATTGCTAGCCCCAAGAAGTTTAGAATGACCGCCGAGGAATACTTAGAGTGGGAGCCTCGCCAAGAGCTTCGCTACGAGTATTGTGACGGCGCAGTGTTTGCAATGGCAGGCGGTACGAAGGGTCACAACCGATCATCGCTTAATCTGTATGGAGCGCTTGTTGATAGGGTCGATGCAGATGGGGCTGTGAGATCAATACATCAGATGTAAAAGTACAGGTTAAAGGAGGGCGTTTTTATCGCTATCCTGATCTGGTGGTTAGTTGTGACGAAAGGGACAAAAATAATGATACTTTCTACGAGTTTCCAAAGCTAATTGTAGAAGTGCTTTCCTCAAGTACTGAATCGGTAGATCGCGATGAGAAGTTTCAGGAGTATATTCAGATTCCGACTTTAGAAGAATATGTACTTATCAGCGCTAAGCGAATGCAGGTGGAGTGCTTTCGTCGTGGGGAAGGCCGAATGTGGCTATATTTTCCATATAGGACAGGGGAAATAGTGGAGATCGCAAGTATGGGCACTGAGCTGTCGATAGAACAGCTTTATAGAAGTGTTCGACTAGAGTCTGCTAGTGAAGAATGAGCGATCGCCCAAAAGCATGACCCAAAGAGATTGGCACACCGTAGATAGCACTCTAGACAGCATTCTATGCGTTGATTGAATGAACGTCTGGCTGCGGCGTTTCAATAAATGTCGATATTACGGCCAATATCTTTAGGCTCATGACTCTCTTTTGGTATATCTAGAAAGATCAATTTGACGGGCGATACTCTGTTGGAGTGGCGCTGCGATCGCATCTAGATATACCAAAATCACTATCTCCTGTCTCTAACCGCCGTAGTTCCAGCCTGTGTCTTCCAACAGCAACGGCGTTCCTTCTCTATGCTCGCCTGCGCCAATTACTTCGCCTACAAACACCGTATGATCGCCCTGCTTTACTGAACCCACAACCTTGCATTCTAAGTAGCCCAAGGCTTCTTTAATAATCGGGCAGCCAGTCGCTTCGCCCTGGTAAAACTCAATATCCTCAAACTTGTTGCCAGATCGACGCAAGGGCTTAAAGAAGTTCTGGGCAATTTCTTTTTGGCCTGCTTCTAATACACTCAGCGCAAATACGCCGCTCGACTCAATCATGGCGTGAGAGGCTGAATCGGACTTGACGCAGTTGGTCACCATGGGCGGGGTGAAGGAAGCCTGCATGACCCAGCTAGCCGTGAAGCCGTTGAGATCGTCGCCGTCTTTGACGCCGCATACATAGATGCCGTGAGGAATCTTGCGGAGCATGGCCTTTTTGGCCTGTTCGTTGAGCGGTGTGTCTGGCATGAGTTCTCCAAAATTTTTCTAACTATCGCTAGACAGTTTATGGCATTGGGCGATCGCACAAATCACCCCTGAGTTAGGCTTCGGCTACAGGCTCGATTAAGTAGGGGATGAAGCGATCGCGATCTTCTGAGCTAAGACGTTTTGGCTTTTGGTTAGAAAGATTCACAAACAGACCGCGTTGAACGCCTTTGGCAGCGAGGTCGCCATGCTGATTGCAAAACTCGAAAGACATCTCCGCAGAGGCTCCTCTGAGCTTGGATACCCAAATGCTAGTGGCAACGGTATCGCCTAATAGCAAAGGCTTTTTGTAGCTGATTTGAGTATCTACTAGGACAGGGCCAAAGCCTTGCTGCATAATTTTTGTCATTGGCATCCCAACCGCATCTATCAAAAGCGTTCGGCCAATTTCCATCCACTGAATGTAGATGGTGTTGTTGACATGGCCCATGAGGTCAATGTGGAACGGATAGACGGTTAGCTCGTAGCTCAGCTTTGGCATAAGTCTCTAAGGTCTTGGATCGAAGTTTGATAGCTGAGCGTAGTCGAAGTCTGGTGGCTGAGCGTAGTCGAAGTCACTTTTTCGCGATACCGGCGCTGCGAGCGACGTTTTGCACGGCGGCTGAAACGGCTGGAGCTACGCGCTTGTCAAAAACGGACGGCATGATGTTATTAGGCGAGAGTTCAGATTCTGGGATGAGATCGGCGATCGCCTTTCCAGCCGCCAAAAACATATCGGGTGTAATCGCCTGCGCCCGGCAGTCCACCGCCCCGCGAATCACACCAGGAAAAGCCAGCACGTTATTGATCTGGTTGGGATAGTCGCTGCGCCCGGTAGCCATGACTGCCGCGATCCCTTCCAATAGCTCTGGCTGAATTTCGGGAATGGGGTTGGCCATTGCAAATACGATCGGCTGATCGGCCATCGCTTTCACCATTTCTACGGTGACTACGCCCGGTGCGCTGACGCCCATGAAGACATCTGCGCCTTTCATCGCGTCGGCTAAATGGCCAGATTCGGAGACGGCGAATTCTTTTTTTGCCTCTGAAAGGTCGGTGCGATCGCCCCCAATAATCCCCTTAGAATCGCAAATCACCAGCTGCGTCACGCCCGCTTTTTTAAACAATCTGGCCATTGCCAAACCAGCGGCCCCGGCCCCATTAATCACCAGCTTAATCTCGCCCATTTGCTTACCAACTACCTTTAGCGAATTGGTTAGCGCCGCTAAACTCACAATCGCCGTCCCGTGCTGGTCATCGTGAAAAATGGGAATATCCAAATCTGCCTGCAATCGCCGCTCAATCTCAAAGCAGCGAGGGGCGCTGATGTCCTCTAAATTCACCGCACCAAAAACGGGCGCAAGTCGCTTTACAGTCTCAATAATTTCTTCGGTGTCCTGCGTGTCCAGGCAAATCGGAAAGGCATCTAGGCCCGCAAATTCTTTAAACAGCATCGCTTTGCCTTCCATCACCGGTATCGAACCTGCCGCGCCCAGGTTGCCTAGTCCTAGTACCGCACTCCCATCGCTGACAATGGCCACCGTATTGCCCTTAATGGTCAGGTCGTATACGCGCTCTGGGTCCTTCGCAATCTCCAGGCAAACTCGCCCGACCCCCGGCGTATAGGCCATGGCCAAATCATCTTGCTCTCGCAGCGGCACTTTTGCTTCTACTCGCAGCTTGCCGCCCTGGTGCAGCGCAAAGGTACGATCTTGCACAGACTGAACGTCTACCGTATCCAAGGCGCGAACGGCGGCTTCGATATTGGCAGCAGCTTCGGTGCTAGCAGCATCTACCGAGATATCGCGGATGATGTAGTCACGGGTTTTTTCAACTACGTCGATGTTGCCGAGGTTGCCTTCGGCGCGGGCGATCGCCTCAATCACCGCAGATAGACGATTCACCCGGTTTGGTAGCTTAATTCGCAAGGTTAGACTGTAGCTAGGATTCGGCGTCAAACTGACCATAGGAGGGCGGCGGTGATTGAAAGATTGCTAAAATGCGCTTGAAAACGTCGTTAAAAACGGCATCAGTCGCTTAGGGCATAGTAAGACTAATTGCCCTGTATATCTTGTATACCTAGAAAGGTTAGTTACGAAATCGCTATGCCAACTTTGTACGCCGAAATCGACATCAACGCGCCGCAGAGCATGGTGTGGGAAGCGCTCATGCGTAAAGATCAGTGGCGCTATTGGAATACGTTTTTCTACGATTGCGAACCCGGTATTCAAATCGCCAGAGGCAATGAGCTTTTTTTGGCAATGCAGCGGCTAGAAGGCGATGAGGAAACTGAGTTTCAGCCTTTGATTACGATGCTGCGCCCACCGAGTTTGATGATGTGGACGGCGTCTATTCCAGGACTAAAGACAGAGCATACGTTTGAGCTGCAAGAGCGGATGCCGGGCCGGACGCGCTATCTGCATCGCGAGACGTTCTCGGGGATTCTATCTAAAGTCTTTTTGCCCTTTATCCGCCAAGATGAGCGGCAGGGGCTGCGGCGAATGGCTCAGCAGCTAAAAATACATGTAGAGAAAGACATCCTGGGCCATCGGCCAGATCGCGGCTATGGACAGCCGGGCTTTGATCAGCGCGGATCTCGACCGCCGAGCCGTCCGCCGGGTGACAGAGGCTACGACAATAGAGGCTACGGCAGTCGTGATTATTATGGGCCACCGGGCGATCGCGGTTATGACGACAGGGATTACAACGACAGAGACTATCCTCGCGATTCAAACTACCGTCCTCGCTGATAGCCCGCTTTTATCTTGTTCCCGACGAATCTCGAAGAGGACTAAACGAAAGTTGATAGCGATAGAGCGCCACCGGCGACCCTTTTGCCTTGAAATAATTGGGATCTTGGGGGGAGAGATAAATAGCCGTAATTTGGTCGGCGTTGATAGGGAAATTAGGGTCTGAGTGGCGGCGATAAACGGTTGTATTTTCGACTTCGTTGAGATAGGTTACCGGCTGATCGTCCGCGTCTCTAGCATTGCGAAAGAACTGCTGAAAGATTTCTGTCGTCGCAAAAGCCGCCGGATTAGGATTTTCTACGATGCGTCCGGTGACGGTCGAAATAAGCTGCTGATTGTTCTTCAAAAAGGTGATCTGACGGTTAGGATCGTCCGGGTCTACCTTGACGGCCTCTACCCAGTCGTCGCCTAGATAAGCCCTAGCTAAGCTCAACCCGTTGAAAGCGCGATCGCTCACAATCTGAATTTCGTCGTCATCACCCGGAATCACCTTGTCCAAAAAGCGCCGAAAAGAGACTTTTACCGGCCTGAACTTAATCACCGCTCGAACAGGTTTGTGCAAAAACTGGCGATTGCCTTCAAAGCCAGGAGTCACAATGTCGGGTGCGAGCGGCGCCTTCATGTCTATTAGCGTAGAAGTCATCCGCCAAGTGCCATCCATCCAGCTCGGATAGACCAGGTCGCCGTCTGGGATCTGCGCGTCTGGTTTGCTTTGCCAGTTGGGAAACGTTTGCTGCCGTTCGGTTAAAGTGGCCGCTGCGACCTGGCCACTGCACATTAGCCAAACAAAAGCGAGTAGGCCGATCCACAGCAAGTTTCGCCGCCAGTGTCTCCTAGCGATGCGAGGGGGTGTAGGCGGTTGGCGGGTATTTTCCTTAGAGTTAGCTTTTTTAGAGGTTGCTTTCTTAGAATTCGCTTTCTTAGAATTCATTGGCTTTTGCGGGTCAGCGCCCTTCTCCGTCACGTAGCTTTAGCTTAGCTTGCAGCGCGTCTTGAACAGACGATAGGTGCTAGCAGCCGGATGCCGGTGAGTTTGCAGTTGGTTTGTAGCGATCGCCTAAAAAATACTAGTTTAAAGACATGGATCAAGTTTTCGGCGCTCTGATTATCTTCACGCTGGTTCCTTGCTTAGGGGCATTGCCGCTCTCAGGCTGGATTGTGCGGCTCTTTTCGGGGCAGCAACTTTCGCAGGTGGGCACTGGAAACGTAGGGGTTTCTGCGGCTTTTTATCACGGTGGCACGGTTGCAGGCATTTTTGCCGTCATCGCCGAAGCGCTGAAGGGGATTGCGGCGGTGCTAGTTGCCCGCTACTTTTTTGGCAACGACGCTGTTTGGCCCATCTTTTCACTGATTTTTTTGGTGATGGGGCGCTATTGGGGATCGCAAGGGGCGGGGACTACGAATGTCGCCTGGGGCTTTTTTGTCTACGATCCGCTGGTGGCTGGACTAGTTTTTTTAGTGAGCTTTGTTGGTTTTACCGTACTCAGAATGCGTGAGCAGGGCCGACTGCTGGTACTGGTGCTAATGCCGGTGCTGAGCGCATTGATTCATCCTACTGAAGGGGCGCGGGTACTGGCGGTGGCCTGTCTATCCGGGCTGGTCTTTTGGATCTATCAAAAAATACCCGACGATTTGGAGCTGCCCGCTATGAAGAGTGCTGGAGAATCGCGGCGGATGTTTCGCTTTTTTCAGGGCGATCGCGCCTTAAAATCTCTATCTACTGTCCTCAATCCTTCAGAAGTCGGGGCCAAAGCGGCCACCCTCTCGCAGCTCAAAGCCTGGGGCTACCCGGTGGTTCCTGGCTACGTGCTCCCCGCTGGCGACGATCCGACCGCGTTAATCAGCATCGTTTCGCCTAGCCCTACAAATCCTGTCGTGGTGCGCTCATCAGCAGTGGGAGAAGATTCGCTCACATCCTCGGCGGCGGGTCAATACGTTTCCGTCACCGAAGTAAACAGCCCTGCCGCGCTCGATCAGGCGATTACGGTTTGCCTAAATGCTTACAACTCAACGAGCGCCGTGCGCTACCGTGAAAGCCGCGATCTGCCCGACGGCAAAATGACCGTGCTGGTGCAGCCCCATATTTTTGGCACCTTTTCGGGCGTTGCGTTTAGTCGCGATCCGGTGACGCATATCGGTAATGGAGTAGTCGTAGAAGCGCTGCCTGGCGATGCGAGCCGGGTGGTTTCTGGACAGGTGACGCCTGAGCGCTATCAGGTGATGGTAGACGATGAGGCGATCGCCCCTCAATCTATGGGCCCTCAATCTATGGGCACTAAATCTACGGACAAAAATAGCTGGCAGCTCCCGCTTGAGGTAGACCTTATGGTGCAAGGCAGCGGCAAAGTGCCCAAAGCTCTAATTGCCCAGGTTGCTTATCTGACTAGACATCTAGAGCGCAGCTTCCATGGCATTCCTCAGGATGTGGAATGGACGTTTGATGGCGAGCAGCTTTGGGTGTTGCAAAGTCGCCCGATCACCACGCTGATTCCTATCTGGACTCGAAAAATTGCCGCTGAGGTCATTCCGGGCGTCATTCGACCGCTCACCTGGTCAATTAACCGACCGCTGACCTGTGGCGTGTGGGGCCGATTGTTTACGTCTGTTTTGGGCGATCGCGTCGCTGGACTAGACTTTACTCAAACTGCCACGCTGCACTATTCCCGCGCCTATTTCAACGCCACGCTGCTAGGCGACTTGTTCTCGCGCATGGGCCTTCCGCCCGACAGCCTGGAGTTTCTAACTAGAGGAGCCAAGTTCAACCGCCCGCCGCTAGCGACCACCGTCCGCAATCTGCCGGGGTTATGGCGGCTGCTACGCCAGGAAATGAAACTGCCCCAGAAGTTTGCCGAAGCGCAGCGGACTGAATTTGCCCCGGTTCAGGCGCAGTGGGCAGCGCAACCACTTGCAGATCTCAGCGAGCTAGAAATTGTTGAACGCATCAAGGCGGTGATGTCTGCGTTGGAAGAGGCGACTTACTACAACATTTTGTCTCCGCTCAGTTTGGCGCTAAGACAAACCGTGTTTGGCGTCGATTTGGCGCTGCTAGATAATAGTAAAAGCCCTGAAGTAAAAGCGCTGGTGGAGCTAAAGGAAATGGCTGACAGGATGCGATCGCTCATTCCAGAACTGGATTTAGGCGATCGCTTCCACCGCAATGACTCATCGGGCAGCGATACCTCTCTATTTGCCGCCCTCTCCGAACATCCAGACGGCCATCCTATCTTCGATCAGCTCGACCAATTC
This sequence comes from Phormidesmidales cyanobacterium, assembly GCA_038260205.1. Taxonomy (GTDB): domain Bacteria; phylum Cyanobacteriota; class Cyanobacteriia; order Phormidesmidales; family Phormidesmidaceae; genus Phormidesmis. The sequence goes on from JBBSOB010000049.1 coordinate 18,007, forward strand.
CTCAACAAATATGGATACCTGAGCGCAGTGGCGACCGATATTGCCGTGCCCACCTGGCGCGAATCCCCTCAGCCGGTAAAAGAGCTGCTCACTCAGTACCTACTTCAGCCTCCAGCCGTCTCAAGCACCGCCTCAAATACTGCCTCAAGTACCGCCTCAAGTACCGCAACTGACACATCTGATCGCCAGTCAAATCGCCATTCCCGCTTTCCACTTGCCCAGATCCGTCAGCGACAGGTGCAAGCCCGCCTGGATTTAAAAGGGCAGGTGGCCGAAGTCTATAACCGTCTGCTCGCGACGCTTAGAGGCTGCTTTGTAGAGCTAGAAAGTCGCTGGCTAACGCAGGGGCAACTGCAAGAACAGGGCGATATTTTCTTTCTAACCTGGCCAGTCATACAAGATCAGGTGGAGCAAATGTCAGCCGATACTGCTGATGCGGTGGAGAGTGCGATCGCCGCTGACCGAGCTGACCGAGCTGACCGAGCCGACCGAGCTGATCAACTCAGGCTCAACGTAGACCTAGAAAAAGGCCGTTGGCAAGCCGCAAGCAACCATCGCGCCCCCTATCTAGTCTATGGTCAGCCGACCGCTGCACCGATTGCGCTTAGCCTACTGCCAGCCTCAGAAACCCTCAAAGGAATTGGGGCCAGCGCCGGGCAAATAGAGGGCACCATCCGCGTTTTAGACAATCTTTCGGACACCTCAATGATCATAGATAAACAAACGATTCTGGTTGTGCCCTATACCGATGCTGGCTGGTCGCCTTTGCTAGCTCGCATTGGTGGGCTAATTTCTGAAGTGGGCGGTCAGCTCTCTCATGGAGCCATTGTTGCGCGAGAATATGGTATTCCTGCCGTGATGGATGTCCCCGATGCTACTCACCGATTGGCTACCGGTCAACGAGTTCGCCTCGACGGCCAGCGGGGCACCATCGAGATCATAGACCCCGTTTAGGCAAAATCTATCCTGGTAATTAGGCTGCAATCAGGTTGCGATTAGATAGATAGAATGCACAATAGATAAACATACCTTGGCCTTCAGGCACCCGCTAGTAGCTGCAATGACCTCGACTCAAACTCATCTACCCAGAATGCTTCAAGGCTCTTTGCTCAACCATTCACAGGGTACATTTACCGGCGCTAATCAAATTCAGTTGTTCTATCAGAGCTGGTATCCTGCTACGTCAGGCCAATCCTCTCCGTTAGTCCAAACCTCTCCTCCAGGGCAAACCCTCTCAGATGAGGACGACCCTACTGTTCAGCCGCCGCTCAAAACACCGCAGGTGGAGCCATCGCCAGGGAGGTTACCGGCCAAAGGGGTGCTGGCGATTGTTCACGGGCTGGGCGAGCATTCTGGGCGCTATTGCAGCGTGGTCAAGGCGGCGGTTAGCGCGGGATATGCCGTATTTGGGTTCGATAATCAGGGCCACGGCAAGTCGGACGGGCAGCGGGGTCATATCAGAAGCTGGCAAGACTATAGAGACAACGTTCAGGCTTTTTTGCAGTTGGTGCGATCGCAAGAACCCACTGCCCCTTTATTTGTGATGGGTCACAGCTTGGGTGGGCTAATCGTACTGGACTATGTTTTGCGCAGCGATCAGACGGCTCGCTTTGAAGCATTGCAGGTAAAAGGCATTGTGGTGAGCGCTCCTCCTATGAAGCCGGTAGGTGGCACGGCACATTCCGCTAGAGCTGTACTGGCTAAATTACTTTCTGGGTTGCTGCCCAGATTCACGCTCAAAATGTGTTTGGATGCAGGCGGTCTGTCGCGCGATCGCGCCATAGAAGTCCAGGCCCAGCAAGATCCTCTAGTGCATCCCTATGTCACGCTGCGTTGGGGCGCAGAAACGATCTCCACCATAGCGTGGGTTAAAAAGCATATTAGTCGGCTGAGTTTGCCCATTATGCTCACGCACGGCGGCGCAGATCCGTTGATCGATCCGGCGGGTAGCACGGCCTTGTTTGAGGAAATAGCCGTCCCCCAAAAAACCCTGCGCATTTATCCCGACAGCTACCACGAACCCCACAACGACCTGGATGTTGATGTCGTTACGGCCGATATCGTTGCCTGGCTAGAGCAGACGTTAGACGAATCGTAGGCGAAACCAACCGTTACCCTTTGTAAAGAAGTCTGCTAGTATGATGCCTTGGCGGTAACTCTGATGAGTTTGCCTGCTAGAAGTGCCATCGCCTTGAGGGGCAATCGCTTCAAACCTCATTGATGATAGGTATCTGATGTCTTTTGAAAAACTCGGTCTGCGGGCCGAAATTCTGCGCGCCGTTAACGAAGAGGGTTACACCGAGCCAACACCCATTCAAAGTAAATCCATTCCCGTGATTATTGCAGGTCGCGATGTCATGGCCAGCGCTCAGACCGGAACGGGTAAGACGGCGGGCTTTACGTTGCCCCTTCTTCAGCGGCTGTGCGAAGATTTGCCCCCGCAGGATGAAATTGCTCAAGTCGCGGCGAGTAAGGCGGCTAAAGGCCGAACGGCCGCTAAGGCCACAGGCGGCAAGCCCATCCTGAAGAAAAATCGCGATCAGACTACCCTTCTGCCAGAGAATGGCTCAGCCGGGCGTCGTCCGCTGAGAGCGCTGATTGTGACGCCGACTCGCGAACTGGCGGCACAGGTAGGCGAAAGCGTGGGCACCTACAGCAAATATCTACCGATTCGCTCTACGGTTATTTTTGGCGGCGTCAAAATTAATCCACAAATCTCCAAGCTGCGGCAGGGCGTAGATATTTTGGTGGCGACGCCGGGGCGCTTGCTCGACCATGTTAATCAGCGGACGATTGACCTTTCGCAGGTAGAGGTGCTGATTCTTGATGAAGCCGACCGCATGTTGGATATGGGCTTTATCCA